>JALYVA010000085.1 GCA_030853485.1 Acidobacteriota bacterium
CCGAACTCGGCACCATCTGGTCGGAGAATGTCTCGACCAATGTGAAGCTGGCCCAAACCGTCGTGCAGGGCGGTACGTTGATCGGCCAGGGGCTACAGATCTACAACCTCGCGCTGCGTGAGACGACGGCACTTCGTAACAAGCAACGGATGCAGGCTGCGGGTTACCTTTCGCATCTGAACATCCCCGGCCAGCCGAATTGGACCATTGCTCTTCGCTCCGGTGGCGGCGTGCTGATGGCCGCTGGCGCCTGGCAGCAGATGACAGCGCCCAGGACATCCATGCAAAACCGAATTCAAATTGCAGACGCCTTCGGTACAAGCATGATGGATGCTCTTGGCGGATGTAACGCATCCGCCATTCAGAACGATGGCGCCATTGGGCAGCTCGAACAAATCGCTCTGTCGATGAACACGCTCGACAACACCCGTGCGGCGCTTGGCGGCATGTCCAACATGGGCATTAGCCAGCAGCTCCGCATTCAGCAATGCCAGCACAATATTCAGCAACAACAGGCGCAAGCGCAAATGTTGCAGATGATGCGGCAACGGGACTACGAAAACGCCCAGTTCACCACCTACCAGAATGTTGATGCGATCACAGCTTCGAACCCGCGAGGCATCACCAACCTCAGCGGTTTGATGCTGGCAGATTTCAACTAAGCAACCAAGAGGGAGAGGGTGCGCCTGATGACGAACAAAAAACTGGTGTTGGTGGGATTCGTGGCCGCTGTGTCCGCCTCGGCGCAAACTCCCATTCCGGTTCCAACCGGCTATGACTGGGGTTCTGTGTTGGTGGACTGGACCCAGCAAATGGTGACCAGCTATGGCGGGGTCTTAGTCCAGGACGGCCTTACCGAACTGGGCTGGCTCTGCGCCTTCATGGTGATGTGGACTTGGTTCCAGTGGGGACTTGAACGTTTTTCGTTTGCTCACCATGCGCACTATCCTCTGCCGCTTCCGCGGCTTGTCATGATCTTCCTCAAAACGGCCATCTTCGTTTACTTTCTGAATCACTACATGGTGAATTTCAACGGTCTTCAGTTCAGCTTTCATAACTGGCCGATGGCTGTGTCGAAACATATGGTGCTGCAACTCGACAACGCTCCCGGAGGTCCGCGAGACCTGATGATGGCCTACGTTCAAAATCCAACGTCGCTGGTTGACAAGCCTGCCAATCCTCTGGCCTTCCTGGACGGCTTTGTTTACTCCAGCGTGATTGGGCTGACAGGAATATTGAGCTTCGGGATGTTCGTCCTGGGCGGCCTCGGCTTTGTTGGCAGCGGAGTCTTTACGGTCGTTGGACCATATCTCATTCCGTTGTGGCTACTCGGTGGAAGGCCAGCTGGATGGGCTTGGAACTGGATGCAGTTGATGATTGCCCTAGCTTCCTATCGTGTGTTCGGCTCGGTTCTGGAGTACGTAATGGCGCGAATGTGGCTCGACTTCTTTCAGAACACGATGGCCGGTGATACGTCGATTGCCAACTGGATTGCTCATGGCGGCATCGCCATTGGCTTGACTCTCTTCTTCTTATTGGGCATGACGATGGTGCCGCTGCTGGCGGCGCAAATCTTCAACGGGGCCGGTGCCTTTGGACAAGCCGCCGTGGGGGCGGTGACAAGCGCGGCCACGGCCATCGCCCAGATCGCGGCAAAGGCCGCCGCATAGAGAGATTATCAATATGACAAGGACAGATCACGTTGGAAATGCTGCTCATGCGGCACGATTTGAGTACTTTGCGGCATGGCGCGGGATGGCTATCGCTTTCTTCCTCCTGTTCGTCGGGTGGCGGGTACGAATATCTGGCAGTCGTCGCGTCCCCCAGTCGTCGTTTGGACGCGCATAGACGAAGCGGGCCGGGCCGAGGCGATTCGCTATCGGAACAACGATTACACGCCGAAAGAAGCCGAGATCGTAGCGGGGCTTAATACCTGGGCCATTGACAGATTCCGGCTGATCAAGACAGTCATCGATACCAACTTCAAGGCGAATTACTACTTTCTCGACTCGCGCCTGGCTCGTGAATTGACGAGCGGTGATGCCGATGTCGTCGCAAGCGTGCAGGCGGCGAAGATGCCGGAGCAGGATGTCCAGATTAACTCGATTACGTTCGACTTCATCGACTCGACGAAGCTGCCGGACGGCACGGTGGGCACGGGTCAATGCAAGATCGATATGTACAAGTCGTCCAGCGCTTCGCCGCAAGCTCGTGAGCACTGGCTGTTGACGCTTCGGTACAAGGTGAATCCGCTGGCAGCGGCGGAGCGAAGTCGGCGCGATCCAGCGTTTCAGCTTGCGAATCCGCTGGGGTTGACGATTACGTGGTTCCACGAAGACAGGGCACAGAGCTGATGGACTTCTCAACACTTCTTCAATTCTTTCCAGCATCGCTGCGTGATTTGATTCTGGCCGATGACATTTCGGACGTGATGGTGAATGAAGACGGCCTTGTGTTTGTAGACCGCAATGGCTGCTTACAGGAAGCGATGCAGGTGAAGGAATCGCTCGTGATGGCGATTCAAAATGTGGCGCGCATTCTGGGCTCGGATATCGATGCGAAGAATCCGATTCTAGATACACGTCTGCCAGATGGATCGCGAGTGGCTGCGCTGTACTCCAACGGCGCCATGACGCTGACAATCCGCAAGTTTAATCGCTGGTATTCCACGGATGAGTTAGTAATGACCGGATGTTTGCCGCTTTCCGTGCGCGACCTGTTGGTCGAAGGAATTCTGGGCTTCGGCTGGCGCGGCAAGATCAACATCCTCGTCGCCGGTGGCACCAGTTCCGGTAAGACAACGTTGGCGAAAGCGCTGATCGACCACATCCCAACCGAGGGGCGCCTCATCGTCATTGAAAAGCCTCGCGAAATGGTGATCTCGCATCGCAATGCTGTTCGATTCGAAGCCCAAAACGCTACTCCGGGCGGAAGGCCTGAGATGTCGATAGCGCAGCTACTAGTCGCTTCGTTGCGGCATCGACCTGACCGCATCATTCTGGGCGAAGTTCGAGAGCCGGATGCAGCGTATGAGCTGTTGCAGGCGCTCAATACGGGTCATTCAGGCAGCATCTGCACGATTCACGCGGACAGCGCGGAAGATGCGTTTCATCGCCTGGTGGATCTCGTGCTCGCTTCGCATTCGAATCTGGGCCGTGAGTTCGTCGAGAAGCAAGTGCTTCGCAGCATCCACTTCATTGTTCATTTAGAGCGTGTCCACGGCGTGCGACGCGTGACCGAATTAGCCGAAGGGCACCGCGACGTAGGCCGCTTCGTCCGCATTTATCCAGCGACCGCGACAGAAGCAGCCGCTAGCTTCGAGCAAGTCAAGTCAACCGCTGCCTAGCAGCGTGATCGATCAGGGGGAAAAGGTTATGGCAGAAGAAATAGCGGCGGAACGGGAACAGCGCCTATCCGCCTCAGTCGACGGGGAACGGAGTCCTGCGGAAATCCAGAGGCTTTCAGAGAAGATCCTCACCGACATCCGAACCAGAGACGCCCGGGACGATCGGCCAGTGACGGACTGGGTCAATAGTCCCGAGAACCCGGACTTGCGGGCCTACAACGAATTCATGGACAAAATCATAGAACGGATGGCTGTGGATCAAGCGGCTGAGCAGGCCTGGCGCGAAGAACAACGGCCTGCTCTGGCAGCCTCCCAAGCGCGCGGCGAGTGGGTTCCCGATTGGTATCTGACCAAAGAACGGGAGCAGATCAAAGAAATGCAGAGCGCCACGGCCCAGATCACAGAAGAGAATGTGCCGCTGCATGAGGCGTACTTGAGTGGCCGGCGCGATTCGTATAACGCCTTGCGAGAGGATCTGGTCGCAAAGAACCCGGAGCTTGAGAAATCCCTCCCGCCATCGGTCGAGATGGATGAGATTCAGGTTCGTCAGGCGGTACAGCAGCAGAAAGAAGACCGGTCCCTGGAGTTAGCGCGATGAACAGTGCCTACCTTCGTCCGCCGTTGCCTGTTTTCAGGGTTCTTGCTTTCTGTACGCTGCCGCTTGTGCTGTGGCTGGCCGTGCGCGTCGAACTGAGTAAGCTCGGCCCACTCCAAACTCTTTACTGGAACGACTATCTGAGCTCGGCCGTTCCCACTCTCGAATTGCCTCAGTTCGGTGAAGCTACCAAAGCGAAAGCGGAATATCAGGTGCTGCTGTGCACGGGCGCGGCGGGTCATGAAGTCCCGCTGACGGTGAATGGCCGTCCGCTGCCGGAGAATATGCACTTGGCCCCGGTGCCGATGACCGCTTCCCAATACAACCCCTGGCTGCGGCGTAACATCTACGGCGGACAGGTGGCCCTCGGGTTTCTCTTGGTGCCGGTCTTTGTGTCCGCGATGTTAGTCGCCCTGCTGGCTGGTGGCGGTTTCCTGCTGGATCAAAAACGTCTGCTAGAGTTTCGTTCTCAAGAACGCCACATCAAAGGACCGGAGCTGGTTGCGCCTGCGGAATTCAATCGCCGCGTCAAGGGCGACGGGATTGGCTTTCGAGTGGAGCGGCTGGGAAGGAGACCGGGCCTTGTGCGCATTGAGCGTTCAGTCGAAGTGCAGCACCAGTTGATGCAGGGTGATAACGGCGCGGGTAAGACGGTGGCGATGTTCGCGCTCGCCGATCAATTCGAGGCTGCCGGCGAAACCTGCATCTATTACGATCCCGATTGCCAGTTCTTGAAACGGTATTGGAAGCCGGGGGACTTTATCTTTGGCCCGGATGAGCGCAGCGCCAGTTACAGCCCAGCAGATGAGATTGACTATTCGAGTGTTGCCAATGCGGAGGCTACGGCCATGTCGCAAGCCGAAAGCTTATATCCCGGCAGACTTGGCACGAAGGATTTCTTTTTCACCAACTCGGCAAGGCTCATTTACAAGCACTGCTTAACCAACTACCGACCGAACGCGGCGGAACTCGCCCAATTCTATATCCACGCCGATCCACTCATTGATGCGATTGCGAAAGGCACGGAGCTGGAAGAGATGTTGCGTAAAAATACGCCGGGGCTTCGCGCTTCGATCATCTCTACGTTGACCCAGTGCTTATTTGCTCTGCAACAGATACCAGGTGAGGAGCCCGGCAGACCAAAGCTGAGCGCACGCGAATACGTGGCTATCAAAGGGCGGCGGCCTTCCATTTTCTTCACCGCCAGCGAAAACACAAAGACCGCGTTCAGTCCGCTGCACCGGCTGATGATCGACAGTTTAATTCGTCAGTTTTTGTCGCAGCCTGAACAGCCTGAGCCCGTCGTTCGGATGTTTTTGGATGAGTTACCGGCTCTCGGCGAGCTATCGACCATGAAAGACGCCAGTTCCCGAGGTCGCAAGTATGGCATCGACCTCATTCTTGGCTTTCAAGGAAGATCGCAGCTCAAAGCGATTTACGGTGAGGAAGTCGAGTCCATCTTCAGCGCTCCGTTCACCAAATTGCTTTTACATACGGGTGAGCCCGATGGCGCTGACTGGGCAAGCCGGATACTGGGCGAGCATGACATCGAGTGTCTGACGGAGCATTTGTCTGCTGATGGCAAGCGCAGTTACTCCACTCAGCAGCGGGCGAATCAACGCCTGGTGACGCAATCGGAATTAGGCAGTCTCAAGAACCGCGTTGGATATTTGCGATACGCCGGGTATGTGGTGAAGCTGAAGCTGGCTTTGCCACCGGCGCGGCCTGCACGCTGTGAAGCATTCATTGCCCGTACAGGTGTTGCTCCGGTGCAGTTGCCCATGCCGAACCTGGAAGCTATTCGCACTCAAGAAGCGAAGGATCGACAGAGGGCGGCGGAACAAGCGGCGGCGAAACCGTATCAGCCACCGACTCCGGCCAAACCACAAGATGGCGGAATCGGCGCTCTGTCCTTGGAAACGTCTGGCGACTAGAAAGCAAAATGCTGACAGGTAAGGCGATGTCGGGGGCTGAGAATTACGCCTCCCGCCATCTCTCCAATAACGATTATTACTCGAAGGG
>JALYVA010000092.1 GCA_030853485.1 Acidobacteriota bacterium
ACGAACTCCAATCCGCCGGCCTTTCCAAAGGCTTCCTCGACCTCGTCTACGCACGCCACTTCCAACCCACCGGCACCACCGCGGATGTAGCTTACGACGACGGCTGGTTCGGCTATGGCAAAGTCCAGCCGCCCGCACCACCTCGCCGTACCACCGCCGCCCTCAAGCCTTCGAAAAACCTTCCCGTCCTCACAAGCTCAGTGAAAGACACTGCGCCCGAAACCGCCTCCCAGGCCGCCGCCTCCGATACGGCCTCCAAGACCGCCTCCCACAGCGATCCCGACAGCGACGCCAACACCGATCCTGACCGCCCCGTGATGGTCCGCCGCCATCCCGGCACCCAACCCGGCACCGACAACCAACCCGCAAGCCAAACTCCGTCCTCCGCAACCACCCCGGCATCGGCCGACGACCCCGACCGGCCCGTGATGAAGCACCGCACCTCGAAGCCCCCTAAGGACTCCGCCGATGACTCGACCGAGAACTCCACCGAGGATTCAACCAAGGGCACCGCCGGAACGCCCACCTCCACCACCGCAACCCAGCCAGGCTCCCCACCAAGTTCCCCCCATCCCACCACCTCAGACACCACCGCCGATTCCGACCGTCCCACCCTCAAGCGCCGCACCCCCGAAGAAGCCCGCAAGGCGCACAACGCCAACCAGCAGTCCTCCACCACCGGCGTCGAGTCGCTCAACGAGGACCCCAACCGCCCCAACCTCCATCGGGGCAAGCCCACCAGCGCCCTCACTGAATCCGACCTCCCGAGACTCATCGGAATTCCCCAGGATCTTCACCAGATGGTGGCTGTATCCGATGCCGTTAACCGCGACCCCCATCCCTTCGCTCTCGCCTGGCAAGACCCCGCCCAGCACGCCACAGTCCTCAAAAAGCTGCAGTCTCTCGCGCAAGCTCAACTAGCGGTCTACAAAACCACGTCTCCCGCGAGCCAACAAAAAGCGCCCCCCGCCACAGGGAGAAAATCCGCTGCCGCAACCAGACCCCGCCGCGCCGCGAAACCCCTCGCCACGCCGCAGACCGCCCTCTCCGACGAGGACCTCAAGGCCTACACCCTCAGCTACGGCGGCGCCCCCACCTACATCTACTCCGCCCACACCGCTGGAACCGGATCCGCTCTCCGCTACGTCACCATCGTCGCGCAGGACAATGGCCTCGGCGAACTCAAACCCGCGATCCAGAACGTCACCGACGCCGCGCACCTCGACCGCACCCCGCGCATGCGCTTCGTCGATGTCGTCGACGCCGAAGCCAGCAACCGCGCCAGTCTCCTCTTCGAACTCCGCAGCCAGAACGAACGCCAGTTCGCCCTCTACCGCCTCATCGCAGCCCACGCCGACCAGATCTTCCTCACCGGCACCACGCAATAAACCGGGCAGCGCAATAAATCAGCAGCGCGGCACCCAGCTCACTGCACCCTCTCCCATCGAAACGCCGCCGCCTGAAAATCCCCACGAAGATCCACATCCACTCCGTGATCCATCCAGTACGCGCCGCTCGCCAACTCCGGAGAACCCTTCGCCAGCGCTCCAGAAATCGCCGCCACGCGATACTGCTTCTCTCGCTCCAGCCCCTTCAGAAACACCCGCGGGAACGGATAGAACATCGAGCTCGAATGCAGAAACGCAAACAGCACGGCCTCATGCCCATCCGTCGCCACCGACTCCGTAGCCGAGTATTCGCTTCCGTTGCGCGGCGAGATCAACCGGTACAGCGACCCGTGCTGCACCGTCTCCCGCACCTGCTTGTACGCGTCGATCAGTCCCTTCGCCGTGACAAAATCCTGCTCCCCCCACTTCGTCAGGTTCGCGCCCACCCCAAGCGACCCCTGCATCGACGATAAAAAGCGATACGCCACTGTCGTCGTCCGGTTATTCGCCCAGTTCGGCGAATCCGTCACCCACGCCATCATCACCCCCGGCGTATACGCATACGTAAATCCGTCCTGAATGCTCAACCGGTCGAACGGGTCCGTATTGTCCGAAGGCCAAACCTCGTCGGTCAGCGACAGTATCCCGAGATCCACCCGGCCCCCTCCACCCGAGCAGCTCTCGATCTCCACCCCCGGATGTTTCGCCCGCAGCTCCCGCAAAATCCCATACAGATTCCGCACATAGTCCACATACACCTTCTGCTGCTCGTCCGCCGCAACCGCAGCCCACCCCGGCTCCGACCAGTTCCGGTTATAGTCCCACTTCAAAAACGCAATCTGATTCTCGTTCAGCAGCTTGTCAAGAAAGCCATACACATACGCCCGCACGTCCGGCCTCGCCAGGTTCAACACCAGTTGATTGCGAGACTCCGTGCGCGGCCTCCCCGGAAAGTTCAACACCCAGTCCGGATGCTTCCGATACAGATCGCTGTTCGGGTTCACCATCTCCGGCTCCACCCAAAGTCCGAAGTCCATCCCCAGCGAATGCACTTTATCGATCAGAGGCTTCAACCCATGCGGAAATTTCTGCGGATTCACGTACCAGTCACCCAGCCCCGCATGGTCGTTCTTGCGCTCTCCAAACCATCCGTCATCCATCACAAACCGTTCCACACCGATCCGCGCCGCCTTCTCCGCCAGCGCCTCCTGCCCCGCCTCATCCACCGCAAACTCCGTCGCCTCCCACGAGTTGTACAGCACCGGCCTCGGCCGAGGCGCAGGCGCCTGCGGCAGAATCTTCGCCAGCTCGAACCGGTGCAGCAGGCGCGACGCCTCGCCCATCCCCTGCCCCGTATGCCCCGCATAGAACACCGGCGTCTCCAGCTTTTCCCCCGGCAATAATTTGTAACTGAAATCGAACGGATTGAATCCGCCCGTCACCCGCACCTGCCGCAGCTGGTCCTGCTCCACCGTAATCCGCCACGATCCGCTCCACGCCAGCGCGCCAAACCACACCTCCCCCGTCTCCTCGTTTCCGTGCGCGTTCTGCGCAATGGCAAACCAAGGATTGTTCTGGTGTCCCGTCGACCCGCGCCTGCTCTCGAGCACCGTAGCTCCCGCCACAATCCTCCGCTCGCTCAACTGCCACTCCCCCGCCCACCGCCCAGCCAGCGAATACAACTCGTAGTCGTCCCCGCGCGGCAGGTTCCACGTCGCCGCCGCAGCCTGCCCAACGGTCACAGGCCCTTTCGTCCGATTCACCACCACCGCCGACCGCCCCACAATCCCCGTTGCCGCATCCACGCTATAGTGCAGCTCGACATACACTTCTTCCGAAATATCCTTCAGAACTACCGTCAGCCCGCTCGCATCAATCCTGTTCGACTGATACCGCAACGCCAGGTCGCGATTGCCGTTCGCGAAAGCCACTTTCAGCGCCGGCTCCACATACAACCCGCCGCCCCATCCCGCATACTCCTGCTGCGTCGTATTCACCGAGCCATCGAACGCCGCCACCTCCGGCCCGCTCGCAGGAGCATGCAGCCGCTCTCCCGCCGGCAGCTTCCCGCCCCAATACACCGTCTGCAGCTCGCCCCTTTCGTTCACTCCAAACGCATAGGTCGTCTTCCCGCCGTCCAGCCGAAACACCTTCGCCTCTGCGTCGAACCGCACCGCCGTCTGCGCATTTGCCAACATCGCAGCACTTGCCAACATCGCACAAGACAGCAGAAAACCCGCCGCCGCTATACCCCTGCATCCTCTGTACGTCATCCTGTCATTCTCCCTTAGCCTTCGTGCGTTGCCGGTTCGTCCCTTCGGTACCAGGAGCACAAGCCGTAGATCTCCGAAAAACCATCGTCGGCTGGATCACATCCTCCCTGCCCTCTGCCACCTTGATCCCGCCCTTATCCTTCACCCGATGCAGCGCGCGAAACGCCGCATTCGCAATCTCCCCTCGCGACAAACTCACCGTCGTCAAAGGAGGCTGCGTAAACGCGCTCAGCTGAATATCGTCGAACCCAATCACGGAAATATCGTTCGGTACGCTCAACCCGCGCTCCGCAATCGCGCCCATCGCACCGATCGCCGTCAGATCGTTTGAAGCCACCACCGCAGTCGGCCGAGCGCCCGAGTCCAGAATCCGCAGCATCGCCGCATGTCCCCCATCCACCCGATGATTGCCCTCCTGGATCAGCCCCGCATGCTGCGGCAGATGCTCCCTCGCCGTATCTTCCATGAAGGCCGAATAGCGCATGCTCGCCGAGCTCAGACGCATCGGCCCGCTGATGAACGCGATCCGCCTGTGACCCAGCTCAACCAAATGTTCAATCGCCCAGTTCACCCCCGCCGAGTAGTTGATCGTCACGTTGCTCACCCCCGGACCCGGAATTCCAGCATCCAGAAACACCAGCGGTATATGCCTTCGGCTGAACACCTCCACCAACGCCGGATCCATCTCCGACGTCATAATCGCCACCCCGTCCACCTTGCGCTGCAACATCCGGGTCACGCAAAGCTTCATCCGCTCCGGGTCGTAGTTCGTGTTCGCCACCAGCACCTCCTGCCCGTGGCTCACCGCGATGTCTTCAAATGCCTTCACCAGTTCAGGAAAGAACGGATTGGTGATGTCGGAAATAATCAGCCCATACATGCTGCTGCGCCCCGACCCCAGCGCGCGCGCATTCGTATCCGGGTAGAAGTTCAGCTCTTTGATTGCCTTCCGAACCCGCTCCGCCGTCTTCGGGTTCACCGTCGCCGTCCCGTTAATCGTTCGGGACACAGTCGCGGTAGACACGCGCGCTAATTTAGCTACCGCTTTAATATTCATAAGGCAGAAGTTCACTCTCCCGCAGATCTTTCCCGAGGCCGCAAGACAGACCGAGTCAGACAACATCCAGCGCTGACCAGTGTACCGCTTCCCCAAATGCAAACAATTAGATCCACCATTCACCGGCGTTTCCTGAGCGAAGGATCTCGCAGTCTCATCGCGAGAGCCGCAGTCGAAGGACCTGCATTTCGCTCCATAGGAAAACATCTCCGCCTCGTAAACGAGGTCTCTCGGCCAGCACACGCCAGGCCCTACCCGCCACGAACCTGCCGCGCGCCAATCGCTTCCAGTAGAATCTCCTCAGAACGCATGTTCACCATCAGCGACACCATCCACATCGATGCCCCCCTCGAACGGTGTTTTCTCCTGTCCACCAATATCGAGCTCGTCGCCTTGAGCCTGCACATGAAGCCGCTCGAAGGAAAAACCACGGGCTGCGTCGTCGCCGGAGACAAGCTGCTTTGGGCAGGTTGGAAGTTCGGCTTCCCCCAGATGCACGAAACCCTCATCACCCGGTACGAGCCCCCACACTTCTTCCAGGACACCATGGGCCGCGGCCGCTTCAAGCGCTTCCAGCACGACCACCGCCTCTACAGCGTCGACGGAAGAACCGTCCTCAACGACAAGCTCCGCTTCACCCTTCCCCTCGGCTTTCTCGGACGCCTCGTCGGGAAACACATCCTCGTCCCCTACATCTCCCGCACCCTGCGCCGCCGTCTCGTCCTCCTCAAAAAAATCGCTGAAAGCGAAGACTGGCGCCACTTTCTCCCCGACGAAGACACAGCCAAACACTCCTCCCACTAATACTTGGCAGTTGCTCTTCCGCTTTTCGCAGCTTTCCTTGCCTTTCTGGTTGTCATCCCCGAAGGGGATCTGCGCTTGTCTGGCTGTTGCTTTGCTTGTTGTTCATCCCCGCACGGAAAAGACTGGGTGCCCCATCCATCGCGTCTTTTTGCGATGGGTGGGAACCGACATCGTAGCTCCCCCGGCATTTGCCTTCGCCCTTACTTTCCCGCTGGTTCGCCATTCCAAACATTCCAAGCCGAAGCAGAGAACCTGCTGTCTGCTGTCGCCGCTCTGGTTAGCCTCCCTCGAAGGAATCTGCTTTCACCTTTCCCTCGTTCCCGATACATGGGAACGAGAAGCCAGGAGCCACGTTCAACGATCCGTGTCATCGGCGATAAAACCGGCGTTCTAACCCCCTCCCGCGAGATACGGAAGCCTCCCCCGCAAAATCTTGCATCTCACCTTTTGAGGATCTCTTCCATGAAGGCTGTCGTATTGCATGAGTATGGCGGACCCAACAAACTCGTCTACGAAGAAGTTCCCGACCCCGTTGCCGCCCCAGGCGAAGTCCTGGTCCGCCTCACCGCTTCCAGCGTCAACCCCATCGACTACAAAATCCGCAGCGGGGCCGCCAAGGACCACTTCCCCGTCGACTTCCCCGCAATCCTCGGACGAGACATCTCAGGCATCGTTCGCGAAGTCGGCGAAGGTGTGACCGGCTTTGTTCCAGGCGATAAAGTCATGGCGCTCGGCAACAAGGCCTACGCCGAACTCGCCACCGTCCCCGCCCAAGACCTCGCCAAAATTCCCGAAGGTCTCGACGTCGCCGAAGCCGCCGCCCTCCCCCTGGTCACCACCACCGGCGAACAGCTCATCACCCGCGGAACCAGGATCCAGGCAGGCCAGACCGTCCTCGTCGCCGGAGCGTTCGGAAGTGTAGGCCGCTCCGCCGTCTGGACCGCCAAAAAAGCCGGAGCCCACGTCATCGCAGGCGTGCTCAAATCGCAACTCAAGAAATCCGGCGACCTCGGCGCCGACCAACTCCTCGCCCTTGACGATAAAGAGGCCGTCGCCAAGCTGGGCTTTGTCGATGCCGTGGCCGACGCCGTAGGCGGCAAAACCGCAGAGGCGCTCCTCGGCAAAGTCAAACAGGGCGGCATCTTCGCCTCCGTCCTCGGGCCCCCCGCCAACGCCCAGCTGCACCCCACCATCCATATCGAGCCCGTCATGGCCACACCCGACGCCGCCACCCTCCGGACCATGGCCGAAGACGTCCTCCACAAAAAATTCATCATCCCCATCGACCGAATGGTTCCCCTCGCCGAAGCCGGAGAGGCTCAGGCAGCCGCAGAAAAAGGCGGCATCGGCAAAGTGTTGTTACTTGCATAATCTGCTCCACGCGTCCCTATCCCCAGCACGAAGGGCTTACCCAACGCTATGAACATCATCCGTCTCACCACATGGATCAATGCACCCGTCGAGCGCTGCTTCCAGCTTTCGCTCAACATCGATCTGCACGTCGCTTCCGCACAATCCACCCGCGAGAAGGCCGTCGCCGGCGTCACCAGCGGCTTCATCCGCGAAGGGGAGACAGTCACCTTCCAGGGATGGCACTTCGGATTGCCCCGCCGCCACACCAGCCTTTTCGGGATCGTCCGGCCCTCCAGTCACATCCGCAACGTCATGGAAGAAGGCTCGTTTCAGCACTTCGAGCACGACCTCTACTTCGCCGCCATGGACGACGGCACCCGCATCCGCGATGAAATCCGCTTCTCTCTTCCGCACGGTGCGCTCGGACGATTGGCCAGACGCCTGTATGTCCGGAAGCACCTCGTGACCATTCTGGCCGAGCGCAACGCCTACCTCAAGCAAGTTGCCGAATCGGAAGAATGGCGCCGCTACCTCCCAAACCATCCTGCCGCCGACCGGCGAAAGATGTCGCGCGAAACCGAATTAGTCCCTGCCACGTGGGCGCGCTCCGCATAGGAGCGCCGCCTGCGTTGCAGAGCCCGTCCGCTCCTTCCGCGTTTTGCAACGAACACTCGCAGCTCCCGACCCGAACCCACGCAAGCGCAAATCTGGCTACTTTCGACGAACCAGGAACCGCCAAAATACGGCCAAATTCCACGTCCTCCGATTTAAAACCCAAAAACACCAGCAAAAACGCGTGTCAAGTACCTGAATGCCTTATGTCTCGGAAAACGCAAGACTTACAAGTGGCGTACTAGTTTACGTCAAACTGCTATAATTGATATATAACCAAAATTCAAGCTGCTCAGGACGAATCCATTAGGTGCCCCACACCTCGCTTCTCAGATGTCGGCCACATCCACTCTGTGCCCGGAATCTTGAATCTTGAGAGGTGGGCCACAAGCATGGGCCTATCCTCCTCTCGATCTGACATAGAGGGCCACAGAACTGGGTGCCCCATATCTCGATTGTGAAATGTGGGCCACACGCAATGGGTGATCTATATCGCGAATTTGACATGTGGAGCACACCCAATCCGTGATCCATATCTCGGATTTGACATGTGGTGTGATCCACGTCTCGGATTTGACATGTGGACCACACGAACTGGGTGCCCCATATCTCGATTTTGAGATGTGGGCCTCGAGCGCAGCGAGACCGCTTTCCCTAACTCCTTTGTTTGCACGAATCTGCGCGCAAGTCCTTTCCCTGCACGAATTTGCAGACACAAGCGCCCCGTAAGTCATTAACATGAAAGGACTTACGCGCGGGCAATAGGGGGGGGGGGGGGGGGGGGGG
>JALYVA010000099.1 GCA_030853485.1 Acidobacteriota bacterium
CGTGAAGAACCGTAACACCTAAGACAGAGCACAAACCAACCGCGACAAGGCCTATTGCATGCTTCATGGGGGTTACCTCTGCCCCTCCTGAATGCACTTTCGTGGCCAAGAGATAGCGTTCAGTGACGCATTGGTAATCTCCAAGATCTTGAGCAAATGTCAGAAATCCCGGAGCGAAGCCGCTCTCTCTTGCCAAACTTAGGTATGAGCTTTCCCAAGTTTTGCGCAAATGGACAAATATTTACTCTTTAGCAGCATCCCAAACTCGGGTACTCCACCTTTTCCCCTTTACCTGTGAAGCCATTCAAACATCGGTAACCGCTCAACCTGCAGCAAAACACCTTTAGGTCATACCCGCTTCCTATACATCGCCATGGCAACCGGCCTGCGCCATACTCTCGAGAGCGCCGGCGAACTCGATCGGTTACCTTCCTTCCCGTGCCCTATGTCTTTACCATAAGCACTCAGTTCAACAATCCTCACAAACCCATCAGAGACACCATCCCGTCTGGCCCATTTGCCTTCGCACAATCCTCCAATGGGCCCTTCGCGCCCTACCCCAGCCGCACCCAGACTCATCTGCTCTGCAGCGGCTTCGATACCGCCTCCAGGCTCATCCCCGCCGCCTCCACCCCAACCCAAAGCTCGCACACCGCAGCCGCCAGCATCAGCACCGCCCCCACCCCATATCCCCACGCTACGTTCGCCTTCGACCCCGTCGCAATCAGCACACCGAACAGCAGCGGCGCGCCCACACCTCCAATCAGCGTGCCCAGCGCGTAGAAGATCGCAATCGCAAAGGCACGAATCTCCAGCGGAAATATCTCGCTCACCGTCAGATACGCCGCGCTTGCCGCCGCCGACGCAACAAAGAAAATCGCCGTAAAGCAAATACCCAGCCCGCGGCTTCCTATCGTGCCATGCACAAAAGGAATCAGCGTACCCGCCAGCAGCAGCCCGGAGATCCCATACGTCGCCGCAATCATCGGCTTGCGCCCAATCTTGTCGAACAGACGTCCCAGCAGCAGCGGCCCAAAAAAACTTCCCACCGCAAACGGCAGCAGCTGCATCGGAATTTCCTTATCCGTCACATGGAAAAACTTCTTCACCACCAGCCCATAGGTAAAGAACACCGCATTGAAAAAGAACGACTGCGCCACCATCAACATCAGCGCCAGCGCCGACCGGCTCCGGTTCTCCCCCACCATGTTCCCGAAGATTTCCCGCCACGGCGTATGGTCGCGCACCCTCATCTTCAGCTTCTCTCCCTCGATCGGCGGCAGCGATCCCGGATCGCCACTTCCGCTGAAACTCCAGGTCCTCCCCCACTGCAATCGAATCGTCCACCTTCGCAATCGAATCGCCCACAGGCTTCAACGGCACGTCCGGCGCCGCAGCGGCCTGTTCCGCCCTGTCCAGGGTCGCATCTGGCATGGCTACTTTTTCACCTCCAACGCATTGATCTCGCCGTTCCGTTCAAGCACAGCCGTATCGATATCCTCAAGCGTGCGCAACCCGCCCGCACGTGCCACCGCCATCACATCGTCGTCGGTCACGTTCATGCCATGCATCGTCTCGGTCCTCCACTGCTTCTTCTCCAGCAGCACCAGGGGCGTACCGTCCAGCATCCGAGCCACCCGCGGCCACTTCGCCCGTGCCATCGCAATCCCGTAGTGGCAGGCCGCAATCGTCACAATCTGGCAAAATGCATTGGTCAGCGAAAACTCGTTCGACACCATCCCCGTCAGCGTCAGCCCGCCCAGGTAAAAAACCAGCACAAATTCAAATGGAGTAATTTGTTTGCCCGGCCACCGTCCCCACAATCCGTACCATCAGGATCAGAAAACAGTAGCCGAACGCTGCGCGAAGCACCGACGCAGCAGCAGTCATGGAAGACAGTCCTTCTTCCCCTAGCGGAAAGTTGGGAGCGGGCGCTCGCGTGCCTTCGTTCTGCCCCTTTCCGTCGTTGGATGCGTCTCGCGCTTGGAGGTTTTCCCCAGGCGCCCCACCCACTCGCGCCTCGAGAAAGCTCCGCCCCAACCGCTCCCTCTGCCGTATCCTGAAGAGGATGATGATCCACCCCAAAGCCCCCATCCGCATCGGCAGCCGAGGCTCGCAGCTCGCCCTCTGGCAGGCCAACCACATCCTCTTCGCCCTCCGCGACGCAGGCTATCCCGTCGAGCTCGAAATCATCCGCACCACCGGCGACCGCATGCAGCAGCCCGGCTTCATCCCGCCGCCCAACCTCGACGGCAAAGGCATCTTCATCAAGGAAATCGAAGAAGCCCTCGAAGAAGGACGCATCGATCTCGCCGTCCACTCCCTCAAGGATCTCCCCACCCGGCTCGCCCCCCAGTTCACCCTCGCCGCCATTCCCAAACGCGCCGACGCCCGCGACGTCTGGGTCTGCGAGTCCTACTGGGCTCTCCACACCCTCCCCCAAGGAGGCCGCATCGGCACCTCCAGCCCACGCCGCCGAGCCCAGCTCCTCGCCCTCCGTCCCGACGTCGAATTCGTCGAAATCCGAGGCAACATCGACACCCGCCTCCGCAAGCTCGAGCAGGCCCAATGCGACGCCCTCGTCCTCGCCGCCGCCGGTCTCGACCGCCTCAAGCGCGCCGAAGCCGTCCACCAGCGCTTCTCCCCGCACGAAATGTGTCCCGCCCCCGGCCAGGGAGCCCTCGCCCTTGAAACCCGCAGCCCCGAATACCCCTCCACCACCCAGCCCAACCCAGCCCGCGACGCCGCCATTCGCCAGGCCGTCGCCTTCCTCGAGCACCCCCACACCCGCTTCGCCGTCAACGCCGAACGCACCACCCTCGACGCCCTCGGCGGTGGCTGCCAGCTCCCCATCGGAGCCTTCTGCTTCCACAACCACGGCAGATGGCACATGATCGCCCAGGTCGTCGCACCAGACGGCGAAGCCATGGTCCAGGTCGATACCCAAGCCGACACCCAGTTCGGAACCCAGCTCGGAACCCAGGCCTCCGGCAACATCGACCCCGTCTCACTCGGACAAGCCGTCGCCTCCGACCTCCAGTCCCGGGGTGCCCTCGCCCTGCTCCCTCCCGCCGAACCGGATGCCCTGACCCTCTAACCCTCTGCCCCATCGCGATTCGCCCCAGCGGGAAAACGCGCCATGCTCAGGCCCGCAACGTCCGCCGAGCAACCATACCTCCCCCAAAGCATCTCATTCAGTCAGCAGCGTCCAGATTCAGGACAGAGTCTCCAACCTGCAGCCCGGCCAGTCCCTTCACCACATCCACGAGCGCCTCCGGCAGCATGAAGCCGTCCGCGACCGTATCCTGGACTTGCATGGGATACGTGTCCTGCCCAACGGTCATAATCAGGTTCTTCATCGTCGGTTGCACCTTATGCGCGACCGTCAGGATCTCCACCCGTTCTTTGGCAGAAACGGAGCTGCACATAACGAGTAAATCGATCGTTTCAGCACGGATCGTCTGGGCTGTTTGCGCCACGCTGCCAGTGATCGAGACACGAAAACCGATTCGTTCGAGAATCAGCTTGCGCGTGTCTTGCAACATCGCATCATGCCCGAATATGAGAATGTGAGGAGAAGAAGCGTACACCGCAGCACCTGCCCGCCGTATGTGTTCTGTTGCCAATCTGAGAACCTAACGTATTTCGCTCATCGCATGGTGTCCCATACCGGACAGAACTCCATGCTATTTGGCGTTAGCTTCGGAGACAAGCTTCAATCAACCTCTGGTCAGAGACGTGATCCGCTGCCGTCCCCCCGGGAAGAGCAGTCCTTTACGAACTGAAGGTAAAGGACCCCCGTCATGGCTGCCGAACCAACCAATCTGTTTCTGTCCTCCCTCTCCCTTCCCGCCCGCGAGTCGCTCCTCGCCGCCAGCACCGCCGTTTCGATGCCCATCAGGACCTCGCTCAACGAGGCCGAACAGCCCCCCGCCTTCGCCTTCTTCCTCACCTCCGGCATTGCTTCCGTCGTCACCTCCATGCCCGATGGCGGCAGCGCCGAGGTCGGCCTCATCGGACCGGAAGGAGTCGCCTGCAGTCTCCACCTGCTCGGCCCCTCCATGGTCTCCACCCGCTGCTTCATCCAGATCGAAGCGACGGCCCTACGCATTCCGTTCCCCAAACTCCAGAAAGCCTTCCGCGCCTCGGAAGAGATCCGCGTCCGTCTGCTCGAGTTCGTCCAGGCCCAGGCCGTCAGCCTCGGCCAGCTCGCCGGATGCCATCGCCTCCACGAAGCCGAACAAAGACTTTCCCGCTGGCTCCTCGAAGCCCACGACCGCGTGCAGTCCGACGAACTCACCCTTACCCAGGAGTTTCTCGCCATGATGCTCGGCTCCCGTCGCACCACCGTCACCGCGGTCGCAGGATCCCTGCAGCGCAGCGGCCTCATCGAGCACAGCCGAGGACGCGTCAAAATCCTCGATCGCAAAAAACTCGAAGCCACCGCCTGCCCCTGCTACAAAGTCACCCAGCACCTCCTCACCAACCTCTACCGCCAGGAAGCCCCCATGGCCCGCTAACCCCCACCCCACCCCGTCGCCACCTCCGATGCGCCAGCAACCCTAACCCCAACCAGCAACTCGGGTGCCCCATATCTCGATTCTGAGATGTGGGCCTCTCGCAAAGCGAGACCGCTTTCGCTCCACTCCCCGGCCCTCCTCCCAACCCCCGTCCCATCCCCAATCCAAAGCCCTCCTCCACTCCCCGGCAATCCTCCGAACCTCCGTCCCACCCCAACCCAAACACCCAAACCAACCC
>JALYVA010000107.1 GCA_030853485.1 Acidobacteriota bacterium
GTGGGGGAAGAGCGCGACTCGGCCGGTGCGGCGGTGGCGAATCTGCATCCGAAAGGGTCGAGATTTCTGATCAATGGGGAGCCGACGGACAACAGGCTGGCATTGGCTTCGAAGGGTGCGTTGCGCGTCGAGCTTCGGGCGAAGGGGCGGATGGCGCACTCGGCGTATCCGGAGCTGGGCGAGTCGGCGATCGACAAGCTGGTGGCGGCGCTGCATGATGTGCTGGAGCTTCCACTTCCGGTGGACCCGAAGATTGGGGCTTCGACGTTGAACATTGGGCTGATCGAGGGTGGGCGTGCGCCGAACGTGATTGCGGACAAGGCTGAGGCGCATATACTGGTGCGGCTGGTGGGACCGGCGGACGAGATCAAGCGTTCGATCCTGAAGACGGTAGGAGACCGGGCACAGGTGGACTTCAGCCTGGAGCTGCCGTTTGTGCGCATGCGCAAGGTGGGGAACCTCCCGACGATGGTGGCGAAGTTCACGACCGACATTCCGTCGCTGACTGCTTGGGGCGAGCCGTTTTTGCTGGGGCCGGGCTCGATCCACGTGGCGCATACGCGGGACGAGAAGATTGCGAAGAAGGAGTTGCTGGAGGCGGTGGAGCTTTATGTGGAACTGGCGAGTGGGCTGGTGCGTTGAAAGGAAGCTGTACTTCCAGGAGCGTTACATGTAACATTGCTGCTATGAAGTCCACACCTAACAAGCCGTCTGAACCACGCCGGCCGGAGTCTGCCAGCCGCGTTCGAAGGCATCGTGAGACTCTACGTGCGAGGGGGCTGAAACCGGTCACGCATTGGGTTCCGGATGTGCGCCGTGCCGAACTACTCGAGGAGTATCAGCGACAGCTTGGGGTGCTGTCCGCAAGAAACGAGTCTTCCGAGATCACAGACTGGATGGACAAGGTGCGCTGCACCGAGGGTTGGGTTTGAAGCGTGGCGATATCGTCACGGTAGCTCTTTCCGGCGAGTTTGGTAAGCCTCGACCCGCGCTTATTGTCCAGTCGGATGTCGCTCTGCCAGCACCAACGGTTACATTTCTGCAGATTACGAGCGACCTGAATCGCGTGCCGCTGATTCGTGTGCCGGTTAGTCCTTCGGAGCAGAACGGACTCAAAAAGGATTCGGAGATCATGGTGGACTTGATCCAGACGGCCAGTATGGGAAAGATTGGGAACGTCGTCGGCCATCTCGAGAAAGAGATCATGCTCGCGACCGAAGGCGCGTTGCTTCTGTACCTCGGCCTCGGGTGAGGATTTGATCAGGTGGAGAGGATGCGGAAGGGAAGGGTGGAGGCGTTGTCTTCTGCGAGGACGGCGACTTCGTCGGGGTTGGCGGGGTTGTATCGGATCGTAAGTGTGGGCGAGCCTTTGGATTTGGCTTCGGCTTCGTGGTGGGTGAGTGCGACGGAGCGCACGTAGCCTCCGAAGTATTCTCCGTTGCGCTGGAAGTGAAAGCCGGCCTCGATCTGGTAGGGAGTGCCTGCGGTGGCCTGCTCCTTGTCAGCGGGGAGGACCTGCCAGTGGTTGATCTCGGCCTGGGTGACGGGCCAGGATGAGGCGCGGGAGAGTTTCTGGGCGCGCTTGCGCTTCTGCTGCCAGCGAAGAACGGCGTCGATGGGGAGGAACCCGGCCATGGACATAGGATGCGTCGAGGTTTCTACCACGTTTTCCTACTGGCCTGCGGAACTAGACTAGAGAGATGGCCGCAGAGTTTACCCATCTTCATCTTCATACCGACTACTCGCTGCTGGATGGCGCCTGCGATGTGGACAAGCTTGCGGGCCACCTGGGCAAGATTGGCCAGACGGCCGCGGCGATGACCGATCACGGCAATATCTATGGCGCGGTACATTTTTTCGATGCGATGCAGAAGAAGGGTCTAAAGCCGATTCTGGGCTGCGAGCTGTATCTTTCAGAGGCTTCGGACCATCGCGAGATGAGCGGTGGATATAAGCATTTTCTTGTGCTGGCGGAGAATGAGGCGGGGTATCGCAACCTGGTTCGGCTGACGAGCGAGGCGGCGCTCAACGGGTTTTATCGCAAGCCCCGGGTTTCGAAGGAGTTTCTGTCCAGGCATGCCGAGGGGTTGATCGGATTCTCGGGATGTCTTGCGGGTGAGGTGAACCAGCACCTGATGGCAGGGAAGTACGCCGAGGCCAGGCGGACTGCGGGTGAGTTCGAGACCATGTTCGGCAAGGGAAATTTCTTTCTTGAGATCCAGGACCATGGCCTCGAGCCGGACAAAGGCGTGTGCGAGGCGCTGTTCAAGCTGGAACGCGATCTGGGTATTCCGCTGATTGCCACCAACGACAGTCACTATGTGGGCGCGGACGATTCGCGTGCGCACGAGATCCTGTTGTGCGTGCAGACGGCGGGCAGCATGAACGACCCGAAACGGTTTAAGTTCGATACGCAGGAGTTTTACATCAAGTCGGCCGAGGAGATGCAGCGCACGTTTGCGCAGACTCCCGAGGTGTGCACGCGGACGATGCAGTTTGTCGACCGCTGCAACCTGAAGATGACGAAGGTGGACAATCCTTTTCCGGACTTTATTGTGCCGGAGGGGGAGACGCTCGACAGCTTCTTCGAGCAGGTATGCCGCGACGGGTTGCAGATGAGGCTGGACACGGCGGTGGCGCATCTGCGCAGCCGTGGGCTGCTGCGGAAGACGATACCCGACTATCATGCGCGTCTGGATCGCGAGCTTGGCATCATCAAGCAGATGAAGTTTCCCGGCTACTTCATGATCACCTGGGACTTTATTCGTTACGCGCGCGAGCAGAAGATTCCGGTGGGGCCGGGGCGGGGCTCGGCGGCGGGGTCGCTGGTAGCGTACGTGATGCAGATTACGGACATCGACCCGCTGCAGAATGAGCTTCTGTTCGAGCGGTTTCTAAATCCTGAGCGGGTGTCGATGCCGGATATCGACATTGACTTCTGCATGAACCGGCGGGGCGAGGTGATCGACTATGTGACACGGAAGTACGGACGCGACCAGGTGGCGCAGATCATCACGTTCAACACGATGGCGGCGAAGGCCGCGATCAAGGACGTGGGCCGGGCGCTCGATATGCCGTATGGCGAGGTGGACCGGATTGCGAAGATGATTCCGGCTACGATTGGGATCACGATCGACCAGGCGCTGAATGATTCGCCTACGCTCGCGGGTGCGTATGAGAGCGACCCGAAGGTGAAAGAGGTGATCGATGCGGCGCTGCGGCTGGAGGGTCTGGTGCGCGGTGCGGGGGTGCATGCGGCGGGTGTGGTGATTGCGCCTAAGCCTCTGACGGAGTTGGTTCCGGTGGCTCGTGCGAAGAACGAGGATATCGTGACGGCGTATGACATGAAGGCGATTGAGAAGATGGGGCTTCTCAAGATGGACTTCCTGGGACTGACGACGTTGACGGTGATTGACGATGCGCTGAAGCTGATCAAGCAGACGGTTGGCGAAGATGTCGATATGGCGACGATACCGCTCGATGACCGGAAGACGTACGAGCAGGTGTACCATCGCGCGCTGACGTCGGGTGTGTTTCAGTTTGAATCGGGCGGGATGCGCGATGTGCTGCGTCGCTACAAGCCGAATACTGTGGAGGACCTGACGGCACTGAATGCGCTGTATCGTCCGGGGCCGATACAAGGCGGGATGATCGACGATTTTATCGAGCGCAAATGGGGACGGAGGGCAGTGGAATACATGCTGCCGGAGCTCGAAGAGATTTTGCGCGAGACGCTTGGCGTGATTGTGTACCAGGAGCAGGTGATGCAGATCTCGGCGGAGGTGGCGGGGTACTCGCTGGGCGATGCCGACCTGCTGCGTCGCGCGATGGGAAAGAAGAACCCGGAAGAGATGGCCAAGCAGCGCGACCGTTTCATGTCGGGGGCTGCCGGGAAGAAGCATCCGAAGGACATTGCGGGCAGGCTGTTCGACCTGATGGAACAGTTTGCGGGGTACGGCTTTAACAAGTCGCACTCGGCCGCGTATGCGTTGCTGGCGTATCACACGGCGTGGTTGAAGACGCATTATCCGGTGGAGTTTATGGCGGCGCTGCTGACCAGCGAAACCTCGAAGCCGGAGAATGTGGTGAAGTACATCTCCGAATGCCGGGAGATGAACATTGCGGTGGTGCCGCCAGATGTGCAGGTTTCGTTTGCGAACTTTACGCCGGTAAATGGGGCGATTGGATTTGGGCTTGCGGCGATCAAGAACGTCGGACACAATGCGATCGAGTCGATCATTACGGCGCGCAACGGGTTGCAGGAGGCGGGCAGGAGCGGGTTCGCGAGCCTGTGGGAGTTCTGCGAGAAGGTGGATCTTCGGCTGCTGAACAAGCGCGTGCTGGAGTCGCTGATCAAGGCTGGAGCGATGGATGGGCTGGGGGGAAGGGCGCAGCTGATGGCGTCGCTCGACAAGGCGATGGAGCGGGCGCAGAAGTCGCAACGTGACGAGGCGGCAGGGCAGCATGGTCTGTTCGGGATCTTCGATGCGGATATCGGCGCGTCGACGAAGAGGAGTCGAGAGGACGATCTGCCGAGTGTGCCGGAGTGGGACGAGCATACACGCCTGCAGCATGAGAAGGAGGTGCTGGGATTCTTTGTCTCGGGGCATCCTTTGGACAAGTATCGCGAGAAGCTGCGGAACATGAAGGTGGTGGATACGGCGACGGCGTGCGAGATGAAACCGGAGCCGCAGACGTTCCGGCGTGGACGCAACGAGGAGCCGCAGAACGAGATTGCGATCGCGGGTGTGATTACGGGGTTGAAGGTGGCGAAGTCGAAGCGGTCGGGCGAGATGTATGCGCAGGCATGCCTCGAAGACACGGTGGGGAAGATCGAGCTGATTGCGTTTCCGCAGTCGTACGAGAAGCTGGCGGAGAAGCTGAAGATCGATGTGCCGGTGGTGGTGCGGGGTGTGCTGCGCGGCGAGGAAGACTCGGCCCCGAAGCTTGCGGTTTCGAGCATCCAGGCGCTCGAGGACGTGAAGATCAAGCTGCCGGATTCGCTGCGGATCAAGGTGCCGCTGCATAATCCGGATGAAGCGCTGCTGGAAAAGCTGCATGCGATTCTGCTGGGTGCTCCGGGCAAGGGCAAGCTGCTGCTGGACCTTGAAGAGCCGGGGGAGTTCTGCGCGGTGCTTGAGCCGCACAACGTTCTGGTGGCGGCGGACAGGCTGTTTATCGACCGCGTCGAAGAGCTGGTGGGGCGGGGCGGCGTGCGGGTGATGGATTAGGTTTGGCTGCCGGACGCTGCCGCTACGCGCGGTGCCGCCGCTTCGTCCGTAGATAAGCCCTGGGTTGGTGCTCCTGTGGTTCGCGAAGACAGGCAGTGCTCAACGGATGCCATACAATTGCAGGAGTAGCTCCGACGTTTCGACACACTATGCCAGAACACGAAGCAGGCAGAACAGCACATGTCCAGGCTGTAAACGCACCAACTCCCGAGGCATGGATCAGGACGGAGCTGGCGCGGCATCCTCAGCGCCCCTATCCGATGGATTTCATCGAAGCACTGTTTACGGATTTCAGCGAGATTCACGGCGACCGCGTGTTTGGTGACGATGCGGCGATGAGCTGCGGCATGGCGCGGTTTCACGGCGAACCCGTTCTTGTGGTCGGTAACAGGAAGGGGCGCACGTTGAAGGAGCGCGTGGCTCGCAAGTTCGGCAGTCCCGACCCGGAAGGGTATCGCAAGGCGCTGCGGGCGATGAAGATTGCGGAGAAATTTGGCAGGCCGGTGTTCACGTTTATCGACCTAGCAGGGGCCAATCCCGGCATAGGAGCCGAGGAGCGCGGGCAGGGCGAGGCGATTGCGCGCAACCTGATTGAGATGTCGAGATTGCGCGTGCCGACCATTGCGACGATCACGGGCGAAGGAGGTTCGGGCGGGGCGCTGGCGCTTGCGGTGACGGATCGTGTGCTGATGCTCGAGAACGCGATTTATTCGGTGATTTCGCCCGAAGGCTGCGCATCGATCATGTGGAAGGATGCGACGAAGAAGCAACAGGCAGCGGCGGCGTTGAAGTACACGGCGGTTGACGTTAAGGCACTGGGCTGCGTCGATGAGGTATTGCAGGAGCCGCAGGGGGGAACGCAGAACGATCCCGAAGCGGGCTTCGCGATGGTCGATGAGAGGCTCCAACATCATCTGGCGAGCCTGCGTGGTTTGCCGGTTGAGGAGTTGCTGGAGCAGCGGTATGCGAAGTTTCGTTCTATCGCGCAGTTTTACACGACCGCCTAGCGGACCGGCGAGAGCTTACGGAGTGATTGGCATTGCAGCGGTTCGACACGAAACTGACAGCTCGGTTTGACCGCACGTTGCAGCTTGCGCTCTTCGTCACGTCGGCGGCGTGGTTTTTCTGCTCGAACGCTCTTGCCGTCCGGGCGGCAGAGGGCTTTGCGGTTCGTTATGATCTGGGGCCGGTGCGGCCTTTACTCACGGCGCTGTTTCTGTTGTTTTTGCTTGGGGCAGGCTTTTCGGTGCTGCAGTCGATCGCAGGGGTTCGAGCTTCGCTGGGCGAGGTGCTGGGGCTTCCGAAGCGGGCGACGGCAGCGCGCGAGTGGGCGGAGGGAGCGGCGCTTGGCTGGGGGCTGGTGGTGCTTGCGATCGTGCCCATGGCGCTGGGTGGTGCGTTCTATGTGCAGCTCTGGTTGCAGCCGCGGGCGTTTGGATTGCTGGTACTCAATCTTGTGACCCTGGCCGTCGCGGCGCTTGCTGAAGAGGTCGCGTTCCGGGGATACCCCTACCGGCGTTTGATCGAGGCGCTGGGTCCGGGCAAGGCGACAGCGCTGCTGGCTTTGCTGTTTGGCGTGGGTCATGCGTTGAACCATTACGCGACCTGGACCAGCGTCCTGGTGACGGTGCTTGCGGGTCTTCTGCTTTCGATTGGATGGCTTCGTACGCACGGGCTTTGGCTTTCGTGGGGGCTGCACTTTGCGTGGAATGCCTGCGTGGCTCTTCTGTTCGGGCTTCCGGTGAGCGGGATGAGCGATTTCTCGAGCGTGGTGCAGACCAGGACGTTTGGACGATTGTGGCTGACAGGTGGGGAGTACGGACCGGAGGGTGCCGTGTTCACTGCTCTTGTGCTTTTGCTCGGCGTCGCGGTGCTGGTGCGGATGACGCGGGACTATGCCTGGGACTACACCCACAAGGCGATTGTGTCGGGGGGATATCCGACCGAGGTGACTGCGCCCCCGGCACATGTGGCCATGGAGCAGCAGGCAAGCGCGCCAGCCGCGGGGTCGCTGGTGCAGATTCTGCCGACCACGCCGCATAGCCGGAGTGCGGAGAATGCGCCAGAGCTATAGCCCCGGTTTCGCGATGCCGTGTCGCGATGCTTGATCCGCAATACCTGCGTCGCTGTGCCGGAGGTCGGGAACCTGGTCCACAGCATTCCCGTGAGCTTGTGATTCGGCGCGTTATTTTGGCCTAGTCGAAAAGAGCAGATGCGGACCTTGTCAAAAGGGAAGAAAAGGCGCAATCTGTGTTCATCTGAGGTGCTCCCATGGCACTCAACGGTTCTCGCTTTGTTCTGGTGGTAGGTTCAATTCTGGTTTTTCCCGGTCTTGGCGGTCTCGCTTTGGCGACGGCCCACGGCCAGGTATTTGTAGTGGGCGAGAAGTCTGCCACGGCCGATATCGCGACCGACTTTACGCCGACCAGTGTGTCTCTTCCCGATGGAAGGCTTTCCGAGCGCGGGCGCAGGGAGCTGGTGCGCAATCTGGAGGCAGAGCAGGGTTTTGCGCATCGTGCATTGCCGGTAAGCCCGGAGATCGGGTTGCGGGCTAACGGACCTCTAACACCCGGGCCGGTCGAATACAAGAAACTAATTTATCAGAAGGGACTGGCGGCGGCGGCAGGGGACCGGGTGATCATTACCTCTCTCGAAATCAAACGCGACCGCATCGTTGTGGATCTGAACGGCGGTCCTTATCTGAAGCATCGTTTTTTGCGGCACGTCTCGATTGGCGATAACCCGGTGGTTGCAGATCTTGGGGAGCGCGCGACGGGTTCGCGGGTGACGCTGATCTTTGAAGGCCAGGTGCCGGAGATCTCTGCTCCCGAGGTGAAGGCGCTGCTGGAGCCGGTGATTGACTTCGGTGTGAAGACGTCCGAACAGGCGTACGCGGATACGCTTCCGCCGATACTGAAAGAGGCCATTGCCGCACACGAGGTGCTGGTTGGGATGAATCATCGGATGGTGCTGGCTTCGCTTGGCGCGCCGGAGAACAAGATTCGCGATCAGGCCAGCGGAGACCCGAACGGCGCCCGCTACGAAGAATGGATCTACGGGCGCGTGCCGCAGACTGTACGTTTCGTGCGCTTCAAGGGTGACCGCGTGGCGGTTGTAGAGATTGCTGCGCTGGGAAAGCCGATTGAAGTTCACCAGCAGGATGAGATGGGCGGATTTGAAGATCCTGGATTGACTCGGGAGGTTGCGCTTGGCGACAAGAAGCCGGGCGAAGACGGTACGAGTGCGCCACCTCCGAGCCTGCGGAGACCGGGGGAGGCGGCCCCGAAGGATGGTCTGAACAAGGTGCAGTTTCCTGCGGACAGTCAGCAGGGAAGTTCACCGTCTGGAAGAAGACCACTGCCGGTGCCCCCTGCGAATGTGGTTGCAGTGTCGGACGGGGGAGCGGGGTCGGTGCAGCCTGCACGATAGAGGCTCCGGTCGTGTAGACTTACGGGTGAGGCTTGAACGAACTTCTTCTCCTCTGAATGTCCGCCTCGGCGGGTTCCGGATGATTGCCGGACAGCCCCGGAGTTCACTATGAGAAGCTCCGGATGAGAAGTTCAAGACGAGAAGTTCAGGACGCTTCGATTCTGCCCGCCTGCAAAGGTGAAGGGTAGATCGGACCTCTGGCGCACCCGAGCCGAAACAACTATCAGATCATTTGCACGAGGGAGAGCAAGCATTATGGCGAAGATTGCCAAGACCGGCGACCGTAAGAAGGTCATGGACACCAACAAGAGCACGGATTGTCCGAAGTGCTCGAAACCGACGCGCATCGTCAAGCGCGTGAAGGATCGGGAGCGTGGGATCCCGGGCGGAGTGTATATCTCCTGCTCGGCTTGCGACTTCTTCGAAAAACTTTAGTGTGCGGTGAACAAGCGCAAGGAACGGAGCCCCTGGTTGGGGCTCTTTTTCGTGCGTGTCGCGGCGGCCGAACCGACCCGCAATTATGGGGCAGAACAGGGGCTGCGGCATGACGTTCCGATTAAAAACCGATGCACCAAAGTTGTACTAGGAATTTCGTGCCGGGAGCTTGACGATCGTTATTCTGGAGGGGCAGACTCTAGCCTGGAAAGTAGGAAAAACGGTTCTATATGATGACTTCAACCTCTGCTGCAACCTCCCCTTCTGCCTTCACCTCCTTGCCTCACTTCAGCCGCGCAACCTACCTGATGTGTCCCCCGGAGTGGTACGACGTAGATTACGTGATCAATCCGTGGATGGCGGGAAATCTGCATCAGCTTTCGCGCGATACAGCGTTTATGCAATGGAAGAATTTGTACCAGCATCTGCTGCGGGTGTCTGATGTGCGGTTGCTGCATGCGCGCTCGGGCGCTCCCGACATGGTGTTTGTCGCGCACGCGGCCCTGGTTCACCATGGGCTGGCTGCAGTCTCAAGCTTTGCGCACACGCAGCGGCAGAGCGAGGAAGAGCCTCTGCGGCGGTGGTTCCAGGAGAGCGGTTTCCTGGTGTGGGATACGCCGCGGGAGACTTCGTTTGAAGGGGAAGGCGATGTGACGTTCGATGCCGACGGAGGGCGTCTGTGGGCAGCGCATGGGGTGCGTACCTGCCGGCATAGCCATCGTCATCTGGCCGATGCATGGCATACGACGGTGACTTCGCTGCACCTGGTCGACCCGCGTTTCTATCATCTGGATCTCTGCTTTGCGCTGCTGGAGGGAGGGTATGCCATGTACTTTCCTGAGGCGTTCGATGCGGAGTCGCTGGCCAGGATCGAAGGGGCGTATGGGGAAGAGAAACGCATCGTGGTGAGCGAGTTGGAAGCGACACAGTTTGCCTGTAACGTGATCAATGTGGGACGGAATATCCTGATGAGCACGGTGAAGGGCGACCTGGCCCAGAGGCTGACGGCGCGCGGGTTTCAGGTGACGGAGCTGGATTTGAGCGAGTTCCAGCGCGGGGGCGGCGGGGCGAAGTCGCTTGCGCTGCGGTTGAGCGATATGGATGTGACGCACGGGCGCGCCGTGTAAATTGTGGGTGCTCGCGTCTAGCCTTTAACATTTTTTTTGCCGGTGAGCTTTTTCCAGGCGCCAGACTTCCGGAGCACCAGCCGTCGAGCTAAGGTGCTGCTCGGAGACTCGGATTCCAATTCGCCCGAGAGGCCCAGGAATGCTCTCTTAGGCCTTCTGTTGTGGTCGACGCTCCAGCAGCAATCAGGAGCATGAGCGATGAAACATATGTCCAAGCATCGATTCGAATCCATTGGGAGGTGCTTCCTAGTGGGTGCGTGGATTGCGGCCGTAACAGCAGGGGGGAGCCTCTGAACCTGGAAGCTAGAAGTTCGAACCTGCCGCACACCAGGGGGCAAGCATCGTCTTCGGTACCCTTCGTGGGCTGCGCCTCCGATGGCCAACTAGGACCGGTCCGGGCACCGCATGGAAGACCGGAGATTGTTGCTTTACCGCGAGAACTCGCAAGCCAGCTTGCCTACTTCAAAGCCAAGGAGGGACCGGGTGTTCTAGCCCCCCGGGGATGGCACTGCTTCGGGACGTACGGATCAAGCGGCAGCTCATTGTTTGTCGCACCCGAGATGATCGACAGCAAGCTTCTGTTCTCGGACACGTGGAAGGGGTTTGCCGGACCTGCAGTTCAGCTTTCCCGCCAGTTCGGCGATACTTCGGGACGTTTTGTGGTGGCGGCGGTGATTGCGCGGGTCTTTCCTGCACACCGTACTTTTTTCTCGAGGGTGATCGCGGAAGGAATCGAAACAGCTGCAAACTTCCCGATGGGTCCGTATCCCGAGGATAGGCTCCACTACCTGAGCAAAGAGATGGTGGAATATGAAACTCCACCCGACAAAGAAGGACTTGGGACGCGATCCCGGCTCCAGAAAAACGGCAATCCGATCGTTGGAGCGGCGGCTCTTTCGGATGAGGAGCTCAACCTGACATTGCTGTCGGTTCGGCTTCCGCCAGGCTCTGAACGCGTGGCGCGTGCTGTCGTTCTACAGGTAGAACGCGAAGTAGAAGAGGCTGACGGAAAGAACTGACCGCGAGAATTGAGAAACCGCGTTCTGGTGCTGCATTTGGTTGCAAAATCTCGACATTTTGACCATCAAAACGCCAGCTTGGTGCACGCTCGGGGAAATCAAGACGAACGCTCCCGGGGGTATTCCAGCGGCTGGTTAGAGTGCCGCCTGGATTTCGGCGAGGATGGCTTGGGCGGCTGCGGCGGGGTTGGGGGACTGGGCGATGGGGCGCCCGACGACGAGCATAGAAGCTCCCTGGGCAATGGCTGAGGCAGGGGTGGCGATGCGCTTCTGGTCGCCGAGCTCGGCGCCGGCGGGGCGGATACCGGGGACGATGAGGAGCGCTTCGGGCCCTAGCTCACGGCGCAGCAGACCGACCTCTTCGGCGGAGCAGACCATTCCGGGGATGCCGGAGCTCTGGGCGAGGCGGGCGAGGCGCAGGACCTGGTCGGCGGGGGAGGTTTCGATGCCGATGGCGTGGAGTTGGGCTGCATCCATGCTGGTGAGGACCGTGACGGCGAGCAGGCGGGGGGAGCCGGGGGCCTGGGCGGCTTCGGCTGCTGCGGCGAGCATGGCGGGCCCTCCGGCGGCGTGGACGGTGAGCAGCGAGGCTCCGGTGGAGGTGGCGGAGCGGACCGCCCCGGCGACGGTGTTGGGGATGTCGTGGAGCTTGAGGTCGAGGAAGATACTGAAGCCGCGGTCGCGGAGCTGGTGGAGGAGTGGGAGGCCTGCGGCGTAGAAGAGCTCCATGCCGACTTTGAACCAATGGCAGGTTTGTTCGAGGCGATCGACCAGCGCGAGGGCTTCGCGTGCGGTGGGCAGGTCGAGAGCTACGGCGAGGCGGTGTTTCGGATCGCTTCGCTGGGCTGATTCGAGGGTGGGAGGCATGAGATTCCAGTTTAGCCTGGGGGAACAGAACCGAAAACAGATCGCGCGGGTGTTCGCTGTTCTATGATTCGAGAAAGTTTTGATCCTTAGTAAGAGATCGGGTGATAGACGGGAGACGCTGTGGCGCTAGACGATATTCCTATCCATGTGCGGTTCAAGCTCTTTTCGCTGTGGTGCTCGGTGATGTTTTTTTATATCTATGGGGACTACTTTGAACTGTACCAACCGGGGAAGCTGCGGGAGATGCTTGGCGGCGACACGGCTTTCGGCTCGGTCTCTCAAGGAGTTCTGCTGGGGATGTCGGCGATCATGATCATCCCGAGTCTCATGCCGTTTCTCACGCTGGTTCTGCCTGCGGGCGTGAGTCGCTGGGCGAATATTGTGTTCGGTGCGGTCTACACGTTTGTCATGATTCTGGCGATCCGGGGTGGATGGCACTTCTATGTGGCTTACGGGTTGATCGAGATCGGCCTGACCTTACTGATCGTCTGGTGCGCGTGGACGTGGCCGAAGCGACCAGCTCGCTGATGTGTGGACGTGACAGACGGCAGACCACTTTCGGGGAGGAGAACTGAAGGAGCATAGGCTCTCGAAAGGGCCGGCGTGCATCGGACTTGGCTTTCTGTTTACCGCAGGACGCGGGCGAAGTCTATGTCGGGGCTGGGTGCGCCGCGGCCGGTTTGCAGGTACTGCTGGAGGCTGACGAGGTAGTAGGCCCAGCCGGTGTTGCAGAGGGCGTAGTTCTCGTCGGGTTTGGGGAAGCCGCGGTGCGCGAAGAAGAGAACGGTGAGGTCGGCTTCGGCGCGGAGGTCGAAGGTGATGGTGGTGCCGTTCCACTCGGGACGAAAGGAAGAGGTGACGGTCCAGGCTACGCGGTGTGGGGGCAGGAGGTCGTCGATGGTGACGTTGGTGGCGTAGGGTGGTCCGTATGCGGGGAAGCGGAACTCGCCATGGCCGCGGAGGCGAGTGTCGAGGTCGGCATCGCGGGTCCACCACCTGTGGATGCCTGCGGGGGTGGTGAGGGCTTGGTAGAGCTGTTCGGGGGCGGCCTTGATTTTGAGGAGGTGCAGGATGTCGGGCATTGGGTTCCTTTGCTTGATTCGTGTGGCAGGACTGAGAGAAAGGCGAAGAGGAGATCACGAGCGTGGATCGCAGCCAGTGAGGGCAACGGGGTGGAATCCCACCTTAGGCGCAAGAGACGCGCCGAAGATGGGGCACCCCGTTTCCTGGCGGGGAAGAGAAAGCCGCGGCGTAGTGACAGGGCTCGTTTTCTCAGGGGTTGGTTTCGACGAAAGTTTTGAGGCGGTTGAGGGTGGCGTCCCATTGGGCTGAGACTTGTTCGAGATAGGTTTGCATTTCCTCGATGGGTTTGGGGTTGAAGGCGAAGAGGCTTTCGCGTCCCGAGCGTGTGCCGTGGAGAAGACGCACGCGCTCGAGGACGCGGAGATGTTTGGTGACGGCCTGGCGGGTGAGGCCTGTGCCGTGGGTGAGGTCGGCGATGGAGTGGGGCCGGCCGGAGGAGAGGGTGTGGAGGAGCGCGAGCCTGGTCTCGTCTCCAAGGGCGGCAAAGAGGGTGGCTTGCGCGTGACGGCGGCTGCTAGCTTTTTTCGGCATAGGTTTTAAGGCTCTCCATCTGCTTCAGCCAGCCGTTGTCGTTGTTGCGGAAGGCTTCGGCCTGTCGGGCGCCGGGAATGTTGGTGAAGCCTGATTCGCGAACCGTGAGCAGGGTGCCGATCGAGGTGGGCTTGAGGCGGAACTCGACGAGAGTGGGGGGCTCGGAGGTGTAGTCGGCCTTGGCGTCGCAGGGGTTGGGATGCCAGGTGTAGGCGAAGTAGGTTTCGGGCTCGATGGTTTTGACGGTCACCTCCAGGCGGACGCCTTCGTATCCGGGGTAGGTGAGCTGGCCGGCTGCGGGTTTGCCGGCGGTGAAGGGGCCGTCGATATTGACCTGGAACCATTCGCCGAATTGTTTGGAGTCGGTGAGGGCCTGCCAGACGCGCGAGGTGGGGGCGGTGATTTCGATTTGCTTTTCGATGTGGTCCTGCATGAATGGCAACCTCCTAGTTGCATGATTGAGCATAGGCGATGAAAGAGGAATGTGCAACCGTTTTGTTGCTGTTTTTTTGGATGGGGAAAACTAGAAGGGCAAACAGCAGATCCCCTACGGGAATGACAACTAGAAAGCCAACAGCAAACGACTAGGCCGAAGGGCGCCAGCAGAGCTCCCGCTGTGGGGCAGCGGGGAAGGAATCGGCGATGGCAACTACAAGGGCAACAGCGGGCGGTTGCGGGGCTTAGGGGGCGGTGACGGTGAGGTTGAGGATTACGGTCTGGGATTGCTCGATGCCGGTGGCGGAGGTAGCGGTGATCTGGTACTGGTAGGTGCCGGGAGGGGTGACGCGGAGATTGGGGTTGATGGTGGTGCCTCCGCATCCGTTGAGGAGGA
>JALYVA010000112.1 GCA_030853485.1 Acidobacteriota bacterium
CTCTCACCCGCTCAGCCGCCCGTAGCCTCAGAAGCATCCAGAAACAGCCAGCAAGAATCCGGAGTTACTTCCAGCAAAAGAACGTAACCTATGCCGCGTAGCAATACTGGAGGGCCGGATCAATAGCTGCAAGGATTGCAATCCCCGACCTCTACACCGAAGTGCGGGTCTTAGCGGATCCGTGTCCATGTAGGTCCTGTGACAGTGTGTCGGCTGCACTGCGGACTCGCCATCGATAGGAATGTGTCGCTTCAGGCTTATGTGAAGTTGTGGCCTCACGGCCGAGGTTCAAAGCCCGGCATAGTTACAAGACAATTCCTCATCAGTTGGTCCATGCGCGTCAGTTTGTGGCGTCTTGTGCAACGTCGACGGATGGCTTGAAAAATGCCGATTCCATCAATCGACGCGCTCAAATACTCTGCGACCGCCTTCTAGTGAGCTATGAGAATAGCCGACATGAGGGCACTTGCAAGTGCGGCAGTCAGTGCGCAACGGAGCGGGGTGCTCAATCTCGGTGGAAAACGTGCTAGGAGTCCTGCCGACCTCGACCGGCGAAGCGGGCCTAAATAGCACCTGATGGCGGCAAGAGTGTGCAACCCTCGCCCCTGAGCGTGACTTCACTCCGGCGTCATTTGTGATCAACTTGGCCGGTTAGCTCGGCGCTCCTCTTCAATGCAACGCATGCGGCCCCCTATGCGTGGTCTCAGGATAGAGGGCACTCCGAAGGTATGCCCAAGTAAGCCGCTGTACCATTGCGACGCGCTCGGGGTTTACATCTGTTGGTCTGCTACCAGATACCCTGAGATGCCGTCCAACATATGCTCTCCTCCGAACAACGTCAACAGACAATCAGCCCCGGGAGCCAGCAGCTTATATGCATCAGTGAACCATTCTGGCCCAAGGACGGTAAGCGGAGATTGGTCCCAACGGCGGATACGACGAGGGTCCGGGTTGTCATCTGGGAGTAGTCCTGATTGAGATGAGGAAAATGTTCCGCAGCGAAGGGACTGAGAGCCTCTCCTCCGCGGCCACCAGCCGAGAGCAGTACACCCGCTTTAATCCTTGGGTCAGAAAAATCCTCGTCTAAGTTGCCGTTGTGATCAATGACTCTGGCACCCAACAACATTGCCATGGTTTGAGCACCGAAAGAATGTTCAGCGGCGGCTATACGGGTTCGGTCGAGGCGTCCTCTGAGCTCCGGAACGGAATCTTCAATGAAGTCCAGCCTGTCAGGTTGCGCTTCACGTTCTCACACGATACCGCCATAGGGCAAGCTTTCGGGGATCGTTAAGATAAGTTCTGACTGCCTCACTGTGTGAGCCGTCGGATTAGGACCCAGTCTTGTGGAGTCGAGAAAAGTAGGCTGGATTACACCAAAGCCTTGAGCCGCCCAGAACTGCGCGAGCGGGGTATACCCGTCCATAGAAGAACCGAACTCGTCCCAGCCGATCTAGAAATGGCCTACAGATGCAGACCAAACATCGCAAATGCTTGTAGAACAGTCGTGTTGGGAGGGACGGGATGCCAGCCGGACTTTGATTCCGCGCTCTGCTTACTTATATTCTTCAAGACGGCCACGTGACCGGTGTGATTGATCCTTGTATTCTGGGTCTTCCATACTCCTGATCCAACCTCGATGCGTCGCAGCATATACGTTCCTCCCTTTTCTAAGGTCCCAAGAAGGCCTAAGCCAAACTTCACCTGCTCCGGGACGATCGCATCTATTCCTGTCAGGCGCATGTTCTTCCTTTCAACGTAGAAGGCGCCAGACATACCATGAATTGCGCGTTGTTCTATGCTTTGCGGTTGAAAGGATGGATCGGGTTCGAAAGCAATCGTCTCGGTACCATCCGTCTGGCCTCGATCCTCGAGCAAGAACATCTTAGGAAGGGCGCGCATGAGAGTTGCCGCATCCTGGTTTTCTGTCTGCATGGCTTTATGCTTGGCCTCGCGGGCCTGGGGACTGTGGAGTAGTTCTTCAAGCGTTTTATCGTTTTTGTTCTTTTCAGGCCCATCGGGGCTATGTCCATCCACACTGATGAGTTGGTTTACATCTCCATCAACGGTTTCGATGGTCCGTTCGACGTACACATGGCCGCTCGTTCGTCGCTCGGACATACTCTCCCAAAGCGTACCGCTGGCCTGTTGACGTATGTCATTCGCGCAAGCTGCGTCCATGATCTGCTGGGGTGTCTGAGCTGAGCACATAGGTGTATGAAGAAGCTGCAACGCCAAGAGGCCTGATATGACGATGCGAGATGAAGAGACCAAACGAAGAAGAGCCATATGTAAGTCTCCCTCTTCGAAAGGATGATATCTGTTTGCCAGTGTCAGCATTTGTGAGGATTTGTAGGGGAGGAGGCTTTGTCCACCCGAGGCGGAGAGAAACGAGCGTTAACGGGTTGTAACTGCCCGTCCTCCCTCTATTAAGGAGGGAATTTTGTGCATGCAGGGGATGGTCTAGGAGGAGGAACTCGACTCCTGGCGCAGGCCGGCGGCCGAAGGCCGACAGCGGAAGTGGGTGCAGCGAGAACCGGCGAGGTTTCTTCCTGCTCGATTGCGGCGCGTGACGACAGGGGCAGCGCAATGCCGCCGCTCGATGGATGGACAACTAGGCCGCTTTTGTCGCAGCTTTAGCTGCTGGCTGTGGCCACGTCGCGTTGCTCTTCGCGAAAGATGTTCTGCTAATCACCGGATCTAACTCGTCTGCTGATTGTGCAGGTGTCATAGTCCGATTCCAAGTTCTTCCAACTTGCTTTCGCGCATCGAAGACATGGGGGTCTTTCCAGCTTCAATAATGAGCTATCGTGTCCAAGCGAGATCTCCTTACCTGGAATCGACTTCGCCAAAACTCATTGCTGTCGGACGTGTAGAGGGCAAGGTCACGGATATGCGGAGACAGGCGCGCGAGCTTCTCTTTCTGTTGGGCAAGCTGGGAGGCATCACCGGGGACGAGTACGCGATCCACAGAAACCCGCTGCATGGATCCACGGTATAGCCGTAATCGATATGCCGAGCGGGATCGGTCTCCAATTCGACTAACTTCCCGCTATCAAAGCGGACGGAGAGCGCATTGCCCGCCCCAATACGCTCCACGGTTGCAAAGTGGCCAGGAAGAATACGAACATCACCGACTGAGTCCGTGAACCTGATTCGCTCGTCCACTGCAATATCTCGCTGTTCCCCTTGGTATACCGTATTCTGCCCAGTCTGCTTTCTTAGCAGTGCCGGCTTGTACGAGACTTGATATAGTCGCGGGTTGCGATGGTGAGTGTATTGGCGCGGGCATTGACAGACAGCACGGTGGCCGTGCTATTGTCCACAATGCCATGCTCGGCGGCGCTGCCAGATTTGGAGTGAATCTCATCGCCCGGAACATAACTGGCCGCGAGGCGTTCTTTCCGAAACCCTGCTCAATCAGGATCGGGACGGAACGGCTTTCCGTTGCGAGCCGTCCTTGTTGCCGCAGCACATCACGAATGAGTTGGGTTAGTTCACGCCGGTCGTGAGCATAGGGCGCAATGATGACGGCGCGGTCCAGTGTGGTAACAGGCATGAACGACCTCCGATTCGAGCGGGTCTATTCCTGCCCTTCGCGAGGTACGCGAAGGATGGGGCACCCGACCATCCGTCCTATCGAAAGGCATAGTTACATGAAAACGGCAGAGCCTGAGCTCTGCCGTTGTTTGTTTTCGCGCGAAGCGCCTTTCGCCGTGACGCGAAGTTACTCGGCGGCTAGTTCTTCTTGTTCGCCTTCCATGCGCATCTGTTCGAGTTCGCGCTCTTCGGCTTCTATCGCTGCGGTGACTTCCTGCTGGACCTGGGCTGCCGCTTCTTCTAGCTCTGGGGAGAGCTGGACGTTGCGGTAGTATTCCATGCCGGTGCCGGCGGGAATGAGGCGGCCTACGATGACGTTTTCCTTGAGGCCGCGGAGCGTGTCGATGGAGCCGTTGATGCTGGCTTCGGTGAGCACGCGGGTGGTCTCCTGGAAGCTTGCGGCCGAGATGAAGCTGTCGGTCGAAAGCGACGCCTTGGTGATGCCGAGGAGCAGGCTGCGCCCGATGGCAGGACGTCCGCCCGTCATCAACACGCGCTGGTTTTCGGCGTTGAAGCGGAAGCGGTCGGTTTGCTGGTCGACGAGGAACGTGGTGTCGCCAACCTCTTCGATCTTGACCCAGCGAAGCATCTGGCGAACGATGGTTTCGATGTGCTTGTCGGAGATGGTGACGCCCTGCAGGCGGTAAACTTCCTGGATTTCGTTGACGAGGTACTGCTGGAGAGCACGTTCGCCAAGGACTTCGAGGATGTCGTGCGGGTTGCGGGGCCCATCGATCAGCGCGTCGCCGGCACGGAGGCGTTCGCCTTCCTGCACGTTGACATATGTACCGCGGGGCACCGAGTACTCTTCTTCCTGTCCGTTGTCGGCGGTGACGTAGACCTTGCGCTGGCCCTTGGACACTTCGCCGAAGCGAACGACACCATCGATCTTGCTGATGATCGCCGGGTCGCGCGGCTTGCGTGCCTCGAAGAGCTCAACGACGCGTGGAAGACCGCCGGTGATGTCCTTGGTGCGGGTGGTTTCGCGGGGAATCTTGGCAAGGATGTCGCCGGGGAAGATCTCGTCGCCGTCGGTCACCATGAGGTGAGCGCGGGAGGGCATGAGATACCGCTTGTTGCCGGATGCAGACTTGACGATGATGGCGGGCTGACGCTTCTCATCGGGAGAGTCGCCGACGACCAGACGGCTGAGGCCGGTGACTTCGTCGACTTCTTCGTTGAGGGTGACGCCTTCCTGAAGGTCCTTGAACTGGACGGTTCCGGCGATCTCGGTGAGCAGTGAGAAGGTGTACGGATCCCACTCGCCGAGACGGCTGCCCTGAACGACCTGCGCGCCCTCTTCGACCTTGAGCTTGGCGCCATAGACGACGGCGTAGCGCTCCTTTTCGCGGCCTTTGTCATCGACGATGGCAAGCGAGCCGTTGCGGTTGAAGGCGACCAGGCCGCCGTCCTTGGAACGGACGGTGACGAGGTTGATGAAGCGGACCGTGCCGGCATTCTTGGCCTCGAGGTGCGAGGCGTCGGATACACGCGATGCGGTGCCGCCGATGTGGAAGGTACGCATGGTGAGCTGAGTGCCGGGTTCGCCGATCGACTGTGCCGCAATGACGCCGACGGCTTCGCCCATCTCGACCATCTTGCCTGAGCCCAGGTTGCGGCCGTAGCAGAGGATGCAGACGCCGCGTTTTGATTCGCAGGTGAGGACCGAGCGAATCTTGACGCGCTCGATGCCGGCAGCCTGAACGGCGGAGGCGAGGTCTTCGTCAATTTCCTGGTTGATGTCGACGATGGTCTTGCCTTCGAAGTCCTTGAGCTTTTCGAGTGAAACGCGGCCGATGATGCGATCGCGCAGGGGCTCGATGGTCTCGCCGGCCTCGATGATCGGCATCACGTAGATGCCTTCGACGGTGCCGCAGTCCTGGTGCGAGATGATGACGTCCTGGGCTACGTCGACGAGGCGGCGGGTCAGGTAACCGGAGTCCGCGGTCTTGAGCGCCGTGTCCGCGAGACCCTTGCGGGCGCCGTGGGTGGAGATAAAGTACTGCAGCACGGTGAGACCTTCGCGGAAGTTTGCCGTGATGGGGGTCTCGATGATTTCGCCGGAGGGCTTGGCCATCAGGCCGCGCATGCCCGAGAGCTGACGGATCTGCTGCTTCGAGCCTCGGGCGCCGGAGTCGGCCATGATGTAGATCGGGTTCATGGCTCCTTCCTTGTCGGCGCGCTTCATGTTGTTGAACATCTCGTCGGCGACGCGTTCGGTGACGCCGGACCACATCTGGATGACCTTGTTGGAGCGCTCACCGTTAGTGATGGCACCGTCGAGATACTGCTGCTGCATGGTGAGCACGGTCTTTTCGGCTTCGCCGACGAGCGTGTACTTGGAGTCGGGGATGACCATGTCGTCCAGACCGACGGAGAGTCCGGAGCGGGTGGCATAAGTGAAGCCAAGGTCCTTGACGCGGTCGAGGGTCTTGACCGTGACTTCGAGGCCGAGATTCAGGTAGCAGTAGTTGATGAGTTGGCCGATGCCCTTCTTCTTGAGCAGGCCGTTGACGTAGGGCATACCTTCGGGGAGTGCATCGTTCAAGATGGCTCGGCCGACAGTCGTGTTGATGTACTGGTTGTGGAACTCCACCGGCTCAGTGTGGGTGAGGTCCTGATCGTCATACGCGGTAGTCATGTCGAGGACGGGACCGGTGTAGCGCAGACGGATCGGGGTGAGGGTCTCGACCTGCCTGGCTTCGAGGGCCATGAAGACCTCTTCGATGTTGGCAAATACGCGGCCTTCTCCCTTGGCGTTAACCTTTGCCTTGGTGAGGTAGTAGAGGCCGAGGACGAGGTCCTGGGTGGGGACGGTGATGGGCTGACCGCTGGCGGGCGAGAGAATGTTGTGCGAGGCAAGCATCAGGACGCTGGCTTCGATCTGGGCCTCGGGCGAGAGCGGGATGTGGACGGCCATCTGGTCGCCGTCGAAGTCCGCGTTGAAGGCGGTGCAGACGAGCGGGTGAATCTTGATGGCTTTGCCTTCGACGAGCACGGGCTCAAAAGCCTGGATGCCGAGTCGGTGCAGTGTCGGGGCGCGGTTGAGCAGGACGGGGTGGTCTTTGATGACCTCTTCAAGGATGTCCCAGACGATGGGCTCCTGCATTTCGACCATCTCTTTGGCCTGCTTGATGGTGGTGCAGTGTCCGGTCTGCTCCAGGCGGTGATAGATGAAGGGCTTGAACAATTCGAGCGCCATCTTCTTGGGAAGACCGCATTGGTGGAGTTTAAGTTCCGGCCCGACGACGATGACGGAACGTCCGGAGTAGTCGACGCGTTTGCCGAGAAGGTTCTGGCGGAAGCGTCCCTGCTTGCCTTTGAGGGTGTCCGAAAGCGACTTGAGCGGACGGTTGTTCGCACCACGAAGAACGCGCCCACGGCGGCCGTTGTCGAACAGAGCATCGACGGCCTCCTGCAGCATGCGCTTTTCGTTGCGGACGATGACCTCGGGTGCGTGCAGGTCCATCAGCTTCTTGAGGCGGTTGTTGCGGTTGATGACGCGGCGATAGAGGTCGTTGAGGTCAGAGGTGGCGAAGCGTCCGCCGTCGAGCGGGACCAGCGGGCGAAGCTCGGGCGGGATCACGGGGATCACGTCGAGGATCATCCACTGGGGCAGATTGTCGGACTTTTTGAAGGCTTCAACAATCTTGAGGCGCTTGGAGTACTTGAGCTTCTTCTGGAGCGAGGTCTCGGTCTTCATGCGCTCGCGCAGTTCAATCGAGAGCTCGATTACTTCAACGCGCTTGAGCAGCTCCTTGATAGCTTCGGCGCCCATCATCGCCTTAAAGCCTGAAGGCCGGTACTGCTGGTCGAGCTCGCGAAACTTGGTCTCGTCCTTGATAACTTCGCGTTCTTTGACGGGCGCATCGCCTGGGTCGACGACAACATAGGACTCGAAGTACAGCACAGCTTCCAGCTCGCGGAGCGAGATGTCCAAGAGATGCCCGATGCGCGAGGGCAGGCCTTTGAAGAACCAGACGTGCGAGCAGGGGCTTGCAAGCTCGATGTGGCCGAGGCGTTCGCGGCGGACCTTCGAGAGGGTGACTTCAACGCCGCACTTGTCGCAGATGACGCCGCGGTGCTTCATGCGCTTGTACTTACCGCAGAGGCACTCCCAGTCGGTGATAGGGCCAAAGATGCGGGCGCAGAACAGCCCATCGCGTTCCGGCTTGAAGGTCCGGTAGTTGATGGTTTCAGGCTTGGTGACTTCGCCATGCGACCAGCTGCGGATCTTCTCGGGGCTGGCGAGCTGGATCTTGATGGCGTCGAAGTCGGCGATCGGTCCGGTGAGTTCAAAGGGGCTGGAGCGGAACATATTTTCGGTCTCCGTGTGTGCAGCGGGTTAGCTGCGGTTGCTAATTCTGGTCTGCGAAAACTTTCGGCGTATCGCGTTGCCGGTGGTTCTGGTGCTGTTGCTTGTCGTCGATTGTCTTGCCACTTCGAGCGAAATGCGGGGATCGTTCGCATCGCTCGAGAATGACGGCCTGGGAAGGGGTAAGCAGTGAGCCTCCCCAGGCTTTGGGGCGTTAGTCGGCTGCGGCGATGGCTGGCAGAGGCTGCTTCTTCTGGTCGGCCAGTTTGATCAGCTCGACGTCGAGGCAGAGGGACTGCAGTTCGCGGATAAGAACGTTGAACGACTCGGGAACACCGGGCTCGATGGCAGCTTCGCCCTTGACGATGGCTTCGTAAATCTTGGTACGGCCGAAGACGTCATCGGACTTGGCGGTGAGCAGCTCCTGCAGGATGTAGGCGGCGCCGTAAGCTTCGAGCGCCCAGACCTCCATCTCACCGAAGCGCTGTCCGCCGAACTGCGCCTTACCGCCCAGCGGCTGCTGTGTGATGAGCGAGTAGGGCCCGATCGAACGCGCGTGGATCTTGTCGTCGACAAGGTGCGACAGCTTGAGCATGTAGATGTAGCCGACGGTGGCGGGCTGCTCGAACGGATCGCCGATCATGCCATCATAAAGCTGCGTCTTGCCCGAGCTGGGAAGACCGGCCGCCTTCAGCAGCGCCTTGATCTCTGTCTCACGTGCGCCGTCGAAGACTGCGGTGCCGAACCAGATACCGCGCTTCATGCCGGCGGCGACGCGGATGGTCTGCTCATCGTCGAGGTCAAGAAGCTGGTTGAGTGCGGCGGTTCCGGCGAAGCGCGCCTTGAAGAGCTCACGAACTTCGTTAGCCGACTCCATGGCTGCGGCGGCTTCGGCGATCTGCGCGCCCAGGGTGTGTGCGGCCCACCCGAGATGCGTTTCGAGAATCTGTCCGACGTTCATACGCGAAGGCACGCCAAGCGGGTTCAGTACGATCTCGACCGGAGTTCCGTCGGGGAGGTAAGGCATGTCCTCTTCCGGCAGAATACGGGCAATGACGCCCTTATTCCCGTGCCGCCCGGCCATCTTGTCACCGACCGAGAGCTTGCGCTTCATGGCGATGTACACCTTGACCATCTTGATGACGCCAGGTGCGAGTTCGTCGCCCTTTTGCATCTTGCTGATCTTCTCGTTGGTGATCTTGCGAAGAACATCGATCTGACGCGAGGTCATCTCTTCGATCTCGTCGATCTGCTCGTTCACCCGCGGATCCTTGTCGGCATAGCGGATGCGCTTAAGATTACGCGTCGAGATCAACTCGATCTGGTCGCGATCGAGAACATCGCCCTTGTTGAGGAGCTTCTTATTGGTGCGCTCGTCGTGGAGGTCGGCGAGAACTTCCTTGCCGCCCAGAATGGCTTCAAGACGCTTCAGGCGCTCGTCGGTGAGAATGCGGATCTCATCGGCAAGATTGCGTTCGAGCTTCTCGATCATCTCCTGCTCGATCTGCTTGGCGCGCTCGTCCTTCTCCTGTCCCTTGCGGGAGAAGATGCGAATATCGACGACGGTACCTTCGATACCCGGAGGGCATGTCAAACTTGCGTCGCGAACGTCGCCGGCCTTCTCGCCGAAGATGGCGCGAAGCAGCTTTTCCTCAGGAGTCAGCTGCGTCTCTCCTTTGGGGGTCACCTTGCCGACGAGGATATCGTTATGGCCGATCTTGGCGCCGATGCGGATGATTCCCGAGTCGTCGAGGTCGCGCAGGGCGTGCTCGCTGACGTTGGGAATGTCGCGCGTAATCTCTTCCGGCCCAAGCTTGGTGTCTCGCGCTTCGATCTCGAACTCCTCGATATGAATCGAGGTGTAATAGTCTTCGCGGACCAGCTTCTCCGAGATCAGGATCGCATCTTCGAAGTTGTATCCGCGCCAGGGCATGAAAGCAACCAAAACATTGCGTCCGAGGCCGAGCTCGCCTTGTTCGGTGCACGGTCCGTCAGCGATCACCTGGCCTTTGACCACGCGGTCGTTGACCCGGACGATGGGCTTCTGGTTGATGCAGGTGTTCTGGTTGGAACGCTTGAACTTCGTGAGCTGGTAGATGTCTGAGCCGACCTCACGCGAGAGCTGCGTGGGGTGGTGCTCGCCTTCGACGCGGATGATGATGCGTTCGGAGTCGACCGAGTCCACGATGCCGTTGCGCTTGGCCAGAATGACGGCGCCTGAGTCGCGTGCGGTCACGCCCTCCATGCCGGTGCCGACAAACGGCGCTTCGGCGACGAGCAAAGGTACGGACTGCCGCTGCATGTTCGCACCCATCAGAGCGCGGTTTGCGTCGTCGTGCTCGAGGAACGGAACCAGCGAGGCGGCGACCGAGACGAGCTGTTTGGGCGAGACGTCAACGTAGTCCACTTCGGACTTGTTGACCAGGACGAAGTTGCCTTGACGACGGGCGTCGACCACATCCTGCACGATATTCAGCTTCTCGTCGAGCTCGATGTTAGCCTGCGCGATGGTGTGGCGGTCTTCTTCCCAGGCGGAGAGATAGAAGCTGAAAGGAGCCAAGTCCATGGTGCGCTTACCGGACTTCTTCAGCTCGGCATTCTTCCCGCTGGCCTCTTCGATCTCAAGATAGTCGCCCTGGCGCAGACCGGATTCGCCCGCGTTGGTGACGGAAACATAGTCGAGCGCGCGGCCGTCTTTCACACGTCGATACGGGCTTTCGATGAAGCCGTATTCGTTGATCCGTGCAAAGCAGGAGAGCGACGAGATGAGGCCGATGTTCGGACCTTCCGGCGTCTCGATCGGGCAGATGCGTCCATAGTGAGTCGGGTGCACGTCGCGGACTTCAAAGCCCGCGCGCTCACGGGAAAGACCGCCGGGCCCAAGGGCGGAGAGGCGCCGCTTGTGCGTGATCTCCGAGAGCGGGTTGGTCTGGTCCATGAACTGTGACAGCTGCGAGGAGCCGAAGAACTCACGTATCGCCGCCATCACAGGCTTGGCATTGATGAGGTCATGCGGCATGGCGGTCGACATCTCCTGGTATACCGACATCTTTTCCTTGATGGCACGCTCCATGCGAACCAGGCCGATGCGGAACTGGTTTTCCATCAGTTCGCCTACGGCACGGACGCGGCGGTTGCCGAGATGATCGATGTCGTCGACCGTACCGATGTTCTTGCGCAGCTTGAGGAGGTAGCGAATCGTGCCGTAGAAGTCCTCAGGAGTGAGGGTGCGATGATCGAGGCCCGAGGGGTCCTGGTTCTCGTAGAGCTTGATGTTGAATTTGAGGCGGCCGACACGCGAGAAGTCGTACTTGCGCGGATCGAAGAACATGCCTTCGAAGAGCGCAGTCGCAGTGTCGAGCGTCGGTGGGTCGCCGGGACGCAGCTTGCGGTAGATCTCGATCAACGCTTCTTCGGGCTTGCGCACAGAGTCGCGGCGCAGCGTGTTGGTGATGATGTTGCCCACATCGTCGCGCTCGGGAAAGAAGACTTCTAGGCTGGTGACGCCGGACTGGATGATCTTGTGCAGCTTGTCGGCGGTGAGCTCTTGGTTGGCTTCATACAAAAGTTCTCCGGTGGTGAGGTCGACGACGTCTGACGCGGTCATGGCGCCATCGAACTCGCTAGTCTCCACCTCGATAGTTTCGATTTTGTGGCTGCGCAGGCCCTTGATAGTGTGGGCCGAGATCTTTCGGGTAGCGGGAGCGACCTCCTCACCTTTGATGGTGATGCCGGCGGCGGGACGCGTGCCTTGCAGGTTAGAAGGCTGGCCTTCCGGCGCGACCTTCCAATGCAGCTTGCCGTCGGCGACGTTGATGGTGTCGACGGTGTAGAAGGTCTTCAGGATCTCTTCGTCGGTACGCAGGCCGAGGGCGCGCAGGAAGATGGTGCCCAGGAACTTGCGCTTGCGGTCGATGCGGACATACAGGGTGTTCTTTTGGTCGTACTCGAACTCCACCCAGCTGCCGCGGTACGGGATGATCTTGCCCAGGAAGTAGGTGCGGTTGTTCGCCGTCTCGAAGAAGACGCCGGGCGAACGGTGGAGCTGCGAGACGATGACGCGCTCGGTGCCGTTGACGATGAAGGTGCCATTCTGGCTCATCAGCGGAATGTCGCCGAAGAAGACTTCCTGCTCCTTCATGTCGCGCAGGCTCTTGACGCCGGTCTCAGGGTCCTTGTCGTAGATCTTGAGCCGGATGGTGACCTTGAGCGGGGCGGAGTAGGTCATGCCGCGCTCTTCGCACTCCGCCTGGTCGTACTTGAGCTGCAGGCCGACGGGGTCGCCGCACTTGGTGCAGAAGTCAGGGGTGTTCTTGTTGTAGGTTCCGCAGAAATTGCAAAGTACGTCGCCCGGGTGGAAAGGGTCAGTGATGACCATGTGGCCGCAGTGGGTGCAGGCGGTGCGCAGGTGATTGAGACCCTTCAGATAGCCGCACTTGCACTCCCAGTTGCCGATCGAAAAATCGACAAATTCGAGCTCGGAGACGTTGCGGAAGTCGGTGATGGGAAACACCGAGGTGAAGACGGACTGGAGGCCGTTGTCTTCGCGCTCCTGGGGCAGCTTGTCCATCTGGAGGAAGCGCTCGTAGCTGCGGCGCTGCACCTCGATGAGGTTGGGGATCTGAATGGAGGTGGGGATCTTCGAAAAATCGAGACGGGAACGGATCGCGCGCATTTCGGTGTTGTTGGACTCGCCAGACATGCTCTCTCCTGAAAACTGACCTTCGAGGCCTCCCCAAGCGCGTCTGCCGGCATCGTACTGCTGGCTGCCACTCGGGTAAGGGGAGGGCTATGGTCGCGCCCTCCGGGTGTGGTTCTGCTTGCGCACTGGTCGTGATCTTCGGTGCCGTCTGTCCTCGAAGTGAGCCAGCGCCGGTCCGCGCAGAATGTTTTGCCGCGTACTGCTGTGCGGCAGTAAACTTGAAACTTTTACTTTCTGCAGGCGTTCGAAGCTGCTATAAAGAACGCGTGCAAGCTGCTTTGGGCCCGCTTAGAGTGAAGGCCATGCCATAAACACGGCAAAGCGCTCAATGGGACAGATTGCCCCGTGAGCGCAAAGGTCGACTTGTGCACTGTTTCTGTATAGGTAGTGTAGATGCCTGCCGCCATTGAGGTTCGCCTACCCCAAAGTTTGTGCCGCCCGCTTGATGCCATTGCACTATGCGCGTCCGCCGCTCGAGGCGTATAGTGGCCGGTTCCTTAGCCTGCGCGAAGACAGGATGATCCGGGGTACAACGAAGTTTGCTTAGATATCTTGTGGAGTTAGCTCGCGCCCGGAGAACGCTATAAACAGCCGAATAGCACGCCGAGGCGGAACGAATCTTCTCTAACGTCAAGAATATCGCGTTCCGCCGCGGAGTGCAAGCCGGGGGGGGTAGCTACTTGATCTCTACCGTGGCAACGCCTTCGAACTTCTTGGCAATGGCTGCCGCATCGTCCTTGGAGATGTTTTCCTTCAAAGGCTTGGGAGCGCCGTCGACCAGGTCCTTGGCTTCCTTCAAGCCGAGAGCGGTCACTTCGCGCACAGCCTTGATGGTGTTAATCTTATTCGCGCCGGCATCCTTGAGGATGACGGTGAACTCGGTCTTCTCTTCCACCGGAGCTGCTGCCGCCGCGCCGCCCCCTGCTGCCGGGGCCGCGACTGCTGCCGCTGCCGAAACGCCGAGACGCTCTTCGAGCTTCTTGACCAGGGCCGAAGCCTCGAGGAGGCTGAGGCTAACGATTGAATCTTCCAACTGCTGGATGTCTGCCATGTTATTTCTCCAATATAGAACTGAACTTGATGAAACTGATCTCTTGTGGTGCGGTGTACCGTTACTCCCCGAAACCGGACTGCGCTTCGGTTGCCGGAGCCATCCAGAGTTTCCGTTGCGCCCAGACTGGCGCACCCTGAACGACGAGGCGAAACTTGCTCTGCTAGGCTATCCTTCGACCGGATCCGAACCTGCTGCTTCGCCCGCCTGAGATGCCGTTGCATTCTCGGGCTGCGCCGCGCCGGAAGGCTGCTCGCCGGCCGCCGACTCTTCCGCATGCGCAGCTTCTAGTTGAGGTGTGGCCTCGACGCTAGAGGTGGATGCTTCGGCCTCAGGCGTCCGTGTCTCAACTGCGGATGTCTCGGCTGCAGGTGTTTCGGCTGCAGGTGCCGCGGCTTCAGGGGCTGGTGCAGACGCTTCGGCCTGTGGCTCCGCTGCAGAGGCCGCAGGAGCGGCAGAGCCAGCAAACTTCTCTTTCTCCACACCCTGATTGATGACAACCGCAAGATCGCGGCCCGTGGCGTTGATGACCGTGGCCAGACGCTGTGCCGGAGACTGGATGAGGAAGAGGAGTTTCGAGAAGAGCTCTTCTTTGCCCGGCATGGTGGCAAGATCGCCGATCTCGTCGACGCTGATCACTTTGCCGTCGATAATGCCCAGCTTGAAGGTGAACTCGGCGTTGTCCTTGACCCATGTGGAGAGCGCCTTGGCCAGAGCTACGGGGTCGCCCGAGGTGTAAGCGACTGCGGAGACTCCCTTCAGACCCTGAAGCGCAGCCTCAATTTTAGTTCCGCTCGAGGCCCGCGCAGCCAGCTTGTTCTTGACTACGTGGTAGCTTCCACCTGCGCCGCGAACTGCTTTACGCAGCTCGAAGTCCTTGGAGGCGGTGAGCCCTTTGAAGGTTCCGATAATGGCGGAGGTCGAGTGCTCAAGCTCACTGGCGAGCTTAGATACCTTCTCCGTCTTAGATGCCCTGGTCAATGCCATAACTGAATCCTCTTTGCTTTCGCTTCCCTGCTCCTCGCGGATGCGGCCAGAACAGGGTCTATAACTAACTTGAACTGTTGCCAGCTTAGAACTAGGCCTTGCCAGCCAGCTCAGCGGCGGCGTAGTCGAGCTGTATGCCGGGGCCCATCGAAGAGCTGAGCGTCACGCCCTTGATGTATTTTCCCTTGGCTGCGGACGGCTTCGCTTTTACAACGCTCGTGATCACGGTCATTGCGTTGTCGACCAGCTTCTGAGGATCAAACGAAAGCTTGCCTACGGGAACGTGGACCAGGGCGGTCTTGTCGGTGCGAAATTCAACTTTACCAGCCTTAATCTCCCTAACCGCCGCCGCAACGTCCGTTGTGACGGTACCGGTCTTCGGGTTCGGCATCAGGCCCTTGGGTCCAAGCACCTTACCGAGACGGCCGACCGACTTCATCATGTCCGGAGTAGCAATCAGCGCATCGAAGGCTGTCCAATTCTCTTTCTGAATTTTTTCCACCAGCTCTTCGCCGCCAAAGAACTCAGCGCCGGCAGCTTCGGCATCTTTGACGCGGTCGCCCGAAGCGATGACGGCAACGATCTTCGATTTGCCCAGGCCATGCGGCAAAACGACCGTGCCGCGAACCATCTGGTCCGCGTGCTTGGGGTCGACGCCCAGGCGCATCGTTAGGTCGACGGTCTCGTCGAACTTCGCATACTTTGCTTTTTGCAGGAGTGGAACTGCGTCCACCAGAAGATACGGGCGGGGCTCCACGAGCGCACGCGCTTTTACCAGGTTCTTAGAGAGCTTCCTTGCCATTTTCCCTCGTCTCCCACCCCTCTGGAGTTGATCTCTCCGGGCGTGGTTCTCGACTCGCCTCAACTGGATGTTCAGGCACTCTTTTGAGTATGCCGGAAGATCTAGGGGGAGTCAAGAACCTATTGGAAATTGGCGTCCGACCGCCTCGGCTTTCCTCTGGTCACCGGTTCACCTTAGGCGCATCGGTCGACCTTAGTTATCGATTGACCTCGAGCGATTCGATTGGGCAAGAGTGCATCGATCATTCGACCGATCCCCTGGAATCTATTTCCACCTGCACCTCTTTCCCCACCCGCAGCATCAGCGTGCTCGGATCCTTCATCCCCCAGGCGACATAGGGCACAGTGAAGCTCGTCTTGGCCGAAACGACGTCACCATTCCAGCTCGTCTGCACCTGCAATGTCAGAGGATGGTCGGCACCGTGAATCGTAAACGTACCTTCCACGGTTGCGGTCTGCGTGCGGCCGGCACGGACAACGCCCATGACCTTATCCGGGTGAAAAATCGCTTCCGGATACTTCGTGCTTTCGAGCACGTCCTTCTGCATGCGACGGTCACGCATCTCTTCCCCACTCGCGCCTGAGGCAGTTTCGATGATGATCTCGCCCTGAGCCGCACCCGTCTTCGGGTCGAACGTAATCAGACCACTCTTGAGTTGAAAGGTTCCGTGAACGGTGTGCAGGTTGCCCTTCAGGGTCCATCGAATGCTGGTCCCTGCCGGGTCGAGATGAAGCGTGCTGGCAGAAGCCGCGGTTTGCGCGCGGGCAATGCCGGCAGACAACGCGAACACCAGCAAAAGCGCTACGCGAACGCTGCTAACAAACCTGGCGGCTTTGGTTAATCTGCGACACATAAGAGTACCTTTCCGAATTCGATTCCATGCCGAAGCGCGATAGAGGAAAAGCGCTCCTCATTGAGGTGTACGCGAAGCATTGCCCGAAACAGGTCGGGACGGCTCGCGAATGTCCGGAGTGCGTGGCGTCTCAAGTTCGCATGCCGGTCCATCAGTAGCATAGCCCGCGCCATCCGCTGCGGCAGCCGCAGTATATCTGCATGTTGTGCCTGATACCGATCGAGGCTGCCCTCCCCGATAGAATCGCGCAGCAGCAAGGCCTGACGAAAACCCACCGCGAGCCCTTCGCCCGTAATCGCATCGACCGAGCCGGAGGCATCGCCGATCAACGCAACATTCCCCCGCACGACGCGATCAAAGCTGGACGTTGTGGTGACTGCGCCCCTTTGCGGCGTGAGCTGTCTGCTTCGGGAAAGCGATTGCCGCAGAGCTGGAATGCTGTCGATCGTTCTCTGGAAGGTCCCCGGCTGCTGGGAGCGGGAGATGACCGACACGCAGACTGTGCGTTCTCCTACCGGGGTGACGTACGCCTGGCCGGTAGCGCCCCAATAAACCTCAACATAGTTGCCGGCCGGAAGCGCCGCGACCTCATCCAGTTCGAAGTGAGCGCGAAAACCAAAGCGCCGGCTGCGCAACACTCCCGCCTGCAAACCAGCCCATCGGCGGGTTCGGGAGGACTCGCCATCGGCGCCGATCAGATACCTGTAGCGAACACCTTCGTCGCCAAGGGTGGGGCTTTGTCCCGCGCGCAATCGGACGCTGGTCCTCCACATCATCCTTACGCCAAGGGCAGCGGCCCGGTCCAGCAGCACTCGATGCAAAGCCAGGCGGCGCACACCAAGGCCGTCGGTGCCGGTAAAATCCGCGGTTGCGGTCGAATGGCTATCCGTGAAACGAATACCGAGTAGTGGCGCGCCGTCTTCACGCGTGAGATCAATCCCAAGTTTTGCCAACTCGCTGAGAGAGTCAGGCATCAGGCCTTCACCGCAGGCCTTATCCACTGGCGGCTCCAGCGCGTCCGCGATGAGCACGTCCGCCCCTGCCTGCCTGAGCGCGATGGCTGCAGCCAACCCAATCGGGCCGCCGCCTGCAATTACAATCTCCGCATTGTGGAAACCCAAACGCTCTCCTTACCCGCAAGATCGCTCGGAGGAGCCGAATAATTACAACGTGGCCCATTACGCCCAACGAAGGCGTCTTACGTGAACATTAGACCTCAACCCGCGGGCTTGGTAAGCAACTTAGCATAGAGTCCATCGCAAGATTCCCAGTGGCAGATCTAAAGCGCCGCAACTCATCATCGGCACCTTCCCACGCGGCGAGTGGCTCTTTGCTTGGCGCGAACAATCTGACAAAATTTTGAGGGACCATCTCCCAAGAAGATACAGACAAGAAATTTCTAACGAATCCCACGTCGGTGTTAGACGTGGACTACACGCACCTTAGAGAAACCTAAGTCGACCGCAAACGGTATGTCCTCAGCAGCTCAAGTCCCGGCTCACTCGATCAGCCGGCACAGAAGTGGTAGCTGCCAAGGGCGTGTCTGACGATACGAAAGATACCGAGGTTGTGTAGCTCGCGAGCCCGGGGAAGTATGTCTGGCCTCTCACTGCTCGTCCAGGACTACAGTCCCCTGATGAAAGACAGCCTTCCATCCTGCAGCTGTATGCTGCCAGATTGTGGTGCGGCGTGTGATCCGCACTTCGTCCTGCAGCAGCGTGTAGGTCAGAAGATAAACGTCCGGAGACAGTCTCTTGCAGAGAAAACTGCTGGTCTCCCATGTTTCGGTCTGAGGCTGCGAGTGACGTTTCTCTAACTCGTCGAGTACATAGCCTTTCGAATAACATCGTCCCGACGCACCGACCTCCCAGAAGTCCTCCGTCGTCATCTCCGCGAAGTCGTGGCGGGTTGTGCCGTACTCGGAACGGTGAAAGATGGGCTCGCGGGAAGAGAGTTGGCTGAGCACGGAAGCGGCTGCGGGATCGGACATGAGCTTCTGATCTACCTCGGCGGAATGCCTGTTATACATCGTCGGTTCTGCATCTGGGTCCCGCCATCAATTCCAGATGCGAGCCATCGCGAGTTCAAAGCCCGCGATCGGATCGCCTCCGAGGACCAACGTGGGCCGATGGCGGATCTCGGGAGACTCGCCGGAACGGTAGATCGAGACAGCCTGTTCGACTGGATCGATCAACCATGCCAGCTCCGCACCGTTCGCCATCCACTGCTCCATTTTGCCTTCGAGTGTGGCCAGGTCGTCGGAAGGCGATCGAAGCTCGACGATGAAATCGGGGCAAAGTGGTGAAAAGCGGTTTTTTTCTGCTTCGCTGAGCGCGTTCCAGCGAGCTGCCTCGATCCATGCCGCGTCCGGGCTGCGTATGGAATTGTCAGGCAAGGTAAAGCCGGTGCTCGAGTCGAAGGCAAAGCCACGCCCATCGGCTTCCGCCCAGGCATCGAGTGCGCCGACGATCGCCGCGTTCCTTTTCCCAGTGCGGGTTCCTGCCGGCGACATGACGAGAATCTCCCCATCCACCTCGCGTTCCAGACGCGCGATGTCATTCGCAGCACAGAAGAGCATCAGGTCGACATCGCTCATCGGGGTTTCGGGCCGGAAGCGAAACGGCGGCCGCACTCCCGTCAAGACAGGAATCATGCGTTGAAGTCTACTAAATTGCTCTTGACGGATTCGAGATGTGCGCCTACCCTCGTCATCATAGGGCGAACAAATGGCGAAAGCAAATTGCACAGAACTCTTCCCAATCCTCCCCAAACAGCCGGTCGGCATCGCACGCATGGCCGCAGAAGGAACCCATGCCGACGTGGGTCACTTGATCGAGTTTAAGACCCTCAAGGTACGCAGCCTTCTCAACTGGTCGGTCTCAAAGCGACGCGCATGGACGGCCTACAGCATCAACCCGTACCGCGGCTGCGAGTTCGGGTGCAAATATTGTTATGCGCGATATACGCATGAGTTTATGGCCCCGAAAGCTCCTCTTCCGGTAACGCCCCCGGCGAACGTGGAGCAGGGTTTGGCTGAGATTGTTTTGGCTGGTACGCAGGCCCAGCCTGACTTTCGCGATCCGCTTCTGTTTGAGCGAATCATCTTCCTTAAACAGAATGCTGCATGGCTGCTGGAGCAGGAGTTGAAGAAGATCGATCCCGCCGTCGAGATCGCGCTGGGCACGGCCACCGATCCATATCAGCCGATTGAGCGCACGGCTCGCATCACGCGCAGTCTGCTGGAAGTGTTTGCGCGAAAGCGCGGATACCGGCTCGGCATTGTGACCAAGTCCCGCATGATCGAAAGGGATATCGATCTCTTAGTTGAGATAGCGCGATACAACGAGCTGGTCGTGCATATCACCATCACGACACAGGACGCGGAGCTGGCAAGACTACTGGAGCCGCGTGCGCCGCGCCCGGATCTGCGCTTCCGGGCGGTGAGCCGGCTGCGCAAGGCGGGCATTCGCACCGGGATTCTATGCTGCCCGCTGCTGCCTGGCATTACCGATTCGCCCGAAGCCATCGACGGAATGGCTCGTCGCGCCGCAGAGGTGAGGGCCTGCTTTATGGCAGCCAATCCGCTTTTTCTCAAGCCGTGTTCACGTCCTACCTACCTGAGCTTCGTTCGTGAGCACTTTCCCTCCTTGGTGACCGACTACGAAAAGCGCTTCGGCAACGCAGACTTCGCCTCGCAGGAGTATTGCCGAAGAACGTCGCACATTGTAGGAGAAGCGTGCCGGAGGTACGGACTGCGGAGCAGATTGATGGATACGGTACTGACCGGAGAGACAGGGGATGCAAAGAAACCTCCGTTACGAGAGGTTCCTTATGCTGACTCGAAAGCAGCGCAACGGCCGCTGTTTGCCTGAGTATTCCGTTTCTATCCGGTCCGAAGATCTATTTTCATCCGCAATGCAGCACTCGCCAGACTACAGAGGTACAGGACCACACCATGCAGATCGGATGGACGATTCGGCCCGTGATGCCGAAGAGACGACGTCGAAAACCAAAGCGGAACGTGCTCAAGACAACACCACCACAGGCTCTGTCTGAGCGCGTCCGATGCCGCAGGGTGGCCACTCGCATACCTCGACGATGGTGTTTCCGCTAGCTTCCGTGATGTACTGGAGCGTTCGATGGAGAGATGCGGAGCACCTCTGGAGAAGAAGCTGCTTCTGGAATTCAAGGTACCGCGCGAGTTCGCAATTCGGTGGAAACATCGAACGACAGAGGTTGATCCCCGCAACTAAAGACGGCAAGGGCCGCGAACAATTTCCGCGGCCCCTGCTGGAAAGTACGGTGGATCTTCGCTGTTAGTTACGCTACGACGTCGATGCCCATCGAGCGCGCGGTGCCGCGGATAGTCTTGGCTGCGGCTTCGACCGTGGAGGCGTTCATGTCCGGCATCTTCTGGGTAGCGATCTCGAGAATTTGCTTCTCGGTCACTTTGCCCTTCTTCTCTTTATTGGGAGTGCCGGAGCCCTTCTCGATACCGGCGGCCTTGAGCAGGAGCACCGGAGCCGGAGGCGTCTTGGTGATAAAGCTGAAGGTGCGGTCCGCGTAGACGCTGATCACCACCGGGATGGTGAGTCCGGCGAGGTCGGGACCCTTGGTCCGTTCGTTGAACTGCTTGCAGAACTCCATGATGTTGACCTGCGCCTGACCAAGTGCGGGGCCAACCGGCGGGGCAGGGGTGGCCTTACCGGCCATGATCTGAAGCTTGACGTATCCTGTGATCTTCTTCGGTGCCATCGCTGTGAATCCTCTTTATGCTTCTAGCGCGGGCATGATGTTGCGAATGCCTGCTGCTGAATGGGTGCTGCTGAAACCTGACTCCCGCTACTTGGAAATTCGCGGGGAGACCTACTCGTCGACGACCTTGTCGACCTTGGAAAATTCGATCTCTACCGGAGTGGAGCGTCCGAAGATGCTGACCATGACCTTGAGGGTCTGCTTGTCCTCGTTGATATCGTCTACAGCCCCGGTGAAGTTGGCGAAGGGGCCTTCGTTGATGCGGACCTGCTCGCCCTTCTCGAACTTGACCTTCATGTTGGGCTTGCCGGCCGAGGTCTCGGAGCGGAAGAGGATCGAGCTGACCTCCTGCTCGGAAAGCGCCACCGGATTGTCGCCCGTTCCAAGAAAGCCGGTGACGCGCGGCGTGTTCTTGATCACATGCCACAGGTCGTTGTCCAGTTCCATCTCGACCAGAACATAGCCCGGCAGGAAGACCCGTTCGATGGTGTACTTCTTCCCGTTGCGCAGCTCGGTCACGGGCTCAGTCGGGATCATGATGCGGCCGATGCGGTTCTGCAGGCCGAACGCCGTGATGCGGCTCTCAAGCGATTCACGCACCTTGCGCTCAAAGCCCGAGTAGGCATGAATGATGTACCACTTAAAGTTCTCGTTGACCGGCGGCGCGAGCTGCTCCGTGGACGGATCTCCCGCTGCGGGTGTCGCCTCGAGATGCTGCTCTTCCGGCTTCTGTTCTGCTGCCGCCATCGCTGTGCCTTTTTCGCGCATCGTTACTTCACTTCTTTCTACCGGCCCCTGCTGGAAACACAGGAGAGACTCAATTGCTGCCTAGTGCTTGGTAAGGGTGTGCAGCAGGGCCTCGATCGCCCGGCCAATGAGGTTGTCCACCAGCCAGAAGTAGAAGGCGAAGATGAAAACCGTGACCAGAACGACGGTCGTTGTTGACTGCACCTCCGCGCGCGACGGCCACACTGCTTTGCGCATCTCGCTTCGGACGTCCTTCAGAAAAAGGCTCAGCCGCTCGGGTTGCGCTTTCAGCTGCTGCAAGCCGGTGCTGGACTGTTCAGGTACCGCTATTGTCTTGGCCATAGGGACTGCCTCAATTTCATTGTGGTGCATGCTGTCTGTTTCTCTAACATTGTTACTCGAAGCTGGCGGGGGAGCTCGGATTCGAACCGAGAAGTTCGGTTTTGGAGACCGACAGTTTAACCGTTGAGCTTACTCCCCCGGTTACGGCCGGAGGGGAGCAGAAGCCATGAGAGCCGCGCCTCTACTCCCTGCCCTTGCTCCCTACTTACTTGGTTTCCTTGTGGTCCGTGTGCTTGCGGCAGGTATTGCAGAACTTCGAGAACTCAAGCCGGCCCGTGGTCGTTTTCTTGTTCTTCGTCGTGGAGTAGTTGCGGTTCTTGCACTCCGGGCACTGCAGGGTAATGATCTCGCGCATTTGAGTGAATCTCCTTCTAACGTGGCCAGCCACTTCGGCTGGCAAGCAGCGTAACGACACGCCGCAACACAGGGTGATGGTCCCTGCTACCAAATCCTGATTTCTACGGAGAGAGGAGCGGTCAGGCCACGCTCTTCCCCCTTGATTATCTCTTAAAAGAGTAATTCAGAAAAGCGGCAAGCCGGAGCTCGCCGCTTTCGCCTGCTAAAAACCAAACTTTAGCTGTGCTGCTTTTCCTTACTTGATGATCTCGGAGATCGTACCTGCGCCGACGGTCCTGCCGCCTTCGCGGATAGCGAAGCGCAGACCCTTCTCCATCGCGACCGGCGTATGCAGCGTAATCTCCAGCTGGATGTTGTCCCCCGGCATGCACATCTCCGTGCCCGCAGGAAGCTTCGCCGAACCGGTCACGTCCG
>JALYVA010000127.1 GCA_030853485.1 Acidobacteriota bacterium
ACTATGCTCTCTGGACGCGCCAGGCGGTGAGCGAGTTGATCGAGGTGCGCACCGGCATTCGTCTGCAGGTGCGCACCGTGGGCAAGTACCTCAAGCGCTGGGGATATACGCCGCAGAAGCCCTTGAAGAAGGCCTACGAGCAGTCGCCGGCGGCGGTTGGCAAGTGGCTCCAGGAGACCTATCCGGCCATTGCAAAACGCGCAAAAACAGAGGGCGCGGAGATTCACTGGGGCGACGAGACAGGGCTGCGGTCCGACGATGTGCGCGGACGCGGCTACGCGCCCAAAGGGCAGACGCCGGTGCTGCGCATCAACAGCCGCCGCGAAGGCCTGAGCGTGATTTCGACTGTCACCAACAAGGGCGAGATGCGCTGGAAGGTGTTCTCCGGCGCACTCAACGCGAAGGTCCTCATCGGCTTTCTGCAGCGGCTTACACGGCTGCAACAGGCGAAGATCTTCCTCATCCTCGACAACCTGCGAGTGCATCACTCGAAGCTGGTCAAGCGATGGCTCGCCGACAACGCGGACAAGATCGAGGTCTTCTATCTGCCCAGTTATTCGCCGGAGTTGAACCCGGACGAGATGCTCAACGCCGACCTCAAACACAGCGTAACCACCGCCGCTCCCGCAAGAACAGCCAAAGCTCTCACCCGCTCAGCCGCCCGTAGCCTCAGAAGCATCCAGAAACAGCCAGCAAGAATCCGGAGTTACTTCCAGCAAAAGAACGTAACCTATGCCGCGTAGCAATACTGGAGGGCCGGATCAATAGTGGTGCCTGACATTTCCGACCGTTTGCCCGTTTTTCTCCGCAATCTCACGAAGACTATACCCTTGGAAAAAGTGAAGTTCCAAGGTTTGCTGTTGGGCAGGAGTGAGTTGTTCTTTCAGGCGATCTCGAATTGCCTTCCCATCAAGTGTTTCAGGGGAAGCTTGTGCTCCCGTGGTGGGCTTCCGCTGTTCGTCGAATTCTTCCGCGCTGTAGTGCTGCCGAAAGTCCAGGTAGCGCCTCCGGTCGATTGCACGATGGTATGTCACCTGCATGATCCAGGAAGACCCGGAACCCTTCTGGGCGTCGAAGTGTTGTGATCGCTCGGAAAGATACAGAAAAACTTCCTGGCGGAGGTCGTCTGCTTCAGATTCGTTTCGAAGGATTCTCCAGGCGACATGGAATACGGCCCGGGCGTGCCTGCGGAAGAGGAGCCCAAGAGCATCTCTGGATCCGGAGCCAACCCGCGAGAGCAACTGCTCGTCGGTTGGCTCAACTACGGAGAAATTACTCGTTGAGTCGGCGTGCGAATGACACCCGTCGTCTATCCCCGCATTAGTGTCGGGAGCTTCGGCGAGTTCGTTCGGGAAGTATGCGGCAGCTTCGGAACTCATAGAGCCTCACTTGGCTAAGAGAACGGAGTAGTCAGAAACTTTGGAAGGCACCGGCCCCGTCTGGGCACGCTTCAACGCGATAAGCACTATAGTGCCAGCCTGGTAGGCACTATAGTGCCTCTAAATTACGGCGTCAATGTCGACTATGAAGGTGTGGCGGATTTCCAAAAACCGGAATCATTGACTCTGGAACAGGCAATCGGCCGAGTCTTACTAAACTTGCGTTCAGTAAAAGACCTTAACCAAGTTGATGTTGCGGTGGCGACAAACTTCGGCTTAAGGTCCATCAGAACGATGGAACATGGCACGCAAAGCATGACAATCCGGTCATTGGACGCGCTCGCGATGTTCTATCACGTTCCTATTGAAGAGATTATTATCCGAGCGAAGCGACTACGCGATGAGACGCTTTAGAGGGATGCGCATCGGAGCTAAGTGTTTTGAGTTAGGCACTATAGTGCCTTACGCGGACGGTAACGTCAGAAAAGATTGAGCCTGTGGCCAGGACTCAAAGACAACGACCATCAACTCTTGAGCAAGCATTTGGTCAGGTGCTTCTAGCACGTCGGGAGAGGAAAGGGTTTTCTCAAATGGATCTTGCTGTGGCTGCCGGCTACAGCTTGCGCTACATGGGGGATGTTGAGCGAGGCGCAAAAAGTGCAACAATGCGTACGATGAACGATCTCGCAACGCTCCTTGATGTGTCGTTGGCAATGCTTGTCGTTGAAGCCGAAGAGTTGCTCAATGGAAAGGCAAAACCCGCGAAAAAGTCTCTCCATCGGCCCAAGGGACAGTCGCCCACGCAATCTGCCTCATCATTGCCTATCGAATAGACTCGCTTTTTTATTCGACGGGGCCTCTCTACCGGTCTTAGACCTTCTTGTAGCCCTGCAATCAAGAACGTTGTTTTGCGGTCATGAATGCGCGCTCGTTAAAATCAGACAGGCCGCGCAACCCTTTGTCACCGTCATGGCAGAGGTAGATGGGGCACTGGGCCGCCGCATCCTCCGTGGCAGCATCACCGATTCGCCGGCGCGCCTCCGACGGCAAGCCTTCATTTGGGCTTTCTGCAACTGCCTCCACGCAGTTGGGCAATGGCTGCGATGGTGGACGTGAACGATGCCTCGTCGTCGGGGTCGGCAGCGTCAGCGCGAGCCGATTCGAGGCGATCGGTCCGGCCTCGTATGCCTACGGAACGAAAAAAAAGCGGACAAGCCTTGTCGCGGCCGGAACAGGCATAGAAGGCAACCGACTTCTTCCTCAAGCCGAAGACTTCGGAGCCATCGTGCCGAATATGAGCGATATGCTGTCGTACACGATGCGTATTCGGTGGGACGTAGTAGCGCTTTCGGCCGACGGCGGAACAGGGGCAAACGCCTCTGATCTTTTCACACAACCGTGCTGCGCGCATGCTGCCCAGCGTTGGCTCTCAATTGCGAGCGCGCGTAGGTGATCCATTTCAGCAGTAAGGGAAAGAGGCGCACCCGGACGGCGGGGTTCAATCAGTCTCTGACGAACTGGGCTAGTTTAGTCAGTTAAGGACATTCCCGCCGGAGGTAACGATTGGGGGATCTGTGGTCGTTGTAAAGGGTTTGGTCCCGATTGCCCACGACAATGTCAGTTGTAGAAGGTAGCCGATGGTAGACTCAATATTGCCACAGACCGTGGCAATATTCACTTATGACGAAGCTCAGCCCTATTCCGGAGGACTACCCAGAGTTTCTGGAGGAGATCGTCTCCAGAATCGCGCGGTCCCAGACGCGGGCGGCGCTGGCCATCTCGCGCGAGCTTGTTCTGCTTTATTGGTCCATCGGAGCGGAGATCATCGTCCGCGAGAAGCGGCAGGGCTGGGGAGCAAGGGTTGTAGACCGACTCGGCCATGACCTGCAGCAGCGCTTTCCGGGTGTTGAGGGCTTCAGCCCTCGAAATCTCCGGTACATGCGCTCACTTGCCGAGGCTTGGCCCGATCCTGAAATGTTGCCACAGCGTGTGGCAACATTGCCTTGGGGCCATCTCCGGCTCCTGCTGGACCGCGTCAAGGAGCCCGTAGTCCGCGATTGGTATCTGAGAGCAGCCGTCCAGGAGGGGTGGACTAGGGACGTGCTCGGCCACATGATCGCAGGCGACCTCTATGCCCGAGATGGCAAATCCATCACAAATTTCAACCGGACGCTTCCACCCGAGCAGTCGGAGCTGGCCGTCCAGGTCCTGCGTGATCCGTATAACTTCGATTTCCTCACGCTTGCGCATCCGCTCGAAGAGCGCAAGCTCGAGCGAGGACTATTGCTGCACATGCGGGACCTGCTTTTGGAACTCGGGCGCGGTTTCGCCTTTGTTGGGAGCCAGGTACCCCTCCTGGTGGCAGCCCAGACTTTCTACCTAGATCTGCTCTTCTACCATGTGCGGCTGCATTGCTATGTCGTGGTGGAACTCAAGGTGGGCAAGTTCAAGCCGGAGTACGCCGGCAAGCTTAACTTTTACCTTTCAGCCGTTGACGGCGAGATCAGGACCGGGCGCGACGAACCCACCATCGGCCTTTTGCTCTGCGAAAGCCATGAGGGAGCGATCGTAGAATACTCTTTCAAAGACATCACAAAGCCGATTGGCGTCGCTTCTTACAGAGTCACGCGGGAACTGCCCTCTCCCGTACAGGATGAACTGCCCAGCATTCAGGACCTCGAAGGTATCGTCGCAAGGCTGAGAGTCGATCTTGGGGCAGAGATGAAGGACGGCGACGATGCCTGATCCTTCGCTCGCTCTCATTCCCATAGAGCCGGCGTACTTGCCTGCATACGGCCTAAGTCATGAGCTTCGCCTGGCGGTTTTGAACGGTGTGGCCTCAGAGAACTCCAAACGGAACTATGGCTTGGCACTGGATGAGCTAGCGTCTTTTTGTTTAGAGCGTGAGCAGCCCATTTCTCGAACACTCATCTTGGCGTTTCGGGCCGCTTTGCTGGACCGAGATCTGAGTGCGTCGACGATCAATGTGAAGTTGTCGGCCGTCCGCAAGCTCATCACTGAGGCGAGGCGTGGCGGAGTCATTGGGGCGGAAGAGGCGGCGCAGATGACGGATGTGCCGAACATTCGGCAACAGGGAACTCGTCTGGGAAATTGGCTGACGAAGGAGCAGGCAAAGAAACTGCTTGCGGTCCCAGACCGCTCCACTGTGAAAGGGAAGCGGGATTACGCTATCCTTGCTCTCTTGATCGGCTGCGCTCTGCGGAGGAACGAGCTGGCCATGTTGGACGTGGAGACAATCCAGTTGCGTGAGGGGCGCTGGGTCTTGGCGGATTTGTGCGGGAAGGGGCGGCGTATCCGCACTATCGCGGTGCCGTTGTGGGTCAAGCAGGCAATAAACGTGTGGATGACCGCCGCAGGCGTAGAAGACGGGCGGCTGCTGCGCAGGGTTACGAAGGCTGGTAAGCCGAAGGGTGAAGGCTTGAGCGACTGGGCCGTATGGTCAGTCGTTGAGCAGTCCGCGAAGCAGATTGGTATCGAACGGTTCGGCGCGCACGACCTACGGAGAACATGCGCAAAGCTCTGTCGCAAGGCGGGTGGAGATCTGGAGCAAATAAAATTTTTGCTAGGTCATTCTTCGATTCAAACCACAGAACGTTACTTGGGGTCTGAGCAGGAGCTCGCAGTTGCGGTGAATGATGCCTTGGCATTTTAGATGATGCTACACCTGCCGAATTATGAAGGTTGCGGAACTTAAATCGGAGAATACCAGTTGAGTGTCAATAACAAGCTGGAAGAAGTCGAGCCGCGCGAACGGGCGGGAGCTCAGACCGCGCGCGAGTACGAGTATGAGCTCACGGCACGCGCAAGCCTTAAGGGATCACTACACCAAACGTCAAAAGTCGTACGCTTGTATTTTGAGACTGTGGCTGATCGTTCGTACGCGGATCTCAAAGATCGAGCTTAGCTATGGGTCGCCACATCTGCTGCCAAGTAGCTCGAATGAATGCCTGGGCCGCGCTTTGAGCCCGTATCCGGCAAGCGCGAGTACACGGTAGACATCAAGCTGCGAGGCGCTTTATGAGTGAGGTATCGATAGGCATTGACGTTTCCAAGGAAGGTCTTGATATAGCCGTTCGACCGACGGGCGAAGCCTGGTCAGAACAGAACAACAAAGTGGGCATCAAGGCGTTGACTCTCAAGATAAAGAAGCTCTCTCCTCAGAGGGTTGTGTTGGAAGCTACTGGCGGCTATGAATATGAGCTGGCGCTTCGGCTGGGCAAAGCAGGACTGCCGGTAGCAGTCGTGAACCCTCGTCAGGTGCGGGACTTCGCGCGGGCTGTGGGCAGGCTGGCCAAGACCGATCCGATCGATGCCATGATCCTCGCTCACTTCGCGGAAGCAGTCAAACCACCGTGTCGCCCTGTGAAAGACCAGCAACTCGATGAACTGGACCAGTTGGTCACACGCCACCGCCAGCTCGTCGAGATGATCGTGGCGGAACGCAACCGGCGCATGTCGCTGCGTGGTGACGCTCAAAATGATATCGATGTGACGGTGCGCTTCCTCAAGGGCCGGCTGAAGCAGGTGGATGAACGGCTGAAGACACTCATCGACAAGAACCCTGAATGGAACCGCAAAGCAGCGTTGTTGAACTCAGTTCCCGGCGTTGGGCCCGTTCTCATCAGCAGTATGATCGCGGAGCTGCCTGAACTTGGAACGATGAATCGGAAACAGATCACAGCCTTGGTTGGAGTGGCGCCGTTCAACCATGACAGTGGAAAGTCTCGCGGGAAACGCCATATCTGGGGTGGTCGAGCCCATCTACGAGCGCTCTTGTACATGTCCGTAGTCGCAGGCCTTCGCTTCAATCCGACGATCCGTGGCTTCTACCTGCATCTGCGGCAAGCGGGCAAACCAGCCAAAGTCGCTCTCGTAGCTTGTATGCGGAAACTGCTCGTCCAACTCAACGCCATGGTCAAGTCTGCTCAGGGCTGGAACGCGCATCACCCTTCCCCAAGCCTGTCTCCAAACACTTCACTCGTAACAACCTCAATTTAGGCTTGACTTCCAAGATGAATGCTAAGGATTTTGATCACTCGTTGGAACACCGTACGAAATCGCCGTGGGCGCCCATACGACCAAGCTCTCATCCTGCTTTGCCTGCGCCATCTTTATGGAGGCGACGGGCTACCCGGCGTCCTCCACACACCTTGGCCGCGGCGAATGCTGGGCGCCCCTTTACCCGGAGTCGCCAACAGGCGGAGCCATCGACATGACCGCCAAACAGAACATCGCGCGCAAGACGGCCAACGCGAAGTGGGAGGTTTACTGCAAGATGATCGTCGACTCAATCCTCGCCTGCGACGGCTTTCGCGCACAGCTCAAAAACGACACCTACCGGGCAAGCTTCGACCAACTGCGCAGCTTCGTACGGGGCAAGGATGCTTCCGCCTACGCGAACCTTATTCTTGACGCGCTGACGTATCGTAAATCCGAAACTGATCGTTTGCTGGCTACACTCACCTAAACGAATGACGGAGCCGGCCGGGCCGCCGTCAACCCTCAGAATCGGACCCTGAATGGTGATCTCCTCGTTGTGATCGCTCCGCAATACCGGCTACGGCTGCGTCGTCGTCTTCGCGTTGATGGGTGAGTAGCCAGAGGCCAGGCGACTGACCCTCCGCTGCGAAAAAGTTTATGCTCCAGATCACCCGGAATCAACCCCAAGCCTCTAACGCAGATACGCGGTTAGTTCAACTCTCCGTATCTCGACTCATCAAGAGGTATGCCATATGAACGTGAAGTGCTTGCTCACTCTGCGCAGGATAGTTCTCCTCTTTCCCACATTCTTTGTCACCTTTGCATACGCTCAGGTCAATGGGATCACCGTAGAAGCGCCTTCTACACTTGCAGATACAGTCGTGGATTCTCCTTTCTATCTGCAGGCGGAGGCTCCCACCTGCAACTCACAAGCGGTAAGCAACTTCGGATATTCGGTCGATACGGGCAGCACGAAGTCCTTCGGGGCCAACCCGATTTGGACGATGGTGACGATTAACGACGTAAGCGGGGGGGAACACGCTATTCATCTCAAGGCCTACAACGGTTCTGGGGGAGAGTGCGACTACAGCATCACCGTCCGAGTTGGGGGAGGTGTCAACGTTATCGCCCCTACGCTAAGCGCCACCCTTGCTGGAACGTTCAACCTGGTCGCATCCGCTCCCACTTGTCACGCGCAGACTACGACGGAAATGGGCTACAACGTCGACGGCGGAAACGTGACAACTGCCGCGGTGACCTCGTACAACACACAGGTCGACAGCCAGCTTAGCTCGGGTTCACACATCCTCCGAGTGAAGGCTTTTGCAGGCTCAGAATACTGTGAGACCGACATCCCATTCTCGGTTGTGGGAGGTGCTGTGGCGCCGGTCGGCACGCACTACTATGCAGATATCGAAACGCTTGGTAGTTATAGCAATGCCACGAGCGCCTATACCGCATGTCCAGCAAACTCAGTGGGCTGGGGGCGAGAAGGAGCGAATGGAACGCTGCCCTATGTGGGCCTTTGGCAGACCCAACCAGATTGCGGCACGAACGGCGGGAAGTCGAACTACAGTACAACATATCCTGTCACAAACGAGACTTATGGCCTAAACCAGGCTTCTCGCCAGCTCGTCTTTACAAACGATACGCCTGGTGGCGGGGTACGCTGGTTCAACCAGCTGCCGTTTACTAGCGCAAACTCCGCTTCATCAATCAGCGCAGCGGGCCACTTCATTTATGACGTGTATTACTTCCTTGCACCAGGTTCTTCGGTGGGCGAAATTGAACTCGATCTTAACCATGCTCCGAGCGCTAACAATCTATTTTTGCTTGGTGTCCAGTGCTCTTATGGGAACAAGTGGCAAATCACGAAGTACGTAAATGGTGGGTCTCATTGGGAAGACACCGTTACTACTTGTCCTACAAGCGCGTTTTCCACTGGCGTCTGGCACCACGTTCAGGTGCAAACCGAGCACAGTTCCAGCACCATCACATACGACACTGCATGGATCGATGGTGTAGCGTATAGCTTGAACAATGGTGTCACCAGCGTGCCAGAGTCAACCGGATGGGCTCAGTCCATCGGGCCGAATTTTCAGCTTGACGGCCGCGCAGCAAATCAGACCACTACGGCTCAGACTACTACCGCCTACCTGAGCAACTTCTTCGTCTGGTACTGGTGACCCTGCTCAGACTGAGTGGATCGGAACTCGGATACCCATTCCGTTGCCAGTACAAACTTCTCGGGGCGAACGCGACAAGCGTTCGCCCTTTGCTTCAATCTCACGCATGCAGTCGTTTTCCAGATTGAGCATCGGGTTCTCTTCGCCACCATGCTGGCATAGGGGTGAATAGGCAGGCTGCGCCCGAGGCTATCTCGAAGCTGGAAGGTGCTCTCACGTGCTTCTACGCTCTTCTCGCGGGGAGCTGACCGTGATCAGTAGTTCCTTGCGATCATTCCCGCGATGTTTGCCTGTAGCTTTTCACATTCGGTGTCGTTTCGTGATCACATTATTTGTCGCGATTTGTCACAATAAAAGTCGTATAAGGAGGGTATGAGCATCATGCTTAGCCCTTCGGTGTTGACGGATCGCGATGGTTCTGGAGAACTGACGGCCTCTCAGTTGCTGCTGAAGCAGATGGTGTTGAACTCAGTGACTGCGGCGAACACGCGCAGAAACTACTCGAAGTCACTGGACGATCTGTTCGCGTTTGCCGCTGGACGACCGTTGACACGTGCTCTGCTGCAGGAGTGGAAGGCGTCGATGAACAGTCTGGCGGCCTCGACCGTGAACGTGAAACTCGCGGCTGCCCGGCGCCTGGTTTCTGAGGCCCGGCGCAATGGGCTGATAGGCGGGGAAGAGGCCAGCAATTTGTCAGACATCCCGAACGTGGCGCAGCGCGGGAACAGGATGGGTAATTGGTTAACGCGAGAACAGGCGAAGGATCTGCTACGCGTGCCTGACCGGAGCACGTTGAAAGGGAAGCGGGATACGCGGTACTGGCTCTGCTGGTCGGTTGCGCTCTCCGCCGCCGTGAACTCGCTTTTCTTGATATCTCGGACGTGCAGCAGCGGGACGGTAGATGGGTCATCGCCGATCTGCGCGGGAAGGGAAATCGCATCCGGACAGTTGCCATCCCGCTCGGGGTGAAAGCGGCCATCGATGCCTGGCTCACAGAAAGCGCCCTCCTTGAGGGTCGAATCTTTCGCTCTGTAGCAAAGAACGGAAGTATCTCTACGCCGCTAGGACTGGAGACAAGTATCGGAGGCGATGAAAGTGTATGCCATCAGGACGGACTTTGCGCTCCTTCGCCTCGTGCACCAGCAGAAGGTCAAGCCTCTCCAACGAGTCCAGCATGCGCGGCAGGAAACCGCCTTTTTCCCACTTCTGGATGGGTGTAAGCTCGTCTTCCTTGTGCGGCCTGGAGTGGTAGGTATGTAGGAGGAAAGCCTTGAACAAAGCATCGAATGCTTCCAACGTGAGGCTCGGTCTACGCGTCGACTTGGCGGCATAACCGTCGAGAGTGCACAGAAACATCTCGTTGACCGTGCGGAAGAAACGCTCGATTCTGCCACGTCCGCGTGGCTGACCCGGTGTTGAGAAAACCAGTTGCATCTTGAGATCTGCCGCACGGCCCAGCCGTGGCAACTCAAGCTCCGAGGCCGGGTTGTGGAGGATGTGATTTTGCCGCGTCATCCATCGAACCATACGCGCAACGGGACCAGGCAAGAGTGCTGCGACCGGAAGCTCAGAGGCTCACCGTTCTTCTTGCGGTAGTGGAAGAGAAGCCGCTGATACCGCTCCAGCACGGGCCGCGTGACCTCGACCGGCTCCGACGGCCCGCGCACCTTGCACGACTGGATGAAGAAGCCGATAAGAACGCGGCGATTCTGCACCGTCTGCTGGGAGTAGTTCTGCACGGCCCGCGCATGAAGATGATCGCGCATCATCGCCTCCAGTTGGGTTGCGGAAGGAGTTCGGGATTACGGGTCTTGGTAACAAGTGCCATCGCTGCATCTCCTCTCTATCGTTAGGAGGGGCGGCTTTGGATCGCCGTCCGGGTATGTTCTTTTTCCTTCGTTCGCGGGCGGCTCTATACCCCACATGGACATTGATCGGAAGGGGTTTTTAGTGACTCCGACACCCCTGCGACTTGGGGCCGACTTGACCCCGACCGCTGGCCTCCAAGCCCCGACTTCTCTTCGTCGTACTCACTTTCTGCCCAGGGGAGAGGCCGCACGAAGCCCGCGCGTCGCTGGGGAGGACAACAGGGGGCCGGAGGCGGGCTAAGGGAGAAACTTTTAGTTGCTCCGCAGCACCCGATCCGGGTTGTTGTCCCTGTCAACCCGATGCGAAGCAACGTGCTCTTGCTCCTAGCGGCGGACTGTGATGGCTCTACGGTTTGGACGTTCCCTGAGCATGACCGGCCTCATGGCTGACGCCTGCTCCAGTTGGATGACGCGGGAGAACCACCGACGGCGTCGCTCCACAGTCGTTGCAGGTCGGCTTTACAGGTCGGCCCGTGATCTTCACTTCCAGAGAAGGGAGCATTTCAACTCGGGCGTTGGTGGGGTCATCGGTCGGCTCACCGGAGATTTCATAGGTATAGGTCACCGGGAACGCGCCAGTCACATTGACGCCGAAGCGCCATGTCTTCAAGTTCTCGACTGTCGGTGATTCCAAAAATCGCTGCCCGGACGCGACATCGGGTTTGGACAGGATTTCGGTTCTAACAACCTGACCATTTTTGACAGTCACTTGCACGATGACTTTCCCGGTTATGTGCGCGGCTTTAGCGATAGGCGGGTACATCGGTAGAGCGGCTCCTTGCAAGACCGGAGCCGCTTGAACTGTTGCCGATGAGCCAGTTTGCCCGAAGACGGGAACCGCCACGAGAAGTCCGGCCACGACTTGATTCCACTTCTTCATAGCGATCCCCTTACTTTGGTACGGTTGGCACCGTCAGCGATGGATAGAGCAACGCTCCCGGAGACCTAGGCGTCACGCCATAACCATTCGCCGGATTCGCTAGCAACTGGTTGATGGTGTTGCCCGCCTGCCTCTGACCCACACCGGAGCCTAAGATGCACCGGCCTCCGTCGCATCCCTGGCCATAGGACCCCTTGTCGCCTTGGCTATTCATAATCGAATTTGTGACCATATAGGCCTTGAACTCCGTCTGATACTTGCTTAGGTTCTTCGACACGTCGAAGTTGCCGCCCATGGTCAGCGTCGAGGCGAAGTCCTGCGCATCGGCAACATGGCTGCCTTCATGCCCAACAACCGCATCTAGGCCAGACCCGCTGAGACCATCTCTGATGGTGACGTTCTCCACCGCTCTGAGCTTTCCGTCAGCCCCCACACCCAAGTCATGCGATGTAATGCCGTCGTTGCCTTTGCCGGGATCACCGAACCCCACAGTGACGCCATTGTCCTTCGTGGGATCGCCATAAGCCGCAGCCCCTCGGACCACGTTTGCATCCTTCGATTTCAGATCAGCTTGTCGAGCCTTCTCGAAGGCTTGGTCTTGATCTGAGTCGCATTTCCCCCCGTCCTTGCAGACATACAGGCCGGTTGGATCGGTGTTCGTTAGCGGATTATTTAGCGCATACGCATAGCGGTTTAGAGACTGCGGATTGGTCAAGTCGCCGCCTGGTGGATCGGGACTCATCATGCGCCCCATGTTCGATCCGTAATACCTCGCACCGAAGTTATCCAGGCCGCTTTCCGTATCTCTTTCTTTGCCGGTGAATTTATACGCAGGTGCACAAACGTGAGTTGTAGTCGTAGATGAATTGGTCTGCATCATGATGCCGTGTGTTAATCACCTATGAACTTCAGGTAAAGATCTCCTGATTCTTGACACCGTACAGCTAAAGCTTCGATTTCATCTAATAGACGCTGTTCACCAGGCGTCGCTGCTTTGGCTGTTAGATTGTTCCACTCAGCCAAAAACCGTTTCATTTGATAGTGGTTGAAGACCGTGTCTCCATACCAGTCAACTGCCGCCAACATTTCGTCCGACGATCCGGGGACGGGAAGCAATCGGTGAAGCGCGTTTTGGTCATCTGGGATCATAGCGATAGATTCTCCCAGTTCAGTTTCTAAAGCTACACAAAGGCCCATCTGATCCTCTCTTCTAAGGACGGCCAGGGAAGGCCGTCACGAGTTCACCGCTTTGCTTCGTGACCACGGTGTAAACAGAAGTTGCAGCGCCTGAGGCTCTGTCCGTCCCAACCGTAGTTCCAGCCTGCACCACTCGCTCTATGTTGCCTACCGCATTTGTCGTACCGGGAGTTGACGCTGCTGCTTGAATCAAGCTTTTCACATCGGTACCCGCGTTGAAAACACTCTTTCCAGCCGCCTTTGCCCCGTCCGCCATATGCCTCTGAGCAATATGTGCGAGACCCTTCTCGGTGATATTGATCGCCTCGCCAGCTTCTCCTTCTGGCCCGACAAAGAAGAGAGCACCTTGCATGGCGAGGTTAGCTCCCCTCCCGTCCAATCGTTTCCAAGGCTTATGTTTGAGGTGGCTCGCAGACCAGTCAGACCAGCAAAGTAGTTATTCGCTACATTGTTCAGAGCAAAAAAACCATTCAGCAGGAAAGAACCTACAGCGTCGCCCGGTGTCGCCGTCACAGTAGCGGATGCTCTACCTTGCCGGGCGTATTCCGCGTCTGCGGCATCTACCTGAGCACACGTCTCACCGCCTCGATCATCGTCTACGCCGCCTACACACGCATTCCCCGTTGGGTCCGTATTTTTGAGCGGATTGTTACGAACATAGCTATAGAGATTCCAGCTTTGCGGGTCGCCGGGGCTTTGGTCACTGCCGTCATCCGGCGAAGTGAACCTCCCCATCGTAGACCCGTAGTATCTGGCCCCGAAGTAATCCAAGCCGCTTTCTGTGTCTCTTTCTTTGGCGGTATAACGTGATTCGATTAAAATGTACGAACGCGCAGAAAGTGGGGTGCAGTCGTACGTTGAAGTTGGCTGCATCGTAGTGGTGCATCCCCATCCTAACGGTGCGGAGTACCGAGTTCGTACTTGCGCCCTCACCGGAGAGGAATGCGATGCCATAAGCCGTTGGCCGCATACCTATAGAAGATTCGGGAAGCGCCGCTTCGCACGCTCCTCTCGCAAGATCGCAAGCCGCGGGTGCGTGTGCTTTTCTTGACTGGGACTAAAGAGACTATTGATGGCTGCCCAATTTGTTTCTATGATCTCGATCTGGCTTTGTAAGGACAACACATCTTCACCAGGACCGAGGATCAAATCGCGAAGTATTGCCGCGTCATACCACTCATTAGACTGATGAGAAGCATCTGCAATCTCAACATACCAAACACCCTTCTCTGACACAATTCGCACGTTTATGCTCTGGCCACCATACTGCAGTGTTTTGTTGCTAAACACTGCCTCTTCTTTGCGGGTTTGGAATTGCAAGCCAGCATCAGTAAGAAACTTTGCGAAATCATCAACAACCCTTGGCCAATTCGAGTCCGTGGTTATATGCATCAGTTTATCGATATCCTTGAAGGAATAGTCATTGTTGTTCCATCCCCGCTAAGCTGATAGCCTTTGCTTGTTAGATATTGAATTTCTTTTTCGTAGAAGCTTCCGGGCCTTGTCTTATCGAGAGGCGTGGCAAGTTTGAATTGGTCTCCGCGGGCAATTGCTTCATCAATAAACCCTTGATTCTTAGACCATTGTTCAGACGGAGTCAGGGCATTCCATTCCGCGGTTGGAACGTTGAAGTAATTTGCATTTAGCTCTTCAGCTAAATTGACGTATTCCGGATAGTGTCCAAGGACCGTTACGCCCTCGCCCTCTGCCGCTGCTCCGGCTTCTATGCCTAGCAGGGAACCAACCATCACACGCGAAGAAACCCCGAAGCGTTGTTGGTTAATTTGATTTGCCTGAGCAAGCATATTGCGCATGCCCGTGTGGAGTGCCCGGCATTTTTTGAACCAGCTTTTATGAGAGAGACTTTGTCTCAGGGAGTTGGACATGGCACGAAGGAAGAAGCACACAGCTGAGCAGGTAGTGAACTTGCTGCGTCAGATTGAAGTG
>JALYVA010000143.1 GCA_030853485.1 Acidobacteriota bacterium
GGACGTCTACCATGTTGTCCGCGACATCCGCCGCGCAAAAGGCATGCTCCTTGTCGAAGGTGAACCCGACAGCCGCAGCGCAGGATCATTTTTCAAAAATCCTATCGTGCCCGCCGCCGCCCTCGCATCCATTGCCGAAACGCTTCACATCGAACTGAGGGCCATCCCGCATTGGCCGGCAAACCCGGGCCACATCAAGCTCCCTGCCGCCTGGCTGCTGGAGCAGGCCGGCTTTTCGAAGGGCTTCACGCACGGTGCCGCTGGAATCTCCTCCCGCCACACCCTCGCGTTGATCAACCAGGGCAGCGCGAGCGCGGCAGATGTTGTCCGTCTTCGCAATCTCATCCAGCACGAAATTCAAAGCCGCTTCCACATCGCCCTCGAACAGGAGCCCGTTCTCGTCGGGGAGTGACTCACTGCGACGCACCCCCGCGCTCGCAAAGCTCCCTCGTCTGCCCTTCAGTTTCCACCGAAAGGAATCTGCTGCGGCTTTTCTGGTTGTCACGCAAGGAGAATCAGGCTGTCACGAAATCTAGTTCCGAGCCAATGAGGTATTTCAATTTATCGGGATCGTTAGCTACGGGATGGCATCCCTTCGAGGGTGTCGCCTAAGTTGCTTTTAGCCCGCCATTGTGCCAGGATCGAAGGCAGTCGAGAAAGGGCGGGTCGGTAAAGGTAAGCCCGGCCACCTTCCGCCAGGAAGGCTCTGTTTGCACACACAACGTGTGTGAACCCGCGACAAGCAGGAGTGTTTCTGCACTCCGGTCTTGGGCGTGTTACTTTCCGATGAACCGATCGTTAGCGGCTCTCCCAAGAACAAAATCAAAGGAGACGAACTTATGCCTACAATCGAAGCGAACAGCGGCGTCATTACTCAGATCAACGTATTCACGGTGAAACCAGAGAACCAGCAGGCTCTCGTCGATCATTTGATCGGCGCTGCGTCGGTCGCACGAGAGGTCTCTGGCTGGAAGTCCATAAGTATTCACAAGAGCATGGACGGAAAATCTGTCGTGAACTACGCTCAGGCCGAGAGCATCGAAGCGCAGGAAAGAATTTTCAAAGAGCTTTTTGAGAAGGGCATCATCCAATTGGGGCATCAGTTCGGGGAAGCGCATCCAGGGCTCTATGAAGCGGTCTACACGCTCGACAGGTCATAGAGAACTTCGATGGGCGGGATGACCCTATGTCCCGCCCATTCTCTTTGGCATCCGGCCAGTGCGAAGATTCATAGGGCGGGTTCGCAGCAGTCTGTCGGCTGCTGCTTCTCTCATCGCCCATCACGAAGGGATCTGCTGTTGCTTGTTCTGGCCCTGCCGTTCTGCGTCCTAAGCCGCACTTTCAAAGGTGACGAGCCATCCAGAGCGGAGCGCAGCAAAGGAGAAAATCTCGTCTTGCCCCGTCGCAAGCAGGGAACCTCCTGCCTGTATCCTGTCTCTGCCCCATGAAAGTCAACCTCTCGGCCATCAACCGCTTCTTCAACGTGCTTTTCGGCTCGCTCGCCATGCTCCTGGTGGCGCTTGTCTCGGCCTTCCTCACGATGCGTCTGGCTATCCACGGCCACGAGGTGAAAGTCCCTACGCTGACAGGCCTCACGCTAGCCGATGCCGGCCGCCAGACCAGCGCCCTTGGCCTCACCCTGACCCTCGAAAATCGCTTCTACTCCCCCGATACCCCATCCGGCCGCGTGCTCGCCCAATCGCCCGCACCCGGGGCCACCGTTCGCCGCGAGTGGCCCGTCCGCATCACCGAAAGCCTCGGCCCTCAGGAGGTCGCGATCCCTGACGTCCTCGGGCAAAGTGAACGTACCGCCTCCATCAACATCCGTCGCCTCTCGCTCGAACTCGGCGTCGCGGCCCACATCCTCGCGACCGGCGAACCCGGCCTTGTCCTCGCCCAGACCCCGACACCCAATGCCACGGGCGTCGACCGACCCCGGGTGAGCCTGCTGGTCAGCGCCATGCCCGATGCCGCACAGGATCCCGAGTCCCCCGACGCCGTCGTCATGCCCTCTCTCGCCGGTCTCAGCCTCGCCGGGGCCTCCGCGCGCGCCGCCGCCTCGGGCCTCCATATCGCCAGCGCCGAAGATCTCAAGACCCCAGCACCCGCCCCGTCCCCCGCCCCGGGGATTCCGCCGACGGCTACCCCACCTGCCGTGGCAGTACCATCTCCCCAGCCCCTCTCCTCGGGCGGCACCGTCGTCGGGCAGACCCCGTCCGCCGGCCACCGCGTCCTCAAGGGGCAGGCCGTTCACATCACCCTCGGCAAGTAAGCATGGGAGCTCCCGGAACCCGTCTCCGGGGAGACATACCGAAAGAAACTTCGAAGGAGTGGCGCAGCTTCCTGGGCAAAAATCAGTGCGTCCAAAAGTGCGCAAAAGTGGCAAAAAACACTTCAAAAGTGCGCTTAAAGACACCTAAATTCGCACGATTTCAAGGGAAATCCGCAAAAAACTGCTCGCAAATTTATTCGCGTTCCAGAACCACCGCAAAGAATCCATCGCACCCATGCACCCCCGGCAGCGTACGCAAAGCACCGTCCCGCACCATCGACCCGATCTCCACCCCGCGCGAGAGCACGTCACCGGGCATCCCCGCCAGCAATTCCTCTACGTTCACCCGGCGCAGCCCACCACGCGCAAGCACTGCATCCACAACATTTTCGCACTCCTCTTGCTCGAGCGAACAGGTCGAATACACCAGCCTCCCGCCTCTGCTGAGCCGCGCTAAAGCCCCGGCCAGAATTTTTTTCTGCCGGTCCGCCTGTCGCGCTAGCTCCTCAACTCGAAGGCGATGACGGATCTCCGGATTTCGCGCCAAAGTTCCCGTTCCCGAACAAGGCACATCACAAAGGACCAGATCAAACTCTCCCTCAACCCCCTTCGCATCCGCAGCATCCGCGACAGCAAACCGCACCCGCTCTGCATAGGCATACCGCCGCAATCGAACCTCTGTCTGCGCCAGACGCCGCGCACTTACGTCACTTGCCACAACCTCGGTCGCTTCCAAGCGCTTTGCGAGGATCAAGGTTTTTCCTCCCGGCGCGGCGCAGCAATCCCACACCCGCTTCGCGTTCGGCATGGCCGCAGCCGAAAGCTCCGCCGCGAGCCGCGAACCATCGTCGATGTGCGGGAGATCTTCTTCGGTTCTTGCAAACATCGCGCCTTCGGACGGCTCCTGCTGGTCCGCCTCACAGATCTTCAGGGCAGCCTCTCGCCCGTACGCGGCGACCCAACGCTCCACCAGCCAACGCGGATGCCCCAGCCTCGCCGCAAACGCGGCCGCAGACTCAAAAATCGGAGAGGTAAGCTTGGGTTGCGTCAGATCTCGTTTCTGAGATGTTGGCTTGGCCGCAGCCACCTTGCGCAACACCGCATTCACCATACCCGCCGCATGCGGCTCGCCCGCAGCACGGCACAGCTCCACACTTTCGCTCAACGCCGCGTGCGCAGGAATTCTTTCCAGATGCAGCAGCTGAAAAGCTCCGAGGCGCAACGCAATCGCAACGGGCTCGGCCAGCCTCTGCTCTGGACGTTGCAGCAGAGAGTGCACCTTGGCATCAAGCGCAATTTGCCAGCGCAGGACGCCCATGACTAACGCCGTCGTCAGGTTCCTGTCCTCAGACGACAGCGCATCCACCCGCTCTGTGTGCAGCAACTCGTCGCTGTGCCCCTTGCCCTCGCCAACCAGCCGCAGAATCTCGAATGCAGCCAGCCGCGAAGGCGTGATCTTCGCCGTAGACACCTGGACCGAAGCCGTAGGCCCTGCGGAAGCCGGACGCCTCCGCACGCCCGCCAACGCGCCGGACTTGCGCGATCCTGTGGAACCATCGCCGGCTTGATTGGTTTTTTTCATGTGCCCAGCTGCTCGCCACTCTTGATCTGGTATCCCCTCAGGAAGTCCGCGGCACCCATTCGGCGCTTTCCCTCCATCTGCACCTCGTCCAAGCGCAGTGCAGTTCCACCCCCACACACAACAGTGATCGACTCTCCCTGCAGCTGCAGTGTTCCCGGCTCACCTTCCGCAGCATGACGCGCCAAGTGCATTCTGTGCACAATCAGCTTTTTCCCGCGCGCGCTTGTATACGCTCCGGGCCAAGGCTGAAACCCGCGCCACCGGTTATAGATTTGTTGCGCCAAACGTGAGAAGTCGATCAGCCCATCTTCACGCTTCAAAATGGGGGCGAGCGTAGCCAGCGAATGATCCTGTACCTGGGCAAATAGCGTTCCGGCCTGCAACTGGCGCAGCGTCTCCACCATCAACGCCGCACCCACGGGAGCGAGCGTCCGGTACACGTCCACTGCTGTCTCCTCCTGCCCGATCGGAACCACCTGCGCAAGCAGCATATTGCCGGTGTCGAGCCCGGCGTCGAGTTGCATGGTCGTTACGCCGGTCACCACTTCGCCGTTTGCCACCGCCCACTGGATCGGCGCCGCTCCGCGATACTTCGGGAGCAGCGAACCATGCAGGTTGATGTTTCCAAAGCGCGGCAGCTCCAACATCCATTGCGGAATGATGCGGCCATACGCGACCACAAGGATCGCGTCCGGCTCCATTCGCTCCAGGTGGGCGCGGTACTCCAGATTGTTTTTGATCTTGTCCGGTTGCACGACTTCGAGCCCGTGCTCCACCGCAGCTAATTTGACCGGGGGAACCTGGATCTCCATGCCGCGTCCGGCGGCACGGTCCGGCTGCGTGGTCACGAGTACAACTTCATGCCCGGCCGCGATTACGGCGTCGAGCGTCGGCACTGCGAATTCTGGCGTGCCACAAAAAACCAGCCTCATTCTTATCCTTGTGTCCTGCCGGGTTTCCTGCCGGACGGCCCCGTTAGGCGCGTGCTGTCACTTGATCGGGTGCATTCTGGTCTGGTCGGGATCATCTGCTCGGGCTGTTCGCAAGCTCGAGATCAGATCCCACTGCTGCCGCGCTTTGCCTCTGACCTACCTCCGCACCTCGCATCTCTACCACTCGCCATTCTTGATCATCTTCTTTATCCTCCGAATCACAAGGTCTCGCTTCAACCGGCTCAGCCGCTCGATAAACAGCACACCATCCAAATGATCGATCTCATGTTGCATCGCCCGGGCGAGCAGCTCCTCGCCTTCGATCTCGAACCACTTGCCCGACACGTCCTGGGCCTTTACCTTCACCCTCGCCGCTCGAGAGACCTTCTCGCGAATTTCCGGAAGACTCAGGCAGCCCTCTTCTTCGACCTGCTTGCCTTCGCGCTCCACGATCTCCGGATTGATCAGAACGATCTTTTCTTCGGGATTTTTTTTGAAACTTACATCAATGACGGTGATTCGCTGGGAGATGGCGATCTGTGGTGCGGCCAGCCCAATGCCTTGCGCCACGTACATCGACTCGAACATCTCATCTACCAATTTCTTCAGCTTCGCGTCGAAGACCGTCACGGTCTCTCCCGGCTTCGCCAGCACCGGGTCCGGCCACTTTACTACGGTGTGGATCTTGATCTTATCTAGCTTTTTGTCGCTCACCTTTGCCACCACTCAATACGCTCGAATCTGCTCGCAATAGCCGTTGAAATTCCGCTGCATTTCGCGCAGCGAGTCACCGCCAAACTTTTCGACCACCAGACGAGCCAGCGTCAGAGCAACCATCGCCTCCGCTGCGACCCCGGCTGCCGGCACGACGCACACATCGCTGCGTTCATACGCTGCCTTGACCGGCTCGCGACTTTCAAAGCTGACCGATGCTAATGGGCGGCGAAGGGTCGAGATCGGCTTCAAATAGCCGCGCACGACGACGTCCTCGCCATTCGAGATCCCGCCCTCGACGCCACCAGCATTATTCTGCTCACGCGAAAACTTCGTAAAACCCTCACCCTGATAGCCGATGGCATCATGCACTGCCGAGCCTAGCGACTCAGCCGCCGTAACCCCCCGTCCCAACTCCACCGCCTTCACTGCCTGCAAACTCATCACTGCCTGCGCGAGCAGCCCATCGAGCCGCTCGTCCCAGTTGGCATGGGTGCCGACACCCGGCGGAAGGCCATGCACCACGACCTCGAACACGCCGCCGATGGTATCGCCGGTTCGCAGCACCCCATCCACCTCAGCCTTCATTGCCGCTTCGCTCTCCGGATCGACGCAGTTCAGAAGCACCTCGTCCTTCTCTTGAAGAGCGAAGATCTCCTTCCAGCTTGCGGCCCGCTGCAACTCCGCCTTGCCGACGCGAATGACATGGCTCGCGATCTCAACCCCGAGTGCCCGCAGCAGCAGCTTTGCCATTGCACCCGCAGCGACGCGCGCCGCACTCTCCCGCGCGCTGGCTCGTTCAAGCACATACCGCGCATCGGGGAAGTCGTATTTGAGACTGCCGGCCAGATCGGCATGGCCGGGCCGCGGCGAGGCGACCGCCTTGTGCTTGCTCGCATCCCCCGTCTCGACAGGCAGAATCTCTGTCCAATTCTTCCAGTCGTTGTTCGCGAGCACCATGGCGATGGGCGAGCCAATCGTTTTTCCATGCCGTACGCCGCTGAGGATGTGAGCCGTATCGCGTTCGATACGCATGCGTCCTCCGCGCCCATAACCCTTCTGCCGCCGCCACAGTTCGCGATCGATGAACTCCTGCGCAACAGGCACACCCGCCGGCATGCCGCTGACCGAAGCCACAAGGGCTTCGCCGTGGCTCTCTCCCGCCGTAAAAAATCGAAACATGTCGCTCACTTGCCGGCGCCCGACGCGCCATAAAAAGTCGGATGAACTTAGATTGTAACAATCGCAAAGAGATCTATCGTTACCCCCTCGCCAGGCCCTATGCCTCCTGTCTTCCATGCATCGGCACGTCCATGGTGCGTTTCCCCGTGCGCCGCAAGGCCCAGGGAAACAGGTCTTCGTTTGTGTAGAGTGGCCAGGCCGGAGAGGGCACGTTCCACAGCACACCAGGCAGCAAGCTCAGGGATTCTTCTTCACCCCCGTCGAGATCTCCTTGGCGAAAAACTCCTGAAAGACGTTCCCCACGGCACCGGTGGCAAACCCGATTGACGTATTCACGACGGTCAGTCTCACGCCACGATCCGCAGGCGGGTAATATGCATTCGAAATACTTGCCGACATCATGTTCCCAACCACGTTGGAGTAGTTCGGCTGCCACTTACCGTTGTCCCCCCTGCAGATGAGCACCCTTGACAACGCATAGAGAGCACGAGACCGTTTGCTGCCGGTTCCCTTATAAAAGTAGCGCGGGTCTTGATGAAGAATGGCGGGCAATAGCCCACCCGCGATCAGTGAACTGGTGAAGCTGTCGCCGTACAAGGCTGCAGTGCGCGTGAAAAAGCCCTGCGCGCCATTTCCATAACCGACATAGTCTTTTTGCCACATCGCGATGCCGGCCCCGAATGCCGCACCCACAAAGGTTTCGGGGTCGATCGCTTCCCGAAAGGCAAGGCTTAGTTTCTGCCCTGCTGTCAGAGGAACCGCATCCCACACGTAGCTGACGTAAAAATTTGGGATGATGCCGAGCACACGCTGCTTCTCCTGCGCCTTTACCTGCTCCTGCGCTACTTCGTACTGTGTCAATGTGACGTCTATGCTGAGGTTCGCCGTCGCAAGGGTCAATACGATGTGCGGCACATAGACGCTCTGGCCCGCGTGCAGAACGATCTGATTGGACTTCCAGCTCGCGAACCCCGGCGCGGTCACCGTTAGTGTGTAAGTCCCCGGCTGTACGCCGGCAAAGCTGAAGAAGCCACTTGCATCGGCTGTCACCGTACGGGCCGGTACACCGGGAGCCATCGACAGCATTATCAGGGCGCCGCTCACCACGCCGCCGCTCCTGTCGGTCACGGTTCCGCCGATGTTTCGTCCAGGCTGCGGGTCGGCTGTCGCCTGCATTCCGGGAGCATCGGGCAGGATCCGAGAAGCTGCTTCGGCATCCACACCCTGGGAGGGCACGGTCTCGTTCGCAAGCTCGACGCGGTCTGGCGTCTGCGCACCCATCCGCGGGCCTGCCACCACGAACGAGAGCGACAGGCATACGGCTGCAGCTGCACGCCAAACGTTTTTTTCAGCCAAGCTTTTCGTGCTGTTCCCCATGCTGGTTCTCCGCTGTCTCAGTTTCGGCTTGGAATTGGGTTGTTCGTCACCAGCAGTCTCCAGCACACGGCAGCAAAGCGCGTTCCCTCTTCATCAGACCCGCGAGTTACTCGTCCTTCAGATATCTTTTTGTATTCAGCAAAGGCCGGTCCATGCTCCTCACCCAGTCGGTGACCTCATCGCCGCTTTTACCACCGGCTGCCGCGGCGGCAAACTCGTTGCGCACCGCCTGCATCTTCGCTTCCAGATCATCGAGCGCGCTCAGCAGGATCGCCTCTGGTGTCATCGGCAGCTTCGGGGAGCCGAACTCGTACTTACCATGATGGCTCAGGATCATGTGCTCCACCAGAACGCGCAGTTTGTCCGGGAAAGGCGCCAGTTCTTGCACCTTCTCGCGAAGCATTCCCTGGGCAATGCTGATGTGACCGATCATCTGGCCTTCGAGTGTGTAGCTGAAACTCGATTTCCACTCCAGCTCGCGCACCTTTCCTATGTCGTGCAGGATCGCACCCGTGACCAACAAGTCGGGGTCTGCCTCAGGGTAGAAGGGGACTGCGGCCAGGCAAACTCGCACCAGCGTCAGCACGTGTTCAAGCAATCCGCCGAGCCACGCATGGTGCAGACGCTTGGCGGCCGGAGCGCACTTGAACGCAGGGCCGATCTTCTCGTCGTCGAGAAAGGCGAACACCAAGCGACGGAGTTCCGGGTTTTCGAACCGGTCCACATAGCCGCGCAGCTCTGCCCACATCTGCTCAATGTCGAATCGTGTAGAAGGCTGGTAGTCCGCCGGATCTATCTCGTGGTCCGCCGCGAGGCGAAGCTTCTTCAACGTGATCTGAAATTTGCCCTGGTACTTTGAGATGTCGCCTTGCACCTTGACATAGCACCCTTCCGAGCATGACGTAATCGCCTCGGCGACCTCATCCCACATGCGCGCTTCAAGGGTGCCCGTCCTATCACTCACGGTGAGTGCGAGAAACTGGCCGCCCTGCTTCTTCTCCCGAATCTGCAAGGAGGAGAGCACAAAATACGTCGTGACCGTCATACAGTCGAACTTCGCGGCATCTTCTATAAAAAAATCTTTCATTCCCTTTCAGCATACCGCGCTGGCCAACACTCGATCCTGCCCAGAAAACAGAAACGCGAGAGCCGGGAGCCCTCGCGTTCGTTGCCTTGCTCACGTTCGATGAACTTGCGTTGTGGCCGTCCGACTGGGATCCACGGTTGCAATAACAGGTGGTTGCGCCGGAGCCTACTGCGGCGCAGGTGTAGAAATGGGAGAACCTGGTGTGGCCGGCGCCTGTCCGTCGCCCGGAGGCGCACCTGGAGCGGGCGTTGTGACCGGAGGCAAGGTCGTTTTGTCTGTCTTCTGGGCTGGAGCCGAGGTGGGCGTCCCGGTACCGAAGACTCCCTCTGCAGGTGTTCCGCGATCCGGTGCCTTCGACGGGGTTTCATCGAGCGGAGCCTTGGGCGGGGCTGGAGGCTTAGCCTGCAAACGCTCCTTGGGCGCGCCTTTTACCTTTGTCCTTTTCTTCTTCTTCGCCGTATCGCCATTCAGGCCGAGCGGCGCAGCCTGCACCTTTGCGGCAGCTTTCTCTTCGTCGGTCTCGGCTGTCGGTGTTGCGGCCACCTTCTCTTTCACCTTCTTTGCCTTGGCAGCCTTCTTCCCGGCCTCATAAGCCTTTTCGCGATCGCTGAACCGGGTCTTCCCTGTGACGACGGTTGCAACCGTCATGGGATCGGCATCGGCATCGGAGCTCGAAAAAGTCTGCGTCGTTGCCGCGACTGGGGCAATCGCAGTTCCCGGCGCATCGGAGGATGCAAGCGCTCCGGGTGTTCCGCTCACGGAGCTCGCGCCGGCGCCGGTATCGCTTCCGGTCGCGGTCTCCTGGGGTCCCGGAGGAAGCGAGTTGCGCGGTGCCTGTCCGTAGCGCACCTTCTCGCGCTTCATCTTTTTCGGCTTCGAGCGTTGCCCCGCTCGCGACATACGGCCGCTCGTCGGGGTCGGCGGAGGCACCGTTGCTGCCGCTGCTGCCGCCGTGGGAGCCGGGGGCACCGAACCCACGGGTGCTACCGCCTTCGACGGCGTGTTTTTAGCAACCGTGGAGAACTTCCCTCCGCGATCGAAGCGCTTCTTCTGTTCGGTCCTTTTCTTCTTTATCACCGGAGGCGCGTAGGCGGTAAATACCGGCTTGGTCTCCTTCGGACTTGCACCGGAGTCCACAAACCCAGGCCGGATATCGATGTAGGCGTCCTCACGGAGCTTGGTCAGGTAGGCACGCAGCGCAGGCTGCATCTGCTCGTTGTACATCGCCTCCTGGATCTGGGGTTCAATGTCCTTTATCGGAGGAACACCGGAAGCAATGTGATCGGCCACCTTAAGGATCACAAAGCCCTGCCGGGTTCGAATCGGTTGGGTCCATTGACCGGGCTTGAGGTCGAAGGTCTGGTCTTCCAACACCTTCGCCAGCGCGCCTCGCTTATAGAGCCCTAGATCTCCGCCTTTGTCCGCCGTCGGTCCGCCGGAGGTGGTCTTGGCCAGCTCAGCGAAATCTCCGCCCGACTTCAGCTTCTCTTCTACGCCTTCAGCCTTGGCCTTTGCCTGCGCGACCGTAGCATCGTTGGCGTCCGCCGGAGTGGGAATGAGGATTTCGCTGAGCTTGATCTGCTCCGGCTGCGTAAACTCCTGCTTGTGTGCGTCGTAGTAGGCCTGCTCCTGCCCCTGGGTCAGCTGCAGCCTCCGGCCCACCTCGTCCCGCACCACTTCCTGTGTAACAACGTTGTCGCGTATGCCCGCCTTGAAGTCTTCAAACGAAACACCCTGCTGCCGCGCCGCCTTCTCGAGATCCTCCATCGTGTCCAGATGGTTCTGCTTGCGAATCTCATCCAGGCGTCGAATCACCTCGGCATCCGCGTTGATGCCCAGCTCTTTGCCGCGGGACAGCAGAAGCTGCTTGTCGATCATGTCGCGCAAAAGGTTCTTCTGCCGATCCGCTACATCCGCTCCCGTCGCGCCGGTCTGCTGATCTTCTGCGGCAAGCTGCTGTTCGGCTCGCTCGACATCGCTTCGGCTTATGATCTGGTCGTTGACGTGGACGATCACATCCTCGACCACGGTTCCATTCGGCGTGATCGGCGGTGCCGCGGGCAGGCTCAGCTGCGGCTGCGGCGCCGACGGCATACTTAGTGGGCTCTGGTAGCGCGGTGCCTGTGCCAGTACCGTTACCGGGAGCGCGAGCACAGCAAGGCCGCACGCTACACAAAACTGCGAAATTCTCAAAGTCATCGTCACTCTTATCTTCGTATCTTCCCCAGCATCCGCAGCCGGAACATCCAGCGCGGGCGGCCTGTCCAAGCCTCGTCATTGGACTCACAACAGGACGTGGACGGTATCCGTCACCCATTCTAACTGCCACGCACCCAACAAGCGAATCCCTCTTTCGCGGCAACTTCAGGGACCGCGCCGGCTCACCCCTGGATGCTATACTCCGTCCAACGCAGGACGGCTTTTTCGGCTTCCGTTTTAGCTCCACTCATGAGCGCCGCTTCTCCTTCTCGAGGTTATCCAAGTCAATGGCTCCCCGTACTCGCCGCGCTCTCTTCTCCGCCAGCCTGTTCCTCGCCACCTGCGCGATCCTTGGCTCCCTGATCAACCAGAAAGTTGCGGCACAGTCGGCATCGGACGAGTCGACCCTCCGCGACTCGCTCCATTCCTTCACCAACGTCTATTCGCTGGTAGAGCAGAATTATGCCGAGCCATTGACGACCGACAAGACCGACAAAGCGATCTACGATGGGGCCATTCCCGGCATGCTCCACGTCCTCGATCCCCACTCCAACTTCTACGATCCCAAAGCGTACGCCCAAATGCGCGAGGACCAGCACGGCAAGTACTACGGCGTGGGCATGACGATCCAGCCGCAGCCAGTCTCGAACGGCAGCGCGAAGACCAAGATTGTCGTTCTCTACCCCTTCGAGGGAACGCCCTCGTATAAAGCAGGAATCAAGCCCGGCGACGTCATTCTCTCGGTCGATGGTAAATCTACAGACGGCATGGACTCGGCCGCAGTCGCCACCATGCTCAAAGGCTCACGGGGCACCCACGTGTCGGTTGCCATGTCCCGCGAAGGCTCCCCGCACCCCTTGGTGTTCGATCTCGTACGCGACGAGATTCCGCGTCCGTCGGTGGATCTCGCTTTTCTTCTCCGCCCCGGAGTGGGCTATATCCACCTTTCAAGCTTCATCGAAACGACCAGCCACGAAGTGGGCGATGCGCTGGACAAATTCGGCGACATCCACGGCCTCGTCCTCGACCTGCGCGGCAACCCCGGCGGCTTGCTCAACGAAGCGGTAAACACCTCCGACAAGTTCCTCCAAAAAGGACAGATCGTGGTTTCGCAGCGCGGCCGTGCCTTTCCCGACCAGGTTTATCGCGCCACCCACGGCGAAGAAGGCCCGAAGTTCCCCATTGTCGTGCTTGTGAACCGCAACACCGCGTCCGCTGCGGAGATTGTCTCAGGCGCCCTGCAAGATCATGACCGCGCCCTGATTGTCGGCGAAACTACGTTTGGTAAAGGCCTGGTCCAGACGGTCTTCCAGATCACCGAAAACACCGGCCTTGCCCTGACCACGTATCACTACTACACGCCGTCCGGGCGTCTGATCCAGCGCAACTACAATCATGTCTCGCTCTACGACTACTACTACGTCCGGGACGATGCGGCCAAGGCCAACAAGAGCAATCTCGAGGTCAAGCTGACGGACGCTGGACGCACGGTTTACGGTGGTGGAGGCATCACGCCCGACGAGAAGATCGATGCAGTCAAGCAGAATCACTTCCAGGACAGCCTGCTGATCCACTACGCGTTTATGAACTTCAGCAAGCATTATCTTGCCAGCCATACCGTCTCCAAAGACTTCGTCGTGGACGATAATGTGATGCAGCAGTTCAAGGCCTTTCTCAAAGACAACCAGACCGAATACACCGACCAGGACATCGCCGGTGTCAGTGACTGGGTCAAGGAGAATATTAAGGGCGATCTCTTCACCTCGCAGTTCGGCCAGCTCGAAGGCTTGAAGGTACGAGCCGAGTGGGATCCTCAGATCGCCAAAGCCCTGACCTTTCTGCCCGAGGCCCAGACCCTTGAAGACCACACCAAAATGGCGCCGCAGACCACAGCCAGCCGCTAGTTTTTTTCTGGAACATAACCAATAGGGCGCCCCGCGAATCAGCCGGGCGCCCTATTGTTATGGAACTAAATCTGGAGCGGGAGACGGGGATCGAACCCGCAACCAACGGCTTGGGAAGCCGCTACTCTACCATTGAGCTACTCCCGCATCTTCCCTCATTATAATCAGCAAACGGCGTTCGCGAATCAGGGGGTATCTGCCGTGCTCCTTGTCGCCCAAGCGGGTGTGCATCTGCCCTGTCCAGCCCTGTTGTGTCATTCCGCCAGGAAGCGACGGGATGTTCCGTTTCTCTTGCACCGCGAGGCGAATCGCACGCCGGTTTCCCGCATCCCCCATTCAGGGGATTTTCCGATTTCTTTCGCTGGTCCATTCTGGATGCGATGCTACTGGGCCCGGGCAAATTCGTCGCATTCGCATTTCTGTTCCTGACGGCCTCTCTGCCGCTCAGGGCCACTGTGGCGGTTTTTCGGGTTTCCGATCCAATCCTTCCTCAACATCTCCAGACGTACGGCCCTTCGAGCCGCTCCCACCTGCTCGAAAGTCTGCGCCGCGATGTCGCTGCGCACCCGGCCGACTTCATCACCTTCGAGACCGAGGCCAGCGCCCGGCGCTTTCTCGTGGATCATGCGGTGGAAGCGTACCGCGAGACCGACCCACGGATCATCTCGCGCGGGATTGTCGGCTATGACGGAAGCAAGACGCTCGTCGTCCTGCCCACTCTGGCCGCGGCAAGTCTTCGCTAGCCCAGCGGCAACACGCCCAAGCCATATCGACAACACTGTTCCTCGCAGCCAAGCGCGCTCCCTTTGGCCGCGAGGGAACGCTTTATAGCGTCACGCCGAACTGCTGGCGGCGCTGGATGCGCACGAGCAGATGACGGAGCAGGGGAGTAAGGGCCAGGGCGAGCAGCGGGAGGGTAACGGCGGCGATGGCGGCCCAGAGGAGAAGGGCGTGGAGCTCCCATTGCCAGAGCTGCCGGGAAAGGGCGACGGGGTTTTCGCGTGCAGCGTGGAGCAGTTGCGCGGCAGACAGCGGCATGGGCGCAGTGTGGAAGATGCGGCTGCCGAAACGAATGAAGGGGATGAGCAGGATGATCTGGAGGGGATAAACGATGTGGTTGCCGATTTGCGATGCGGCGATGTTGAGGCGGAGCAGAAAGGCGACACCGAGGCAGAGAATGGTGGTGCTGCCGAGGATGGGGTTGATGCCGATGATGAGACCTGTGGCGAGGCTCCAGGCCAGCTTTTCGGGGGTGGCTCCCATGCGTAGAAGGGCAAGGATGGGGAGGACGATCTGGCGATAGAGCCAGTTGTGGTGGTGGAGCGGAGGAGGTTGCTCTATGGGCTCGGTATGGGCGGCGGACGGGAGCATTGAGGATAGGATAGCCCGGCTAAGGTGCATCGACATGCGCGCGGGACGATCTTACCGCTGGAATGTGCCTCGACAGAGGTGTGATCGCGGCTCACAAGGAATGCAGGTGCTTCGGCTGCGCCAGTCGCGAGGAGACTGCGGCAGGCTTCGCTCAGGATGACACCTTTTCTCATGATTTTGGTATTTGCAACGCGGCTCTATGTGGATCGAGCTAGGCAGGATAATGCTCTGTGTTCGGCTATGCTCATGGTTGAAGCTCGCGACGGAGAACAGCGGCAACCACCCATGCAGATTTCTCCTTTCGCTGCGGAACGAAAAAATAGACGAGGCAGATCCCCTTTGGATGGCAACCAGCAGAGCGGAGCAAGTGCCGATTCCTCTGCTTCGCTGCGGAGTGACAGACCCCGCTTGTGGATTGACGACAAAACTTAGAAGCTATTCGGCTGTGACCCTGGCTTGACGCAAAGAGGTGAGGACTTGATCTGGTGAATTTTTTTCGGGCTTTGGGACGCATGATTCGTTTGATGGGAATGTTTGTCGTGGCCGGGACGGAGCTGGCGGTGAAGCGTCCGCAGACGCGAGAGGAGCGGGCGGACTGGCTGCATCGGTTTTGTGCGCGTGCATTGCGTGGGATGGGGATCGGGATGGAGGTAGAGGGAAATTTTCCTGCGCGCGGTGCCATGATTTCAAACCACCTGAGCTACCTGGACATCGTGGTGTATGCGGCGCTGCACCCTTGCGTGTTTGTGTCGAAGGCGGAGATTGAGGGCTGGCCGGTAGTGGGTTGGATGACGACCATGTCGGGGACCGTGTATGTGGCGCGGGGGCATGGTGGGTCGGCGATGCGGGCGAGGAAGGGAATGCAGGCGGCGCTCGATGCGGGGCTGCCGGTGGTGTTTTTTCCGGAAGGAACGACGAGCAACGGTACGGGATTGCTGAAGTTCCATAGCGGTTTGCTGGGACAGGTGTTGGAGGGTGGGGCGCGGGTGACGGCGGCGTCGCTCCGGTACGAGCTTGGGCCGGGGAACGACCCAGGCGTCACGTTGGAGGATGACGTCTGCTATTGGGGAGACAGGAACATGTTGGCGCATGTCTTCAAGTTTCTTGGTTTGCGCGGGGTGCGGGCGAAGGTGCGGTTTGCCGACGGGCCGATTGAGTTTTCAGCTGTGGGGATGCACCGCAAGCGTGCTGCAGTAGAGGCGCAGGCGGCGGTGGAGGAGCTGCGAGACAACGTAAGGGTGAACTAAGTTGTATCGAGATTTAGAGGCCAGGCTGGCGCATTTCAAGATGTGTTGAAACCAGGTGCGAATGCTGGTGCCTCGAGGAAGTATGCAGGTCCTTCGACTATGTCTCTCGCGGCGAGACTGCGAGAAGCTTCGCGGATGGTGCGACGCTTCGCTCAAGATGGCATTCTTGACGGTCAGTTCTTCAACTCAGCTAAATGTCCATACAGCGAAATAAGATGGGAAAGTATCAGGTCCCGATCAGTTCGACTTCGGAGACGGATTCGGTGACCTCGCCGCCAAGTTGGGCATAGGTGTCGGCCACTGCTGCATGCGCAGTCTCCGAAAGCACAAAGCGGTCTGTGCGCTCGAGAACTTCATGCCCGAACCGGATGTGCGCGTTCACGCCGCGCAGCCCAAGCAGGCGAAAGATGTGCGGCGCGAAGTTCATGTCTCCCCACCAGCAGATAGCGTTCTCGACATTTGCATTGCAATTGACCGCAAAATCCTCCAGCGAATACCGCACCGTGGCGACTCGCAGGTTTACGCTGTTGTGCAGAACGGAATGAAACAGGCCGCGGCGGAACGGAAGCACGCCCGGTCCGTCGGTGGTGGTGCCCTCTGGAAAGAAGAGCACGGGAAGGCCGCTCCGATAGGCCTCGGCCATGGCCGCGTTGACTGCTGGATACGTCTTGGGTCCGCCGCCGCGCTCGACATAAACGGTGCCTGCCTGCGCGGTGAGCCAACCCAGTAGAGGCCAACGCCGGACCTCCGTTTTGGCGACCATGACGAAGGGCTGGACGGAGCTGTAGAGCAGAATGTCGAGGTAGCTCAGATGGTTCGACACTACGGCGCCGGCAGCCGGGAGAGGTCCTTCGACCTTGCAGCGAAAGCCGAGCACGCGGACGATGCGTTGGCACCAGAGGTGAATCCAGACGGCACCCTGGGCGCCTACGCGAGGCCGGCGCAGTTTGCAATCCCCTGCGGCCGCGAGCAGCAGTCCGACAAACAGGAGACTCCGCAGCACGCCGCGCAACAGGAAATGCGCACGGTTCACGTTGGACCGAAGCCTGCTCACCTCAGCATCCCTCGAGGAATCTCGCCGCTACGCGCGGGTGCAGGGTTTGGAGGTCGAGCAGGGTGAGGAAGTCGATGGTCTTGAACTCACGATCGATCGCCGGCTCGCTGCAGATTTTTGCGCCGATGGTCAGATACGCACGCAGAAGTTTGGGGGCGCGGACCGCTTCCGTGAGGGCAGGGGCGGCGGGGAGCGCGAACGCAGGAGTGGGTACAGTTCGCAATGGCTCGTCGACCATGCAGGCGCGAAGGGACTGGTACACGGCATGGCCGGTCTGCGGGTCCTGCGAGGTGAGCGAACAGCATCCCATCATGTAACGTCCACCGTTGACGAGGGCGTACCGCGCGATGCCGCGCCAGAGCAGATGGAGCACCTCGGGAGAGCGGTGCTCGCGATGAATGCAGGCGCGGCCGAGCTCCACAATCTGTGGTCGCATGGCTTCATAGGGCCGGAAGCAGAACTCCTGCTCGCTGTAGTAGCCAAAATAGCGTCCGGCCACATCGCCCATCTGCATGCGGTAGGTTCCGACGATGACGCCGGTCTTTCGCTGCTCGACGATCATGTGGTCGCAGACGTCGTCGTAGTGGTCTTTGTCGAAGCCGTCGAGATAGGCCGACTCCAGGCCTTCGTTCATTTCCAGATTAAAGACGAGGAAGCGGAGACGGTAGGCTGCGGCGCGCTCCTGCGGCGTGAGGGCGAGACGGGCGATGTATTCGCCGGCCTCGAGACGGATGTCTCGTTTGGAAGGCAGCTGGGGAGCAACGGCCTTGTTCGGTAGAAGTACGACTGACGGCGATTCAATCACAGTCTGCATCGACTCTCCTTAGGACACCCGGTCGGGGTAGCCTTCGATGTCAGTCTGTGGGTTGGTTAGTTACTGAATATGCAAGACAAGTGAACATTCGTTGAACAAATTATGGTGCACTCGATCGCCCCCTTCGGATTGCCCTACTTTGAGGCGATCTGGGCCATCTGGGCTATCTGAGGGATCAGTGCGGTGAGGAGAGAGGTGAACCGCGATTCGACCTGCCTGCCGGTTTCGATGACTTCTTTGTGATTGAGGGGCCGGTTGAGTATCCCGGCGGCCATGTTGGTGACGACCGAAAGGCCGAGGACCTCAAGGCCCATGTGGCGGGCGACGATGACCTCGTGGACGGTGGACATACCGACGAGATCTGCGCCCAGGGTGCGGAAGGCGCGGATCTCGGCAGGGGTTTCGAAGCTGGGGCCAAGGACGCCGAGATAGACGCCTTCGGTGAGGAGAAACTGCTGGCGGGCTGCCTCTTCGATGGCAAGGGTGCGGAGGCGGAGGGAGTAGGCAAACGACATGTCGAAGAAGCGCTGGGCGGGGTGTGGCGTGACGGTGAAGCGGGGCTCGTTGGGGCCTGCGGCGGCGTTGGTTCCGGTGAGGTTGATGTGGTCGGAGATGGCGACGATGGAGCCTTGCTCGAGCGAGGTGCGGATGCCGCCGGCGGCGTTGGTGACGATGAGGATTTTGCAGCCGAGGAGTGCGAGGACGCGGGTGGGGAAGGTGACCTGGGCCAGGGGGTAGCCTTCGTAGGCGTGGATGCGGCCTTGCATGACGGCCACGGGGATACCTGCGATGTCACCAAGGACGAGGTGGCTGGAGTGGCCTTCAACGGTGGAGTGGGGGAAGTGGGGGATTTCGGTGTAGGGGATGCGGGTGGCGTTTGCGATGTGGGAGGCGAAGTTGCCCAGGCCTGAGCCGAGGATGATGCCGATCCCCGGGGTGATGGACGTGCGGGTGCGGATGTGGGCCGCTGCTGCCTGGGCCTCGGCGTAAAGGTCGCGGGTTGCGGTGCTTGGTTCGGTCATTTGGATGCTCGCTGGCGGGCGCTGGGGTGGTACCCCTCCCGTCAAAATTACGCAAAGCTCCCTAAGAGGAGACTTAGGTTTGGATTTAGGTTTTGTGCTGTGACACGGAGCTGATGTGAGTAACGGCTGATCCTCTCGGCTTCGCTACGGACGACAAGGAATAGCCGGAGGATGATAAGGGGGAGAAGATTCCCCTTGGCGATGACAACAAGAAAGGCAACGACAAAGCGACAAGCAGATCCCCTTCGGGGATGACAACAGAAAAGGTGGAGAAGAGGCGGGTGAAGGAAGATCGCTGTCAATAGTTTACCTAGTGGCGTGGAGGGAATACGGCATCAGTTTCACCTTTATTTGAGGTGATTTTCGTGTTGGTTGGAGGGAGCTACCTGCTTTAGGCGGGTTGACTCTAGCGCCGGGATTTGAACGGGGCTTCATGCTTATTTGATTATGCTTGTAATTCGCAAGCGATTCTTGTAGGGTGCTGTCGTGTTGAAGAAAATGAAGCGGCGGTCAGGCTGTCCGGTGAGTGTGTCCCTGGAAATTTTTGGAGACCGATGGTCCCTTCTGATTGTTCGCGATCTGATGGTTCGTGGCTATAGGACGTTTCGGGAGTTTCTGGAGTCGGGCGAGGGGATTGCGACGAACATTCTGGCGGATCGTTTGCGACGGCTGGCGGAGGCTGGCATATTGACCTCGGAAGTGGAGAAGACGGATGCGCGGAAAGTGAATTATCGGCTGACGGAGAAGGGGATCGATCTGGCTCCGGTGCTTCTGGACTTGTTGTTGTGGGGCGCCAGGCACGAGAAGACGGGCGCGCCGTGTGAGGTGATGGCGGAGATGGCGAAGAACCGGGAGTGGGTTTTGAAGGAGACCAGGCGGAGGTGGGAGGAGCGGGATCCGACTCCGATTCTGCCGCGGTTTGGGTCGAGTTGAGGGTTTGTGTCGTTTGAGGGCTTGCTTGTCAGGCTGGGGGAGATCCGGGTTCCTTCTCTGCGTTCAGGGTGGTAACAAAAAGAAAACAACAGCAGATTCCCTTCGGGAATGACAACCAGAAAAGCAGGGACCCCCCTGCGGGGATGACCACGAGAAAAGCAAAGACAGCAGCAGATCTGCTTCGGGAATGAGAGCAAAAAAATAAAGGCCACCGCGGTTACAGGTAGATGCTGAGAGTTCGAGAAAGGGTTTCGATGAACGATCGTTCGAGAGAAGGAAAGGGACGGATATGGGTGGGATGGGGCATCAGTGCACTGGTGGTGCTTTTTTTGTTGATGGACGCGGTGATGAAGTTTGTAAAGCCGGCACCGGTCGTAGCGGTATGCACGAAGTTGGGTTTGCCGCTGGAGGTGATTACACCGATTGGCGTCTTGTTGCTGGTCTGCACGGTGTTGTATGCGGCACCTCGAACGGCGTTGCTCGGAGCAGTGCTGCTGACGGGCTATCTTGGTGGCGCAGTGTCTATCCACGTTCGGGCGGGCGATCCGCTGTTCAGTCATGTGCTGTTTCCGGTGTATCTGGGAGGGTTGGCATGGCTGGGGCTGTATTTGCGGGATGTTAGAGTGCGCAGCTTGTTGGCGTGAAGCAGTGTTTTCACATATCAAACTTTGAAATATCAAACCACGGGAGATGAGAGATGAAGGGGATTCACGTTTATTTGAACTTCGATGGAAACTGTCGCGAGGCGATGACGTTCTACAAGGCTGCGCTCGGAGGCGAGCTGCAGATGATGACGTTCGGCGAGACAAAACAGGGTGACGCGAAGGACAGTGACAGGATCATGCATGCGCGGCTCACGGTGGGCCCGGTCGTGATGATGGCGTCGGACACGATGTCAAGCATGACGCTGACGCGGGGCAATGACTTCTTCGTGAGCGTGGATTGCGAAAGCAAGGAAGAAGTAGATCGATTCTCGAAGGCGCTGGGCCACGGAGGCAATGTGATGCTTGCGCCCCAGGAGATGTTCTGGGGCGCTTACTTCGGGATGCTGACGGATAAGTTTGGGGTTCAGTGGATGTTCAACTTTGATAAGCCGACGGCGTGATGCAGGTTGACGGATCAGCGTGATTCTCTGTTGCGGATTGCCTGGGTGCTGATTGAGAATCGGCGTTCGAAGATTCGGACATGCGGCACCCAGGCCGTTGGCTGTTTAGAGATTGCGAGTTCGATAGGTTCGATTGAAAGGAGAGAGCGATGAGCGGAGTGCGAGTGCTGGTTGGGACGCGCAAGGGCGCGTTTGTGTTGACCTCGGATGGGAAGCGGGAGAAGTGGGAGGTGAGCGGGCCGCACTTCGCGGGATGGGAGATCTATCACGTGAAGGGTTCGCCGGTCGACCCGAACCGGCTGTACGCTTCGCAGTCGAGCTCGTGGTTTGGGCAGGTGATTCAGCGGTCGGAGGATGGCGGCAAGACGTGGGGGGCGGTGGGCAACAAATTCGGCTATGACGGAGTGCCGGGGACGCACCAATGGTACGACGGGACGGCGCATCCGTGGGAGTTCAAACGGGTGTGGCACCTGGAGCCTTCGCTGACCGAGGCGGAGACGGTGTATGCGGGGATCGAGGACGCGGCGCTGTTTCGTTCGAACGATGGAGGGCAGAACTGGGAGGAGCTTTCGGGACTGCGGAAGAATGAAACGGGCCCGCATTGGGCTCCTGGTGCAGGTGGGATGTGTCTGCATACGATTGTGCAGGACCCGAAGGATTCGCAGAGGATGTACGTTGCCATCTCGGCGGCGGGAGCGTTTCGAACGGTGGATGGCGGGGTAACGTGGAAGCCGATCAATCAGGGTCTGCGGTCGAATCATATTCCCGATCCGACTGCGGAGGTGGGGCACTGCGTTCACCGGATTGCGCTGCATCCTTCGCGGCCGGAGACGTTGTTTATGCAGAAGCACTGGGACGTGATGAGGAGCGATGACGCGGGAGACCACTGGACGGAGGTGAGCGGAAATCTGCCGACGGACTTCGGTTTCTGCATCGATGTGCATGCGCATGAGCCGGAGACGGTGTACGTTGTGCCGATCAAAAGCGATGGCGAGCATTTTCCGTTGGATGGCAAGCTGCAGGTGTATCGCAGCCGGACGGGCGGCCATGAGTGGGAGGCGATGACGAAGGGTCTTCCGCAGAGCGACTGTTATGTGAATGTGCTGCGGGATGCGATGAGCGTGGACCAGCTGGATCAGTGCGGGATTTATTTTGGGACGACGGGAGGGCAGGTGTACTGCTCGCCGGATGCGGGGGAGAACTGGGCGCCGATTGTGCGGGATCTGCCGGCGGTGCTGTCCGTGGAGGTGCAGACGCTCGCATGAAAAGGCATCGCTGGTGCAACGGAAAGGAAAAGACAGAAGCAGATTCTCTACGGGGCTGACAACCAGACAGGCAGATGTTCGTCAGAAGCAGAAGATCAGAACGGCCACGGAGGGTAGGTTGGAGGACTACAGGAAAGGCGACGTGAGAGACATGATTCGTGTGGAGCTGCCGGGGCATCTGCGGACGCTGGCTGGGGTGAGCGGGGAGGTGTTGCTGGAGGTTGCTCGGCCGGTGACGCCGAGAGCTGTGGTCGATGCGCTGGAGGCGCGGTATCCCACGCTGCGCGGGACGATTCGCGAGTATGGGAGTGGGGAGCGGAGGGCGTTCCTACGATTTTTTGCGTGCGAGGAGGACCTTTCGCATCAGGGGATGGATGTGGTGCTGCCGGAGGATGTGGCGTCGGGGAAGGCGCCTTTTTTAGTGATTGGGGCGGTGGCGGGTGGGTAGTAGAGCGATGCAGGTTCAGGTGCGTTCGCGGTCCCAGTTCTTCCAGAGCAGGAGGGAGAGGATGAAGATGTTGGTTTCGGCGGAATCGCGTATACGTTCCCAGGCGCGAAGCGCTTCGGTGGCTAATTCGATAAACCGGCGTGTTTCTGTTCGATCCAAGATGTAGCCGAGGTCGTAGTCAACGCTGTGACGAGCTTCTTGAAGCTGAACGAAATTGCGGGCTACCGTCTGCAGATCGGGAGATGCGGAGTTGCCTATGAGTCCGATCAAAGATTGACTCAGGTTTGGCTGTGTAATAAAACGTCCACAGACTTTCTTCATCTCGCTGTGATCGAACCATCGTTGGATGCGGTGATTTGTTGACGTCTGGACGTGGGGAGCAATTGTTGCGACCGCATCTTCATTGATCTTATGAAAGAGAGAGTAGTAGGCACTGGAGACCGCACTACGGTTACGTACTTCGGCTGAACTGCGATAGTCAGTACCTTCGTATAACTGCAATGCGTGATAGATGAGATCTTCGGGAAGACTCAAGCAGCCTGCTCCAGACGCACATATGGAAAGCGAGTAAGGCCGCTATGCAGGATGCTCGTCTGAATTTTGGCGGCGTATTCGTTGAAGCGCAGAACCCACTCGACGTTTGCCACCAAATCGCGCTGTAAACGGAATACGAGCCACATGGCCGGATCACCGGTGTTGTGTTCACCAAATTCCACGCTGGTGCTCTCAATGCCATCCATCCTTGGCGCTGCGGCGATGAACTGCCGGGCTTTTTCTTTTTCCGCCAGATCTTTGTCATCGGAGACATTCATGGCGTGATTGTATGCTCCGTGTAATTACTTAATCAGTAGGGAGACGATGCTGGCGGACATGAGGTTGGCCATGGTGCCGGCGATCATGGCGCGGAGTCCCAGGCGGGCGAGGTCGTTGCGGCGTTCGGGGATGAGGGCGCCGATGCCTCCGATCTGGATGCCGATGGAGCTGAGGTTGGCGAAGCCGCAGAGAGCGAAGGTGGCGATGGTGAAGCTGCGGGGGGAGAGCATGGATTTCTGCGCGCCGAGGTCGGTGTAGGCGATCAGCTCGTTGAGGACGGTGCGTGTGCCGAGGAGGTTGCCGACGCGCGGGGCCTCGTGCCAGGGGATGCCGATGAGCCAGGCGACAGGGGCGAAGAAGAAGCCGAGGACGGCGTTGAGGCTTGCGGGGAAAGGGATGTGGCGGGGGGCGAGGGCGTTGTGGATGCCGCCGAAAATGTGATTGGCGAGCGAGACCAGGGCGAGGAAGCTGATGAGCATGATGGCGACGTTGAAGGCGAGCGCGCCTCCGTCGATGGTGCCGCGGGCGATGGCTCCGATGAGGTTTTCGTTCTGGTGTGCGGCGTCGGGGGGCATTTTGACGATGCCGGCGGTGGCGGGGGTTTCGGTTTCGGGGACGAGCATTTTCGAGAGGAGAATGGTGCCGGGAGCGGTCATGATGACGGCGGCGAGGAGGTCCGAGGCGTGGATGCCGTAGGCGATGTAGGCGGCCATGATGCCTCCTGAGACGTGGGCCATGCCGGAGGTCATGATGGTCATGAGTTCGGAGTAGGTGGCGCCGTTGAGGAAGGGGCGGATGGTGAGGGGGGCTTCGGTCTGGCCCATGAAGATACTGGCGGCGACGTTGGTGGATTCGGCTCCGGAGATGCCCATGGTTTTTTGCATGATCCAGGCGAAGGCGCGGATGACGAGCTGCATGACACCGATGTAGTAGAGGACGGCGAAGAAGGCGGAGATGAAGATGATGGTGGGGAGGACTTTGAAGGCGAAGACGGCGAGGGTGGAGTTGTCGCCGAGAGGGCCGAAGACCATGGAGGAGCCGGCGACGGAGTTGGCGAGAAGCTGGTTGATGCCGGCACCGGCGGAGGAGAAGATGCGCTGCCCGAGGGAGGATTTGAGCACGATAAAGGCGAAGAGGACCTGGAGGCCGAGTCCCCAAAAGACGGTGCGCCAGCGGATGGCGCGACGGTTGGTGGAGAAGGCGTAGGCGAGCGCGAGGAAGACGATGAGGCCGAGCAGACCGGTGAATCTTGCCAAAGGTGGGGCTCCGGGGAGGAGAGTATTTTGGGCGTTGAGGGAAGTGTACTGGAGATGCAGGCGGATGGCGGCGGGTTCGTGCGTCGGGTATTTCGCTGCTGATGGAACTTGGAGGTGTATGGCGTACAGGTCGGAGTGCCAGGAGACCGACAGTTAGCTTTAAAGCGAGCCTAATATGAGCGGTTGTTGGTGTGACTTGAGGTGAGCCACGGTCGTGTTTATTTGGATTGCGTCTGGCTAGCAATCTTTATTTGCGTGGTGAGAGGGGCTGGGCGGGGTTGCCGGCTACTGTGACGCCGCGAGCCACGTCGCGGGTGACGATGGAACCGGCTCCAATGATGGCATCGTCGCCGATTGTGACACCGGGGAGGAGGATGGCGCCGCCTCCGATCCAGACGTTGGCTCCGATGCGGACGGGCTTGCCGCATTCGAGGTCGGCGCGGCGGGCTTCGGGGTCACGCGGGTGGTCGGCGGCGTAGATCTGGACAGCGGGGCCAATCTGGGTGCGGTCGCCGATTTCGATGGGGTTGACGTCGAGGAGTACGCAGTTGAAGTTGAGGAAGACGCCGGTGCCGAGGTGAATGTTGTAGCCGTAGTCGCAGAAAAAGGGTGCACGGATGGTGGCCTGGACGTTCGCTGAGCCGAGAATTTCAGCGAGCAGGGGCTGGTGGGTGGAGGGGTGGTGCGGGGTGGAATTATATTTGTGCAGGAGAGCGGCGACGTGGAGGCGTTCCGCGGTGAGGACGGGGTCGTCTGCGAGGTAGAGTTCGCCGGCGAGCATCTTTTCTTTTTCGGTGTGTGGGGACATGGATGCTCCTTATGGTTGTGGTGTACAAGCTTGATGGCGAACGCGGTGCTGTGGAGAAGCGAGACCGCCTTTTCTCGCCCAGTTCAGAAGCCAGCACCGCACGCCCAGGGTTCACCAGCGGCGATCTCATGACCTGTTCACGAACGTTCTCGCATCCGCACCATCACCCCTTACACAAGATCAAGTCACAACCGCATCATTTCCAAAAGCGAGACATCGTTGCGTAAGTCAGAATCCGGGTGCCCCATATCACGATTCTGAGATGTGGGCATCTCGCGAAGCGAGACCGCTTTCCTAGTCCAGTTCAGAAGCGAGCGCGGCATCCCAACGCCCGTGCAGCAGCGGCGATCTCATAGTCCATCCACCCGCCTCACAGCACTCCTACCTTGAATCCGTCCCGCATTCACCTCCTTCCGCCGTGACCACCCAGCACCCGCCCAACACGAAATCTTCACACCCAACCAATCCACCCAGCCCCACACCACGTTATCAAGATACTGCCCCACTGCAAACTCACCCTCTTCCAGCATCCAGTTCTCTCCATCAGCCCTCCCTAACCTGTCCATCGAGACAGGCCGGAGGGCTTCATCACAGCAGCACTACCCGCTCGCTCACCTCCGCACCATCGCCGAACAAGCCCCATGGAACCTCCCGAAAAACCCAGCTAAACTAATCCACACCAGCCCATGTCCAAGCGCGCCCTCATCGCCATCAAAGCCCTGCTCCACTTCCTGTGCCTTCTTCCTGCAGCCTGGCTGCTGCATCTTTACACCTCGGGCGCGCTCGCCCTCTACGCCGACCCGGTCAACTACATCACGCACTTCACCGGCGACTGGACCATCTACATCCTGCTCGCCTCGCTCAGCATCACACCTATCCGCCGCCTCTCCCCGCGCATCTCCTGGCTCATCCGCCTCCGCCGCCTCATCGGGCTCTACGCCTTTTTCTACGCCACGCTTCACCTTGCCACCTACGTCTTCCTCTTCTCGGGATACGATGTTCCCACCGCCCTCGCCGGCCTGCGCAGCGGCCATCCCGGAGCGGTCCTCACCCAGTGGAAAGCCATCTGGCCCACCATCGCCGACGACCTCCGCAAACGCCGCTTCATCCAGGTCGGCTTCTTCGCCTGGCTCATCCTGCTCGCGCTTGCCTGCACCTCGCCCGGCTTCGTGCTGCGCGCCATGGGAGGCAAAAACTGGCAGCGCCTCCACCGCCTCGTCTACCTCGCCGCAATCCTCGCGGCAATCCACTTCTGGTGGCTGGTTAAAGCCGGCGTCCGCACTCCTTGGAAAGACACCGCCGTCCTCACCGTGCTTCTGCTCGCCCGCATCGCCTACACAGCACTCAAACGCGCTCGCAAACCGTCTCCCACACCCGCCCATACATAATCGCGCTCACCCGGCGGAACCCTTTACGCCCGAGCATTTTATTTGCTCCATGCAGTAATGGATGCTCGCGATGACGCATCCCAGACGCATCCCACAGGCTAGGCGCGCCGCCGATCACAATTCACAGGAGAGATCGCTGACCGCGACCGCAGGAGACCACATGCAAACCCTTGAAGACCGCCTTCAGATCACCGACCTCATCACCGGCTGGATGCATCGCGACCTCGGAGAGTGGGATCAACTTCGCAGTCTCTTCCATCCTGACGGCACCATCGAAATCACTTGGTTCGAAGGCAGCTTCAGCGATTTCGTCGACGGCTCCATGCGCATGGGCGCCTCTGACTTCAAAACCAAGCACCTGATCGGCGTGCCCGTAGTCACCTTCAACGGAAACAAGGCCATCGTCGAAACCAACGCCATGATCGTGGGTGAGAACGTGCGTCTCGATCTCGGCTGCAACACGCACAACCGTTTTTACGACCGTGCAGAAAAGCGCGACGGCGTGTGGAAACTCACCCATCGCCAAAGCATCTACGACATGGCCACATTCACCTTCCCCAAAGGAATCGTCGACATCGATCCTGCAGAGGTCGCGCGTTTCCCCCGTGAGTACGCTGCTCTCGCTTACCTGCTCGAGAAGAGCGGCTTCCCGCTCAAGCGCATCTACGCCACCCGGGGCAGCGAGCTTGAGAAGACCATGAAGTCCGAAGCCCATGCCTGGTTATCGTCATCTTCCCCCCAGCAGTAAACATAAAATGACCTTTGCGCAGCCTGTGCAACTTCCGCCCGCGCAACTTCTGCCTGCGCCTTGACGTTCTAATCACGAGAGGCCTCCATGCGCAGTCTCCTCATCCCCCTGCTTGCTCTCGCGAACGCAGTCTTTGCGCATGCCCAGCCATCGGCCCAGCAGCCATCGGCCCAGCCGCATCCACACAAGCCACTCAGCGCAAAATCCAAACCCACCCCGCTCGTCCCCCTCACCTCGCAGCAGCGCGCGCAGCAGCTCCTCAACCGCCTCACCTTCGGCCCCCGCCCGGGCGACCTCGAGCATGTCCTCGCCATCACGCTAGAGAAGTGGTTCGAGCAGCAACTCAACCCAGACAGCATTCCCGACGACGCGCTCAACAAGCGCCTGAACGAGTTCCCCACCCTCAACCTCTCGCCCGACAAAGCTCTCCAGCTCTTTCCCGACCGCTTCACGCTCAACCAGGTCGCCGACGGCAAGTGGCCCTACCCCACCGACCCCGGACTCGCCTCCATGTACCAGGTGCAGGTCTACAAAGTGATGCACGACCGCGCCGCCAAAAAAGTAAACCCCGACGGCAAACCCGCCGTGCCGCCCCTCACCGACGAAGAACTCGCTCAGCAAAAGAAGACCGATCAGGCCACCGCCGCGCGCATCGCCGGAGACCTCTTCGCTCTCCCCAGAAATCAGCGCATGGCCGCGCTCCTCCAGCTTCCCGTCCCCCAGCGCACCGCCTTCACCGCCTACGTCGCCGGCGATCAGAAAAACCTTCTCCTCGCCGACTTCAACCCACGCGAGCGCGAACTCTTCAACGGCATGGCCGCCAACCTCAGCTCCTCCTACCAGATCGTCAACGAGCTCTCGCAAGCCAAATTCCTCCGTGCCATCCTCAGCGAACGCCAGCTGCAGGAAGTCATGACCGACTTCTGGTTCAACCACTTCAACATCTACATCGCCAAAGACTCCGGCCAGTGGTACACCACCAGCTACGAACGCGACGCCATCCGCAAACACGCCCTCGGCAAATTCCGCGACCTGCTCGTCGCCACGGCAACCAGCCCCGCCATGATGATCTACCTCGACAACGGCCAGTCCATCGGCCCGGACTCCATCGCCAACGGCGTCAACCCCGCCAACCCGCATTCCAAAAAAGGCAACCGCGGCCTCAACGAAAACTACGGCAGGGAAGTCATGGAGCTCCACACCCTCGGCGTCAACGGAGGCTACACCCAGGCCGACGTCACCGCCCTCTCCGCCATCCTCACCGGCTGGACCGTCGACCGCTCCAACCAGGGCGGCCCCTTCAAATTCGACGAAAAGATGCACGAACCTGGCCCCAAACTCTGGCTCGGCCGCACCATCGGCACCCCGCAAAATTACAGCAGCACAAAACCGAGCCTCCCAGCTTCGGCGGCCTTATCGCCCAGGCTTCCTTCTGCAGGGACAAATCCCAACGGAGGCATGAACGAAGGCATGGAGGCTCTCACGCTCCTCGCCGCCAATCCCCACACCGCCCACTTCATCAGCTACAAGCTCGCCCAGCGCTTCGTCGCCGACGACCCACCACCCGCCCTCGTCGACCGCATGGCCGCCACCTACCTCTCCACCGACGGCGACATCAAGGCCATCCTCCGCACCCTCGTCCAGTCGCGTGAGTTCAACTCCACAAAATATTTCCGCAATAAGGTCAAAACCCCCATGGAGTTTCTCGCCTCCGCCTTCCGCACCACTGCAACCGAGCCCTCCAACCCCGGCGCGCTCGTCAACACCATCAAGACCATGGGCATGCCGCTCTACTACGCCCTGCCCCCCACCGGCTACTACATCACCGCCGACCAGTGGATGAACTCCAACGCCCTCATCGAACGCCTCAACTTCGCCTACGCCCTCACCGGCAGCAAATTCGCCAACCAGAAATTCGACTCCGCCCACGTCCTCGCGCTCGGCCTCATGTCGCAGACCACGCTGGCTACCACCGCACCCGCAGCAAACCCAAACCACCCGCGCTACTCCGAAGCCATCCTCAAAACTGCCACCCCGGCGACCCCAGACACCTCTGGCCCCGACATCGCTCTTCACGTCCTCGAGTCCACCCTCATCGGCGGTGATGCTTCCGTTCAAACCAACCAGCTCATCCACAAACAGATGGCAAGCCTGCCCGCAGCCAACTCCACCGACACGCTCAACCTGCTCACCGCGCTCGTCATGGGAAGCCCCGAGTTCCAGCTCCATTAGCAGACCAGTGGCCAGCCGGCCGGGCCGCCTGCGCGGCGCGCGGTCATTTCGTGACGTGTATACCGGCTTCGCCCGGCGCCTCCCGATGGTCGGCAACGAAGATCTTCGCTCGCGACCAACGGGAGCGCCAACCGAAGGGGTATACCCCCCACGAAGTGGGCGCGCCACGCGTAGTGGGCCCGCGCGGCAGCGCCTTCTCTTCAAGGAAACAGCCGCTCCCGCCGCCACCCATCCCCCGCGCGCGTAAACAAAAACCGATCATGCAGACGCGCCGCCCCATCCTTCCAGAACTCAATCCACTCCGGCCGCAGCACATATCCCTTCCAATACGCAGGCCGCGGAATCTCCCCCGGAAACTCCGCCTCCAACTCCTTCACCCGCGCCTCCAGCACCTCACGCGAAGCCAGCACCCTGCTCTGCTGCGACGCCACCGCCCCCAGCTGGCTCCGCCGCGACCGGCTATGAAAATACCCATCCGCATCCCCCGCCGGCAACTCCGCCACCGTCCCAGAAATCCGCACCTGCCGCCGCAGCGACTTCCAATGAAAACACATCGCCGCCCGAGGATTCTCCCCCAGCTCAACACCCTTCGCACTCTCCGCATTGGTGTAGAACGCAAATCCCCGTCCATCCACACCCTTCATCAGCACCATCCGAACGTTCGGCACACCCTCGCCAGAAGCCGTAGCCAGCGCCACAGCATTCGGATCGTTCAGCTCACTCGCTGCGGCATCCTGCATCCACGCCGCAAATAACGCCATCGGATCGAGCGCCGTCTCCGCTTCCATCACATTCCCTCGAACAAATCCGTACTCGCGTGCGCGGCCTGCGGTTCCGCCGCCGAACCCAGCGCGTAAAATTCCTCTGCCCCATACCGCGCGAACATATCCTTGGTCCGCTCCATCAGCGGCGCCTGCGACACATGCTTCCGAAACGCTTCCGCCTTCTTCCCCTGCACCGTCCGAATATCGAGCCTCACCGTCCACGGCATCAGCATCGGTGCAGCCCGCTCCGGAAGCACAAAGTTCGACGAAAGGTAGTACAGCCGCTTCGTCCGGTGCAGCGTCTCCGGATCAGGATTCCGCTTCTCCTGCCCAGCCCAGTGAAACGCCGCCGTCGTCAGCATCGACACCATCATGTGGTCCGCATGCGTATTCAGCCCGCCATCGCCGCCAAACGTAATCACCACATCCGGCTTGTAACGCTGTATCTTCTCCATCAGCCTCGTCGCCGCCGAAGCAAAATCCACAAACTCCAGCTGCCCGTCCTGGTAGTCCATCAACTCATGCTTCGCAACTCCCAGCACCTCGCAAGAATCACGGAACTCCGCTCGCCGCATCGCACCCAGCGCCTCGCCCGATTCCGCCTCGCCCCGATTCGTCGCCGCCCGCCCGTCCGTCAGGCACACCACGTACGTCTCAATCCCACGCTCGGCCGACAACGCCAGTGCCCCGCCAAATCCAAAACACTCATCATCCGGATGCGCCACAACACACATCAACTTCAAGCCCACGCCGCATCCTCCAGATCGACACCTTCCAGATCCGCATCTTCAAACAGCAACTCCGCCGAAACCAGCCCTTCCAGCACCGCGTCTGGATCCACCGCGCGCACCGGCGCAAAGCTCCTCCGATGCAGCGGGCATGGTCCAATTGCCACCAGGGCCCTGCGATGTTCCGGCGTCGCATATCCCTTGTGCGATGCCAGCCCGTACCCAGGATGCACCGCGTCCAGCTCCCGCATCCTCGCATCGCGATACACCTTCGCCACCACCGAAGCCGCCGCAATCGAAAGGCTCAGCGCATCGCCATAGAACAGCTTCGTCTGACGGCACGGATGGTCCAGCCGCATCGCATCGATCAGCAGATGATCCGGAATCACCGCCAACGCATGCACCGCGGCCAGCATCGCCAGACGCGTCGCCTGGTAGATGTTCACCCGGTCGATCGTCTCCGCATCCACCTCGGCCACACTCACCGCAATCGCCATCCCGCGTATCTGCGCATCCAGCGCCTCGCGTTCCTCGCGGGTCATCTGTTTCGAGTCCTTCAACCCCGCCGCCGCCAGCGCTTCCAGGCACTCCGGCAGAATCACCGCCGCCGCCACCACCGGCCCAAACAACGCTCCCCGCCCCACCTCGTCGACGCCCGCAATCCTCTCGAAGCCGTAGTAGCGCAACGCCTGCTCCGGCGCATCGCTGCACACCAGTTGCTTCAGCATGCGCTGTTTCGCAGTGGCTGCTGTCACCATGCGGACCGCGCGTTTGGAGGGAGTCGAAGCCATTGCTACTGACTCACGAGTGTAAACCGGACGCGCAGCACAAAGCCACGACCGAAGGGTCGTGGCTCAGTGGAAAACGTAGCTCAGTTTGAAAGCAGGAGCCTAACTCGTCAGCTCTTCAAATAGGAGTGCTTACTTCGCAGCGCGCTCCACCTCGCGCAGACGGGCAGCCTTACCGCGCAGACCGCGCAGGTAGAACAGCTTCGAACGGCGAACCTCGTACGACCGCACCTTCTCCACCTTGTCCACAACCTTGGAGTTATACGGAAAGATGCGCTCGACGCCTTGGCCGAAGCTCATCTTGCGAACCGTGAACGAACCTTGTGCGCCTTTGCGGCACGCGATCACCATGCCTTCAAATGCCTGCAGACGTTCTTTCTCGCCTTCACGAATCTTGACCTGCACACGTACGGTATCGCCCGGGGCGAACTGTGGTAAATCGGTCCGCTCGAACTTGGCGGCCAGCTTCTGCATAATCGGATGAATGGACATGACACAACTTTCCTAGAGAATCCCAGGTTGGGCTCGTCTTCCAGTGTACACGAGAATATGGCCTGCCGGCCGGGCCTACTGCGCGTGGGGCGGTCACTTCGTGACGTGTATACCGGCTTCGCCCAGGGCCTCCCGATGGTCGGCAACTAAGATCTTCTCTCGCGACCAACGGGAGCGCCAACCGAAGGGGTATACAAGTCACGAAGTGACCGCGGCCCGCGTAGGGCGCCCGCGCGGCAGCGCACATCCTTTCCCTCCTGCCACTGGCCGGGCGAGGAAGCAATCTACTGTTCCGAAAAAAAATCTCACGCCCAAACATGCGAAAACACCAGCAAAAACGCTTGTCAAGCCCCTTTTTGACCTAACTCTCGCAAAACATTGGCACTTAGCCGTGGCGTAGTAGTTTCGGTCAATCCGGTATAATTGAAACAGAAGAGAAAAAGCTCCGAGCCAACCGGCCGGAGCTTTTCCTTTTAGGCGCAATTGAGCTTCCAAACGAAGGGATTCTGCCCGTAACTCCTTTCGCTGCCAGAATTTGCACGTAAGTCCTTTCGCTGCACGAATTTGGCGACACATGTCTTCTTGATCTATAACAAAAAAAGGTACTTACGCGCGGGCAATAGGGGGGGGAGGGGGGTCCCCCCCGGCCTGCCGGCCAGCCAGCGCAACTCCGGCGCGACGCGGAAGGCTGGTCGATCTCTTGTCGTCCGCCGACCACCAGAAAGGATTGTTGATCACCTGCGTGCCCGTAAGAGCAGCATTCTTGAGGAACGCTCGATAAACGGCATATTCGTGCGAAATGCGGTCCACCATCACAGCGCAGACGAACTCGGCTCGGATGTCTTCATAGGAACCGCCGAGGGGACGCGGCATGTACGTGATACCAACCTGCTCGACCAGCTTCTGGTACGGCGCGGCTGGCGCGAAGGTCAGGACCTCCGCTACACCGGGGTCGAAGGCGGAACTCATGACGAGATTGCCTGGGCGGCTAGGTTCGGGGACGTGCTTCGCTTCCTCTTCCCGCCAGGAAGCCAGGTTTCTGCCCGTTTTTGATCCAATAAGACATTGCGGAAAGCCGCGAATTCCGCGATACTTAGGTGTTGGGCAATGTTCTCGTTTGATATCCCGTTCGCACTCGGGACGCTCACCAGGGAAGTTCGAGACTTCGTTCTCGCCCAAACTCAAATGTTCTGAAAGGCAAAACCAGTGTTGATGATTCGTTTGGCGCGCGTTGGAGCGCGAAAGCAGCCCCACTACCGCATCGTTGTGATTGAGAAAGACCGCGCACGCAATGGCCGCTCCATCGAGGTGGTCGGCACCTACAATCCCCGCACCAACCCCGCAACTGTCAACCTGAAGCGCGATCGCATTGCGTACTGGACCGGCAACGGCGCGCAGCTCTCCGAGCGCGTAGGCAAGCTGATGTCGGTGAAGCCGGTCGAAGCCACAGAAGCTGCGTAAAAAGTTACCGGCTACGATTTTCCGGTGCAATCTTTGGGAACTTTGGGCATGTGGATATGATTCCCAAAGATTGCTGACTTTGTTGATTACACTCTGCATCTCTCGCACACCGTTCGCGTAGACTCCTTGGTATTGCAGCTCAGCTTGTAGCATGCAAAGTGGAAGCCCGCGGCAGACGCCGTGGTTTGCCCGCGGCCAGTGTTGCGCTCGTTTCAGCGGTCCTCGGAAGATCTCGCAACAGACGAGACAGCGAGGTCGAGCCTGAGCGTGGCCTGGTGATTCCAGCCCAGAAGGTGTGTGTGATGACTCAGGCCATTCAAAGTGAAGCAGGGGAGAGCCCTGTCAAGAAGATGATCGACCTCGTTACAGAGATTGCTACGGCCCTGGTAGATCATCCAGAAGGCGTTTCCGTAGAGGCAATCGAGGATCGCGAGGGAACCGTGATCCGGTTGCGCGTGGCCCATAGCGATGTCGGCAAGGTGATTGGGAAGCAAGGCCGCACCGCCCGATCCATGCGCACTATCCTCAGCGCCGCAAGCATGAAGCTGAAGCACCGCTTCTCGCTGGACATAGTGGAAGAAGGGGATACCATATCCACATAGGTGCAGCCGAAGTCGGTTGCCTCTGATGCATGTACTCTCTCTATGACCCAAAGCCCGCAAGCGTGGACCGTGTTGGCGCACCTGCTTCGGCCTCAAGGTCGTAAAGGGGAGCTGCTGGCAGAGCTTCTAACGGATTTCCCGGAGCGCTTTGCGCAGCAGCCGCGCGTCTTTCTGGCCGCTCCAGGATTTAGAGGGCAGCCCGACGAAGCTCGTTCCATCGAAGTCGCTGCGTCGTGGCTTCCTGTGGGGAAGAACGAAGGACGCATTGTGCTGCATTTTGCAGGCGTCGATTCCATTTCGAGCGCTGAGGCACTTGCCGGGCTTGAAGTAATCGTCCCGCGCGAAGAACGCAAGCCGCTCGAAGAGGAGTCGGTCTACATCGGCGAGTTGGTCGGGTGCACGTTGTACGATCGCGCAGCGGCATTGGGCATCATCGAGGATGTGCAGTTCGCGATGACCCCCGACGGAACGCGCAGGCTGGAGGATGCGGCGCCTCTACTCTCCGTGATGTCGCCAGATGGTGAGGAGATCCTTGTCCCGTTTGTGAAGGCCTTCCTGGTCAAGATAGACACCGAAGCCAGGCGAATCGAAATGACTCTTCCCGAAGGTCTGGTCGAGGTCAACCGCACGAGGACCAGGATCACCGAAGCAGGCATGTAGGCCGCCCTCGAATCTGCTTGCCCTTCTCGCAGACTGCAAACGCGTCCTCTCAACGGAGAGGTCGTATAGGTCCATGGCGAAACGAATCTAACAGCTGCATGTTCGCTGGACAATAGCGACCGATCAGGCCGCTCAAGCTTCTATAAGTCCGGCTCAGAATCGATACGCAAAGCCTACCGATACGATCGGGTAGACAGGCACCCGTTTGAGAATCTCATTCAGGTCATTGATCTCTTGCCGCAGACTCGATTGTGCCTCGGGGTAGGAGGCGAAGCTGAGGCATCCATCCGACGTGCATACCGTCCCGTCGAGGTTTACGCGGATGACAGCAGCGCCGGTGTAGGCCACCCCAAACTCGAACGGAACCGAAATATGGCGGCTGCTCCTGCGTGGAAGCACATTGCCGAAACCCATCATCAGCATGGGAGAGACGGCGTGCGGAAACACCAGCGCGGCCGTTCCGTGGAGCGGATCGGCGACGCTGTTGAGAAACGATTGAGGTCCAAGTTCAAAGTTCTGTCCCGCCGCAACCGAGACAGTCGCATCGAAGTTGTTCTTCGCGTACAGGATCCCAGGGCTGATGTGGAAGCCGCCATGCCAGGGAAACCAATCGATCGTGGCCGTCACTGATTTCAGGTGGACCTTCGGGTCATAACCCACGCCATCGAGAGAAAACGGATAAGCGAAGGTAAATACATTGATTGCCGATCGCAGGTTGAAGCTGCGCGAAAGCGGCGTGGCCACCTCGATGCCTGCTCCCAGAGTACTGGCGGTCAGGCCGATAGCAAGAGACCGCAAAGCACGGGAGGACGAGAGCTTCGCGGCAGGTGCGGTGGCCGGTATGGGATGAATTAACACTTCCGCCTTCGAGGAAGCGTCTGCTGCGGAACTGCTGGATCCAGCAGGCGTGGAGAAGAAGCCACTGAAAGCCTTTACGGACGGAGCGCGCGGCTGGGCATTGGCGAACTGTTGCTGTGCCACCGCGCCTGGAATGCAGAGGAGGAGCGTTGCGATACTGGCGAGGAATGGTCTTTTCTGCAATTTACAAGTCTCAACATGCCGAACTGTCCTGTTCACCGTGGACAGAGGAAATGGGTGCGTCTCAACACGAACGATCTGCTATTCGACAACATGAACCGCGATAGAGCCGCTGAAAGAACCACCGACAAGAAACGCCTCGACCGCAACCGCGCCCGGAACAGGTCTTAGTGATATCGTTGCAATCTGCACCACGCTACGGGCAGTCAAGTCCACTTTATCGTCTATGCGTTTCGATATCATTACGATCTTCCCTGATTTCTTCTCCGGTCCGTTCGATTTCGGCATTTTGAAGCGCGCCCGTCACACGGGTCTCGTCGAAATCGCCACGCACGATCTGCGCAGCTTCACGCACGATCGCCACCGAACCGTGGACGATCGCCCTTTTGGCGGAGGCGAAGGCATGGTGCTTAAGCCGCAGCCGATCTACGACGCCTTCCAGTCGCTCCACCTCACGCCTAAAAGCGAGCGGATCGCGCATAAGGAGACCGTCATCCTGCTCTCTGCCCAAGGCAGACCCTTTACCCAGGCACTCGCTCACGAGCTCGCTTCCACCGAACGTGTCGTCATCGTATGCGGCCGTTATGAAGGCGTGGATGAACGTGTGAATGAAATGCTGTGCGACCGGGAAATCTCGATCGGCGATTATGTTCTATCGGGCGGCGAACTGGCTGCAGCCGTGATTGTGGACGCCGTCGTGCGGCTTTTACCGGGCGCGCTGGGCAATCCCGACTCGTCGCGCTTCGAGAGCTTTGGCGTACGGGACACTGCAAACGCAGAACAGGCAGGCGACGGGCCTCCGCGGTCCACCCATGGTGCGGGAGGCCTGCTCGACTATCCGCACTATACCCGGCCGGCGGAGTTTATGGGTGTGCCGATTCCTGAGGTGCTTGCGGGCGGAGATCACGAGCTCATCCGGCGCTGGCGGCGGCGCATGGCGCTCAAGAAAACACTCGAGAACCGGCCTGATTTGCTGGAAACAGCCGATATCAGCGCCGAAGACCGCGTGATCCTGGATGAGCTGCGGAGAACAATGCTCTGACCATCCCGCCCGGTACCGGACGTGAACCGGCGCCGTGCATACCGAGGCGATTGGTGAGCATCGGATCATAAGAGTCGGGTGTGGGAGCTTCAGCCACCCGACGCCGTAACCAGCCGGTAACGAGCTATTCTAGAAGCAGCGTTACCCCGGAAGGCAGTACATCATGGTTGATCAGGCAGCACCTCCAGCACTTGACGTCCGTAGCACCCCATTTCCTGCCGAGTTCGTACCCGGCGCAAGGAACGCCGTCATTACCTGCCTGCGCATCCAGCCGGAGGAGAAGGTCACGCTTATCACCGACGAGCGCTGCCTCACCATCGCCGCCTCGCTCGCCGCGGAACTCGATGCTATCGGCTGCGCCTGGAATGCGTTTGTTCTCGAGTCGCTCGCGCCTCGTCCCCTGACCGATCTTCCTGCCGCGATTCTCGCCGACATGGAAAGCTCACAGGTCAGCATCTTTGCGGTTGAAGTGCAGCCCAACGAACTTCACTCGCGCATGCAGATGACCGATGTGGTCAACCGCCGCCGGATGCGCCACGCCCACATGGTGAACATCACACCCGAGATCATGACCCAGGGGATGCGAGCCGACTTCCTGGCGATCGATCGGCTTTCGCAGGCTGTTCTCGACAAGGTACGCGCCGCGACCTACGTACGCGCCACCACACCTGCGGGCACCGACATTCACGCCCAGCTTGACTCTAACTACCGCTGGTTCAAGACCTCCGGCATCATCAGCACAGAAAAGTGGGGCAACCTGCCGGGTGGCGAATGCTTCACTGCACCGGGCGAGGTGAACGGCGTCTTCGTCGTCGATGGAGTGGTGGGCGACTTCCTGTGCGCGCGCTATGGGATTCTCCGCGCACAGCCGCTGACCATCAACATCGAAGCCAATCGCATTACACGCATCGCCTCCGAGAATAAGGCGCTCGAACGCGACTTCTGGGCCTATACCCACACCGACGCCAACTCTGACCGGGTGGGCGAGTTTGCCATCGGCACCAATATCGGCATCGAGCGTGTGATCGGCAATATTCTCCAGGACGAGAAGTTCCCGGGGATCCATATTGCCTTTGGCGACCCGTACGGAGCCCATACCGGAGCGGCCTGGAAGTCATCGACTCATATCGACGTCGTCGGACTCGAGTTCAGCATCTGGCTGGGCAACGCCGATGGCCAGGAAGAGCAGATCATGCGGGACGGCGAGTTCCTGCTCGAAGCTTAGATTTCCGTCCCTGCATCTAATCCCGACTATGGACAAGAAGCAGCTAGGCAACTCAGATCTGCACCTCAGCCCGATCGGCTTTGGCGCATGGGCGATTGGCGGAGGCGACTGGGCCTTTGGTTGGGGGCCGCAGGACGACAACGACTCGGTCGCGGCGATCCACAAGGCCATCGACCTTGGCGTGAACTGGATCGACACCGCGGCGGTTTACGGGCTTGGCCACTCGGAAGAGATCGTGGGCAAGGCGGTCAAGTCTGCCTCGAGCAAACCGTACCTGTTCACCAAGTGCGCCAGAGTGTGGAACGAGAAGCGCGAGATTGGCAAGAGCCTGAAGCAGATCCGGCGCGAAGCCGAAGACAGTCTTCGGAGGCTGCAGGTAGAGGCGATCGACCTTTACCAGGTGCATTGGCCTGAGCCTGACGAGGAGATCGAAGAAGGTTGGGGCGTGATGGCCGACCTTCAGCGGGAAGGCAAGGTGCGCTGGATCGGCGTGTCGAACTTTTCGACCTCGCAGATGGAACGCGCGTTGAAGATCGCTCCGATTACGTCGAACCAGCCGCCGTACTCGATGCTGAACCGCGCCGTCGAATCGGAGATTCTGCCTTTCTGTGCCAAGAACAACATTGGTGTGATCCACTACGCGCCGATGCACTCCGGGCTTCTCACGGGGGCGATGAGCAGCGAACGTGTCGCCAATTTTCCGGCCGATGATTTTCGGCGCAACGCGAAGAACTACCAGGAGCCTCTGCTCTCGCGCAATCTGGCCGTGGCCGACTTTCTGAAGACCATTGGCCGGCGGCACGACGTCACAGCGGGTGTCGTGGCAATTGCCTGGACGCTGCACCATCCTGCGGTGACCGCCGCGATCGTAGGGGGCCGGAATGGGAAGCAGGTGGAAGGCACGATTGCCGCCGCCACATTCCGCCTCTCTGAGTCGGAGTACGCGGAGGTTAATGCGTTTCTGGCGGAGCACCCGGC
>JALYVA010000190.1 GCA_030853485.1 Acidobacteriota bacterium
GGATGATTGTTGCCGACCAACGGGAGGCCCACCCGAAGGGTTTCACGCGCCACGAAGTGGCCGCTCCGCGCGCAGCGGGCTCGTCCGGCAGGACCCTCGGGTTAAACTGATCGAATGAAAGCAAATCTGCTCACGCTGGTGATGGTGTTGGGGGCGATTGCGCTGCTTGTGATGCGTGCGCCGGAGATTGCGTGGAGCACGCCGAGGCTGGTTGGAGCGGTGATTGTCGCGGCGTCGCTGCCATTGTTTGTGATAGCGCGTTGGCAGCTTGGAACTTCGTTTTCGGTGCGCGCGAAGGCGGGTGCACTGGTGACGACGGGGCTGTACTCGCGGATTCGCAATCCGATTTATTTGTTTGGCGGATTGGTGACGGTGGGGCTGTCGCTGTTTGCGTCGGTGTGGGGTCCGCTGGTGGTGGCGGCGGTGCTTTTGCCGTTGCAGGCGTCCCGGGTGCGCAGGGAAGAGAGTGTGTTGGCGCAGGCGTTTGGCGAGGAGTACGAGCGGTACAAGAGGCAGACCTGGTTCTGAGCTCGCATTGAGAAAGAGCGGTGCTTCGGCTAGAAGTTCAGGCTTTGCAATTCGTGGCGGGTCAATTTGAAAGGGTTGATAAAACGAACGCCGCCTAATTCTCTCCCATCCTGAAAGTCTTCCGAGAAGAGGATTTTGCAGCCTGAGCGGCGCGCGCAAGCCCAAAGCATGGCATCCCAGAATGCCAGTTTGTGATCTTCCTGGGCCTGGAGAGCTTGAAGCAGATCGTCGATGACTGGATGCTCGACCGTGAGCGTGCTGCAGTGGAAATCGATCATTTGACGCAGTGCAGGCAGAGACATCAGGTGCTTGCGCCGCACCACAGCGGAGAATTCGTTAAGCGATTGCAGCATGATCGGCTGTCTGGAAGCGGCTGCCCGCAGTAAGAGCTTACCGGCAAGAAGATGCTTGCTGCCCTGGCTGGAATCGATTGCGTAGATCAGGATGTTTGTATCAAGGGTGACCTTAACGCGGTCGGTCATACAGTTTCTCGCGATTTACCTTGGCGCCTTTAAGGTCGTGGCCCTCTTTGAGGAAGGCAGCGAGCTTCTTCACCGCGGCTTCGTGTTTGGGGTCACGAAGTTCTTCTGCGTGGAAAGGGATGATGCGCGCGACAGGTTTGCCGCGACGCACCAGGATCAGGCTTTCTCCTGCTTCCACTTCCGCCACGCAGGAGGAGAAGTTCTGATTGGCTTCACGAAGAGAGACTCGCCGCATACCGTACCTCTCCTGCATTGTACTATGTACTACATTCTGCGCCAGGTGCGTACGAAGACGATGCGCTGATAAACTTGGGGTCTATGGTCAATCGTTCGGGCAGCCAGATTCGTGAAGATTTTCTGCGGTTTTTTGAAGGCAAGGGGCATCGGCGGGTGCACTCTTCTTCGCTGGTGCCGGCGAACGATCCTACGCTGCTGTTTACCAACGCGGGGATGAATCAGTTCAAGGATGTTTTTCTGGGGGCTGAGAAGCGCGACTATGCGCGGGCGGCGAGTTCGCAGAAATGCGTGCGGGCGGGCGGCAAGCATAACGATCTTGAGAACGTCGGATTTACGCGGCGCCACCATACGTTTTTCGAGATGCTGGGGAACTTTTCGTTTGGGGATTACTTCAAGCGGGAGGCGATTGCGTATGCGTGGGAGCTGCTGACCTCGGAGCATGATCATTGCTTCGGGATCGATCCTTCGCGGCTTTACTGCACGATCTTCGAGGGCGATGCGAAGGTCCCCCGGGACGATGAGGCGGAGCGTTTCTGGATTGAGACGGGGGTGCCGAAAGAGCGCATCTTCGGGATGCCGGCGAAGGATAATTTCTGGCAGATGGGAGACACGGGTCCGTGTGGGCCTTGCTCGGAGATTTTTTACGATCTGGGCATTGAGGCGGCGGAAGAGCCTGGGGTGGACAAGCCGTTTCCGCTCGATGAGCAGCGTTATGTGGAGATCTGGAACCTGGTGTTCATGCAGTTCGACCGGTCGAGCGATGGGACGCTGACTCCGCTGCCGAAGCCTTCGATCGACACGGGGATGGGGTTGGAGCGGATTGCGGCTGTGCTGCAGGGGGTGTTGTCGAACTTCGAGACGGATCTGTTTACGCCGCTAATTACGCGGGCGAGCGAGTTGGTGGGGGCGAAACCCACATCTCAGAATCGAGATGTGGGGCACCCGGATTCGGAGCGGGATTCGGCTTCGTTGCGAATTATTGCTGACCATGCGCGGGCGGCTACGTTTTTGATTTCGGATGGGGTGAATCCTTCGAACGAGGGCAGAGGGTATGTGCTTCGGAAGATTCTGCGGCGGGGGATTCGGCATGGACGGCTGCTGGGGCAGGAGAAGCCGTTTATGCATGAGATGGTGTTTGCGGTGCGGGATGAGATGCGGGCGGCGTATCCGGAGTTGAAGGAAACGGCGGAGAGGGTGGCCAAGGTTGTGCTGGCGGAGGAAGAGCAATTTGCTCGGGTGCTTGTTTTGGGTTCCAAAGAACTAGACGATGCTCTCACTGCTTTTATGTTAGATATCGTCAGCTTTGCGTACAAGAACTACTTAGGTTATTACCGGCACGCATATGACGCGATCTACATGCATTACAACCAAAGAGAACGAAGGCTAGAAGAAGATTGGGACATGCTTCAAAACGGATCTAGCCGATCTCTCGTTCAAGCTATGTACCGTCCGATATCTGAGCACTTCCACCCGTCTAGATACAATTCCTTATTCGATGGCAAAGCAGCATTTCGTCTATATGAAACATATGGCTTGCCTGTCGATTTTATTGAAGACGCGGTTCGAGATTTCGGCCTGAAATTCGATCACGAGGGCTTTCTTCGGGCGAAAGAAGAGGAGCAGCAGAGGGCGCGGGCTTCGTGGAAGGGTGGGTCGCAGAAGTCGGCGGCGCCGGTGTATCGGGAGTTGGCGAAGACGGAGTTTGAGGGGTATTCGGCGCTGCGGGTGGATGGCGCGAGGGTGTTGGCGCTGGTGAAGGATGGCGTGGGTGTGCCGGAGTTGAAGGGTGGGGAGACGGGCGAGGTGGTGCTCGATGCGACGAGTTTCTATGCGGATTCGGGTGGGCAGGTCGGGGATACCGGGTGGTTGACAGGATCTAAAGGCGGGGGGGATCACAACAACGTGATCGCCGAGGTGAGTGGCGTGACCAAGCCGGTGCAGGGGGTGTTTGCGCACAAGGTGCGGGCGAACCAGACGATTGCGGTTGGCGATGGGGTGGACACGGTGGTCGATGGCGCGGTGCGGGCGGCGACGACGCGCAACCACACCGGGACGCACCTGCTGCATGCGGCGCTGCGGGAGGTGCTGGGCAGGCATGTGAAGCAGGCGGGCTCGTCGGTGGATGCGGCGCGGCTGCGATTCGACTTCTCGCACTTCACGGGTGTGGCCGAGGAGGAGTTGCGCGAGATTGAAGACATTGTGAACCGGCAGGTGCTCCAGAACGCGAAGGTGGAGACGCTGGTGGATGTGCCGATCGACGTGGCCGTGAACGAGCTTGGCGCGATGGCGCTGTTTGGCGAAAAGTACGGCGAGCGGGTGCGGGTGGTGACCATCGGAGGGCCGAATGGAATTTCGACGGAGCTTTGCGGCGGCACGCATACGGGGGCCACGGGCGAGATCGGGCTGATCAAGATTGTGGGCGAGGGATCGGTTTCGTCGGGTGTGCGGCGTGTGGAGGCGGTGTCGGGAACCGGCGCGTTGCAGGAGTTTCGGCGGGATTTTGATGTGGCCCGCGTGGTCGGTTCTTTCGTAGGTTCAGGGGGCGGTTCAGGTGCGGAGCTGGCGCCAGCGGATGCGCTACGGCAGAGGATCGCGACCCAGGAAGAGGAGATGAAGAAGCTGCGGCGGGAGCTGGAGCAGGTGCGAATGAAGTCGGCTTCGGCGGCCTTGGCGGACGCCGGCGCGTCTGCTGTGGAGGTGAAGGGAGTAAAGGTGCTGGCGCAGCGGGTGGATGGAATCGAGAAAACGCAGATGCGAGAGTTGGTGGATCAACTACGCGGCAAGCTGGGCTCGGGCGTGGTGGTGCTGGGTGCGGCGGACCCCGCGGCTGGAAAGGTTTCGCTGATCGTGGGTGTGACCAAGGATCTGACGTCGCGGGTGCAGGCGGGCAAGATTGTTGGTCTGCTGGCTGCGCGGGTAGGAGGCAAGGGCGGAGGGCGGCCCGATCTGGCCGAGGCGGGTGGGAGCGATGCGGGAGCGCTCGACGGTGCGTTACATCATGCGGCTGAGGTAGTAAGTGGGTTGCTGGGGTAAGGGCGCTTGTCCTGCCGAGTGCGCTAGAATCTGTCGGAAGCAGGGACTGGGAGGCGACTTTGGATGTGCATGCTCCGCATGAGCCGATACATGGCGTGAAGGATTTCTTTCTGCATCTGCTGACGATTACGGTCGGTTTACTGATCGCAGTGGGGATTGAGGGCTCCGTGGAGTTGCACCGGGAGCACAAGCTGGTGAAAGAGGCCAGGGCTACGCTGCGGGAGGAAATCGAGGCCAACTCCAGCTCGATGACCGGTGCTGTGGAGAAACTGAATAAGGAAAACGCGACCATTTCGAACAACATCGATGCGCTGACGAAGGTGGTACGGAATCCGAAGGACAAAGATACGGCGAATGCGAATGTGGATGCGAGCTTCTCGGTGATCGGCTTGAAAGACACGGCCTGGAAGACAGCACAGGAGACGGGAGCGCTGACCTATATGCCGTATGCGGAGGCGCAACGATACTCCTCTTTGTACAACACGCAGCGGGATTTTCTGAATCAGCAGGACAAGATTTTGGAAGACGAGGCACGGTTCATCGGCGTGATGCGTAAGACGGACTTCGGCCACGGCGATGTTACGAAGGAACAGGCCAGCGAGGCACTGGAGCCGTTTGGGGTGTGGCAGGCTCACCTGGGATATCTGGTGCTGATGGCGAAGGTGACGGCGGCTGACGATAGGGCGTTTCTGGAGGGCAAAGAGGGGCCGCATGAGATGCAGGAGCACTTTGAAGGCGCGAAGTAAGTAATCCTTGCTAAGGATGGTTGGTAAGGATTCAAGGGGGTATGGCTTGTCTTTCGACTCTTTTTTCAGACGATCTTCGTTCCGGTCTCTCAACCAGTCTCCGGTTCGGCAGAACTTATTATTGCTTGCCTTGCTTTGCTCCCCATTGACGGCGCTTTCGCCGTCGGCGGCAGTCGCAGACGAGTTTGGTTTCGTGTCATCCGGTCAGCGAGCGCACCGGCGAAACGGGATGCTGGATTGTTTTGCATAAGCCGGTGAGCAACCTTCCTGACGGGCCGGTGTACTGGTCGCTGGACACGTTTCCGACTCGTGCGGCCGCGGAGGCAGCAAAGGGAAGTAACGGTGAGGTGGTGGAGTCGCTCGGCAAGGTTTGGGTGTTCACGATTGCAGGCAAGGACGACCGGCCGACAGGTGGGGAGCATGTGGCGCAGTTGGGGCCATTGCCGGTCAAGAAAGACACTCCCTACATGGCCCAATACATGGAGGCGATTCTCGATCCCGGAATGCAGAGTCTAACTCATCGCCATTCCGGCGCGGAGGCGTTTTACACCGAGTCTGGAGAGACCTGCCTGGAGACGCCGGAGGGGAAACAGGTGGGTCGCAAAGGGGTAAACGTGATCGTTCCCGCGGGCGAACCGATGGCGCTATCGGCAACGGGTAAGGTGCCACGGCGCGCTATCACGCTGGTCCTGCATGATTCGTCTCAACCGTGGTCGACGGTCGCGACGGACTGGAGGCCGATGGGTTTGTGCGGTAAGTAAGCCTCGCCGGAGAGCTACTTGGCTTCGTCTTCTTCAAGAAAGCGGCGTGCCTCTTCGAGGTTGTAGAGGTTGCCGTCGATGATCATCTCGTATTCCCCTGCGTTTTCGGGGACGGAGGTGACGCCTTCGACGGTGTGCCCTTGTTTGCGGATGGCGCTGACGAGGAGGTCGATGTCTACCATGGGGAGAGTCTATCGCAGTCGGAGAAGCAGGGTGTAGGGGGTAGGGGAGAGGGTGTAGAAGACGATGGCAAGGGCGACGGGCTTCTTCGGCTTCGCTTTGATATCGCACATGAAGGACGAAGCAACGGCAGCAGCAGATCCCCTTCGGGATGGCAATAAGAAGCAGTGCCGCGCAGTGGCCAGTGCAACCGGAAGTGCAACATTGACGAGAACGCAAGCGGGGTTCTACGGCTTTGGTGGGGGTATCGGGGGAAGTACCGGCGTTGTTTTCACGGGCGCTCTGGGGTGGGGTCTCTTAAACTTGGGCTGTCGGGTGGTTTTCCAAAGAGACGCATGGGCCTGAGCGGGATAATTCGAAGTGGCTGGTGGAGCGTGGTTTGCGCACTGGCGTTGAGCTGTGCGCCGGGGCCGGTGCGGTTTGCGAGTGCGGCGGTGAAGCCGTTGACGAAGACGCGCGCATTGCGGCGGGTCGAGCAGACGCCGTGGGAGCAGGCCGAGCGCGGACGGCAGCAGTTGGAGGCGATGCCCAGGGGCACACGGACGCGGGCTGACTACACGCGGGCCATGGACGGATTTCGTGCGGTGTACCACGACGCGCCGGGGGATATGCACGCTCCTGACAGCGTGAATGCGGTGGCGGAACTGCTGACCGAAGTGGGGCGGGAGCTGCACGATGCGAAGTCGCTGAAGGCGGCCGTGGGGCAGTATGACTTTCTGAGGACGCAATATCCGGGGAGCTCGCTTCGGGTGGGAGCGTTGCTGGCCGAGGGAGAGATCTACGCCAATGATCTTCACGACACGTCTGCAGCGCGAGAGGCGTATGCGCGTCTGGTGAGCCTGTATCCAAAGAGTGAGCGGGCGGAGGAGGCTCGGGCTGGACTGGAAGCTTTGAAGGCGGGAAGCAGCGAAGAAGGGGCAGGGAGTCGAGGGGCAGGGAGTCGAGGGGCTGGAACATCCTCTGGTCGGCCGGCAACGCAACCGGCAGGAGCCAGAGGGCCGATTCCGGGTGGGTCGGCATCGACGATTGCAGCCGCAGGTCCCTCAGGAGTGACTGCACAAGGGGAGGAAACGCCGGGTCAGGGTGTGCCGGTGGCGCTGCATGTGGCTGCTTCCGGCGGTAAAAAACGGGGGCCGATGGCGCAGGTGACGGGCATCCGGCACTGGTCTACTCCGGACTATACGCGGGTGGCGATCGATCTGGGCGACGATGTGACCTATGAGGCGGCGCGGGTGCCGAACCCCGACCGGATTTATTTCGACCTGCATGGAACCAGGCTGTCGCAGGATCTGGTAGGCAAAAGCTTTGCCGTCACCGACGATGGGTTTCTGAAGAAGATTCGCGCGGCCCAGTTCTCGAATGACATGACGCGTGTGGTGCTGGACGTGAATGATGTGACGGAGTACTCGGCTTTTCTGCTGCCGAATCCTTACCGGCTGATTATCGATATCCATGGTGGAGCGAAGGCCGGTACGTTGTCTGCGGGTGCGGCGAGCAGCCCTGTCGTGGTGCCGCGCGCTGCGGCTCCCGCGCCTTCGGTACCGAATACGACGGCGGTCCGGACGACGAGCTCGTTTGAGGTGGCAGCGTTGAGCGCCGAGCCGGGCAAAGTGCAGGCTACCAGTCAGCCGACCTCGCAGCCGATCTCGGCGGTGGTGAAAGAGCAAGGGGCAGGCGGCAGGGAGGAGGGTGTAGCGAAGGGTGGAGAGCAGGGGACGGGCGCGGAGGGGACAGAAGGCCGCGGCAGTGAGGTTCGAAGCGAGGTTGCGGTGGCAGCGCCGGGGCGGCGGACCAGGCGAGCCAAGATGGTGAAGGATCCCGATGGGGCGGATGCGGTTCCGGCGCGGGCCGCGGCACCGACGGCGGACGGAGAGACGTCGCTGGTGAGGGCGCTGGGGTTGAAGATCGGCCGGATCGTGATTGATGCCGGGCATGGAGGACACGACTCAGGGACGCTGGGTGTGGATGGGATCGAAGAGAAAGACGTGGTGCTCGATGTGGCGCTGCGGCTGGGCAGATTGCTGCACGACAGGCTTGGGTCGGAGATCATCTATACGCGTTCGGACGACACCTTTATCCCGCTCGAGACGAGGACGGCGATTGCGAATAAGGCGCAGGCGGACCTGTTCTTGTCGATCCATGCGAACTCGTCCTCTGACGCCAGCGCGCGCGGAGTGGAGACGTATTACCTGAACTTTACGACTTCACCCGATGCGCTTGAGACGGCGGCGCGGGAGAACGCGGTGTCGGACCAGTCGATTCATCAGCTGAGCGACCTGGTAAAGAAGATCGCGTTGAAGAACAAGATTGCGGAGTCGCGGGAGTTTGCCGGTGATGTGGAGCAGGGTCTGTACGGCGGATTGCAGAAGGGCAATGCGGGGTTGAAGGACCGCGGCGTCAAGAAGGCCCCGTTTGTGGTGCTGATCGGCGCGAACATGCCTTCGGTCCTGGCCGAGATCTCGTTTGTGACCAACGCGAAGGATGCGCGGCAGCTGCAGGAACCGGAGTACCGCGAGCGCGTGGCAGAGAGCCTTTACCGCGGAGTGTCGAAGTACGAGCAGGGTTTGAGCGGAGTGAAGATGCCGACGGAAAGGGCGAGCCGCGAAGGACAGGGAATCGGGAACAGGGAGTAGAAGGCAGGCTTCTGTTGTTCCCGTGTTGGTTCCCCGTGCTGATCCTCGTTTTTGATCCCGACTAGCGGAAGGAGCGATGCCGCTGACCTGCACTCAGTGCGGTACGCGCCCGCGAAAAGCCCGCCCGTCAGCGCAGGCGGGCCGCCGGCAGGGTAGTGGTTCGGCGCTGGGCTTACGTTCTTCCGCTGGTGTAGTCTGACGGACGTATGGATGTTTCTTTCGTGACTCGGGTGAGAGCGTTGCTTGGCGCGACGCTGCTGGGTGGGTGCTTTGCTGCGGCGTCTGCGCAGACCATGAGGCTGGCCGAGCCTCCGGCACCTCTGCTGCCTCAGGCGCTGCGAACCGGAGCCGCGCATGAGGCGGGTACGGGTGTGCCGTCGTGGGCGGGTGCGGATGGCCCGGTGCTGGTTGAGGATGGCATTGAGCGGTATGAGCGTGGCACCGTGCCCAATGGGGCAGGGCCTGCCGGGACAGTGACGGTGTATCAGTTTGTGGACGCCACGGGCGCGGTGGCGGCCTATGACTACCTGCGCAAGAGTGCGCCGTATGGGATGCGCGGCGGGGTTTCGGTGGTGCTGGCCAAGGTGCAGGGAAGCCGCGCTTCGGCGGAGTCGCTGCTACGCACTGTGCAGACCGGTCTGCCGAAGGTAGGTGGGCCGAAGGGTCTGGCTCCTCTGCTTCCGACGTTTCTGCCTACGCAGGGACTGGAGCAGGAGACGGTGCACTATGCGCTTGGGCCAGAGGGCTACCGCGCGATGGGTGGTGTGCTGCCGCCCGGGATCGTGGGGTTCGATAAGGCCGCCGAGGTGGTGACGGCGAAGTATGCGGGCA
>JALYVA010000191.1 GCA_030853485.1 Acidobacteriota bacterium
CAACCAGCGGCCCAGCCGCAAACGGAGCGAGCAGGCAGACGAAGCGGCGAACAGAGATCAGGGTTTCTACTCCCTATCCCCTATTCCCTATTCCCTGCCTTCGTGCCCGAAAGGAAGATCCACCATGGCATCCACCCCCATCGAAGCAGTCGTCGCAACCCCGCGCGAAGGCAAGTTCAACAAGAACGCCGCCCGCCGCGTCCGTGTCGCCGGTAAAATCCCCGCCGTCGTCTACGGAGCAGGCAAGGAAGCCGTCGCGGTCACCGTCGACCCCAAGATCATCACCCGCATCCTTCACTCCGAATCCGGCCACAACACCATCTTCGACCTCAACGTGCTGGATGCAAAAGGCACCGGCACCGCCGTCGTCAAGGCCATGATCGTGGACTGGCAGCACGAGCCCATCAAAGGCAAGCTCCTCCACATCGACCTCAAGCGCATCGCCATGGACAAGATGATGCGCGTCTCCGTGCCCATCCAGCTCGTCGGCACCGCCGTCGGCGTCAAGACCCAGGGCGGCATCCTCGAGCACGTCCTCCGCGAGGTCGAAGTCGAGTGCCTCCCCGACGACATCCCAAGCCATCTCGACGTCGACATCTCCAACCTCGCCCTCAACGACGCCATCCACGTCTCCGACCTGCCCCACTCCGGCAGCATCAAGTTCCTCGGCGACGAGAACGCCACCGTGGCCCACGTCACCACCATCCGTGAAGAAGCCGTTGCCGAAGACGCAACCGCCGCCGCCGCAACCACAGAGCCCGAGGTCGCCAAAAAAGGCAAGACCGACGCCGCCGCTGCCGCACCCGCTGCCGATGCCAAAGACGCAAAGAAGAAGTAATCACCTCGTCCTTGCTGCACTTGGAATTTTCATCTTTGCCCGTCCTTCCGCAGCGTAGCGAAGCAAACGCGGTTGCTCTTCTTGAATCAGTGACGTCAGTAGACCGGCGTCAAACACGTAGCAGTCAGTTTTCGCGAAGGAAGGGAATCAAAGCGTGAAGTTGATCGTCGGTCTCGGCAACCCCGGCATCGAATATCAGTTCACGCCGCACAACGCCGGCTTTCTGGCTGTGGATCGCATCGCGGAAGACTGCGGCGCGGTCCTCTCCAACCGCCGGGGACGTGCACTCACGGCCAGGGCAAAGCTTGCCGGACACGACGTCCTGCTCGCCAAACCCGAAACCTTCATGAACCTCAGCGGGCTCTCGGTAGCCGCCCTGCTTCATGAGCTGGAAATGCCAATTCCGACCGAGGACCTCATCGTCCTCTATGACGAACTGGCCTTTCCGCTGGGCACGCTGCGCATCTCGCAGCGCGGCTCCGCAAATGGGCACAACGGAGTCAAGTCCATCTCCGGCGCGCTCGGCACAGAAGAATGGCTCCGCATCCGCATCGGCGTAGGCAAACCGGCCATCGCGGGTATCGGAGAGATCAAGGCAGGCGGCAGAGATTACCTTCTCTCCCCCTTCCGCAAGCAGGAGCTTGCCGTGCTCGACGAAGTCCTCGACCGCGCCCGCAACGCAGTCGAAACGGTGTTGACCCGAGGGTCCAGCGCCGCCATGAACGAGTTCAACCGCCGCTCTCCAGAACCCGGAGACGCGACGGAGAAGTGAAGCAGCAGAACGGGAAATAAAGCAGCACGCAGACGTTGTCGTAGCGGTCGCACCACAGCCGTGAACGCAGCACAACCGCAGCCTATCTTCCAAACCGCCCGGCAACCCACAAGCCGTCGCGGTGCGAAGCAAAACTTCGCAGAAAGAAGTATCCGAATGAATCGCACCTACGAAATCATGTTCATCGTCCGGCCCGACGTCGAAGAGGCCGAGCTCGACAAGCTCATCGAAGGCTTCTCCGCCAACGTCACCAACGGCGGAGGCGAAATCAAGTCCGTCGAAAAAATGGGCCGCCGCCGTCTCGCCTACACCGTCCGCAAGTTCAATGACGGCTTCTACGTCCTGTTGAACGTCGCCGTCGCCGGCTCGCTCATTAGCGAGATCGAACGCCGCCTCCGCGTCTCCGAGCAGGTCATCAAGTTCATCACCGTCCGCATGGACGAAGAAGAGAAGCGTCTCGCCAAGGTCAAGGCCCTGCGCGACACCAAGGTCAAGCGCAGCGCCCAACCCATCGCCCAGCCCGTGCAGCCGCAACCCACCGCACCCGCCGCAGCTCCCGATGCCGAAGCCGCTGCCCCCGAAACCGAAGAAGAGAAGCAGCCCGTAGCCGCCGCTCCCGCCGAGCACGTCGCCTCAGACGCGCCCCCCGAGACCGTAGCCTCCGCCGTCTAGCTTCTCGCGCCCACTCCCTCGCGAAGCCGCCACACTCGCCTCGCATTCCTGCAACACCACCGCCGCACCCCGCTTCCATGCCTCCCCACCGGGAACGCGTGTTCAGAGATTCCAACGCGAGTCTGGAGCCGGGCAAACGCACAACGCACGGAAAAGGAAAACATCATGGCTGACGAAACCAGCACGCCCTCCACACCCTCTTCGCAATCCGACCATCAGCACACACCCCACACCCCGCGCCCAGCCCACGCAGGCCCCGGCGGCCCCCGTCCCCCGCGCCCAGCCGGAGCACCCGGCGCAGGCGGTCCCGGCGGACGCAAGTTCTTCCGCCGCAAGAAGGTCTGCAAGTTCTGCACCGAAAAAATCGACGCCATCTCCTACCGCGACGTCCGCCTCCTCCAGGGCTTCGTCGCCGAGCGCGGCAAGATCGTCCCACGCCGTCTCACCGGTGTCTGCACCCGCCATCAGCGCAAGCTCGGCGTCGCCATCAAGCAGTCGCGCAACATCGCCCTGCTCGCCTTCGCCGCCCGCTTCTAGCTCCCGTCCGCTCTCACTCTAAAGCGGAAAAAAGGCAAAGCGGAAAAACGCTCGAATACCTGGCCGCACCCCAGCCAGACAGCAAACATCGGAGAATCACCATGGAAGTCATTCTGAAGGAAGACGTACTCAAGCTCGGACATCGCGGCGACGTGGTCAAAGTCGCCGACGGCTACGGGCGCAACTTCTTGCTCCCCGGCAAGCTCGCCATCGAAGCCAACGCGGCCAACAAAGCCGTCATCGAGCAGATGAAGGGCTCGGCCATCCGCAAGTCCGCAAAAGAAAAAGCCGGTGCAGAGCAGCTCGCCGCCACCCTCTCCGAAGTCGAACTCGTCTTCGAACGCAAGGTCGGCGAGAACGAGCATCTCTTCGGCTCGGTCACCTCGGGCGACATCGCCCACCAGCTCGAACAGAAGGGCTTCACCATCGACCGCCGCAAGATCTCGCTCGAAGAGCCGCTCAAAACCATCGGCGAATACCACGTCCCCATCAAGCTGCACCGCGAGGTCACCAGCCACGTCAAGGTCACCGTCAAAGGCGACCAGCCCGAAGCCGAAACCGTAACCGCCTAGTACCTGTGGGACACGGAGTGGCCTGCCGGCCGGGCGCCCTGCGCGGGCGGCGGTCACTTCGTGACGGGTATACCCCTTCGGTTGGCCCTCTCTACGCTGGGCGCTCCCGTTGGTCGCGAGCGAGAATCTTCGTTGCCGACCATCGGGAGGCCCGGGCGAAGCCGGTATACACCCCACGAAGTGGGCGCCGCCCGCGTAGGGCGCCCGCGCGGCAGCGCACCTTCCCCGCCCGATAGCGTCTAATGCCGGTAGCGGCCATGAATCTCTCTCTTCCACGCACCATCCTCGCAATCTTTACCTTCTCCTCCTGCGCCGCGCTGGCCCAGATGCACAAGGTAGCCAAGCCCCAGCAGGTCGTCCGCGCCGTCGGTGTATACGAGTGGACCGGCGACTTCGCCAAACCCAACGCCAGCCGCCTCATCCCCGTCTCACTCGCCATCGACGGCCAAATCCAGGACGCCGGCATCTATCTCGCCCGTCCCGTACCCTTCGCCCTCGACTCCGGCAACGTCTACGAACTCCAATCCGCCGGCCTTTCCAAAGGCTTCCTCGACCTCGTCTACGCACGCCACTTCCAACCCACCGGCACCACCGCGGATGTAGCTTACGACGACGGCTGGTTCGGCTATGGCAAAGTCCA
>JALYVA010000016.1 GCA_030853485.1 Acidobacteriota bacterium
TCTAACAAGCCGTGAACCCTTAGTGCGCCGCCCACTCGATCTTCGTCAGGTCGATGCCTTCCTTCACCATCTCGTACAACGGTGAAAGTTCCCGCAGCTTGGAAACCACATCGATCAACTTATCCGACACATAGTCCACTTCCGCCCGCGTATTGAATCGCCCCAGGCCGAACCGGATCGAGCTGTGCGCCACATCGTCGCCCAGACCCAATGCCTTCAGCACATACGATGGCTCAAGCGTCGCCGAGGTGCAGGCAGAGCCCGAAGACACCGCGATATCGTTGATGCCCATCAGCAGGCTCTCACCTTCCACATACACAAAGCTCACATTCAGATTGCCCGGCAGATGATGCTCCATGTTGCCGTTCACATGGACGTAATCCAACGCCTTCTCAAACTTGTTCTTCAGGTAGTCGCGAAGCTCGGTCAAACGCTTCGTCTCGGCCACCATCTCTTCGCCCGCAAGCTCGCACGCCTTGCCCAGGCCCACGATGCCGGGTACATTCAGCGTTCCCGAACGCATGCCGCGCTCATGTCCGCCGCCATTGATCTGCTCGGAGATCTGCACCCGAGGATTCCTGCGCCGAACATACAACGCCCCCACACCCTTCGGCCCATACACCTTGTGCCCGGAGAGCGACAGCACATCGATATTGTCCTTCTGCACATCCACCGGAATCTTGCCCACCGCCTGCACGGCGTCCGTGTGGAAGATCACGCCTTTCTCATGGCACAACTTGCCAATCTCCGCGATCGGCTGCACCACGCCAATCTCGTTATTCGCATACATGATCGAGACCAGGATCGTCTTATCGTCCATCGCATTCCTGAGGTCGGCCAGATCGATCAACCCATCGGCCTGCACCGGAAGATACGTCACGCGATAGCCTTGCTTCTCGAGCTTCTTGCATGTGTCCAGCACGGCCTTGTGCTCGGTCACCTGGGTGATGATGTGGTTGCCGCGCTCGCGATACATCTCCGCAATACCCTTAAGCGCCAGGTTGTTCGACTCGGTCGCACCCGAGGTAAAAATAATCTCCTTGGCCGTCGCGCCAATCAGCTTCGCAATCTGCTCCCGCGCCGTCTCCACCGCCTGCTCCGCCTCCCATCCGAACTGGTGGTTCCTGCTCGCCGCATTGCCAAACACTTTGCCGAAGTAAGGCAGCATCGCTTCCAGGACGCGCGGATCCACCTGCGTCGTCGCATGATTATCCATGTAGATCGGAAGCGTCACGCCCGCGGGCAAAGCTGTGGTGGACTCGCTGATCACTACGCCGGTATTGCTCATCTCGTTGCTCATCGTCACTCCTGAAATTCTTCCTGAAACTCATTTCCAAAACCAAAATCCGCGCCGCTCACGCACAACCTAAACCGCAATGCTGACCAGCCCGCCCCCCACAGGAGCCTCTCCCCCGGCACCCTCCGCCTCGCCCGACTCCACCAGGTCCGAGATGCAGATACCGTTCAGCAGCTCCTTGATACTGTCATTCACCTTGCGCAACGGTTCTTTGATGGTGCAATGTCCCGCCAGGTCGCAAGTTCCATGAATCGTAATGCAGCTGGTAATAAACAACGGTCCATCGATCGCCCGAATCACCTCGAACGCCGTAATCTCCTGCGCCGCCCGCGAAAGCGCATAGCCTCCGTTGGTCCCCGCATGCGAAACCAGAAGCCCTGTCCGCGTCAGCGTCTGCAGAATCTTCGCCAGAAGTTGCGGAGGAATGTGGTACGCCTCAGCAATATCCTTTGCGCTGTGTGCCGTGCCGTCCTTCTGCTCCGCAAGATACTTCAGAGCCATCAGACCGTAATCCGCTTTTTTGGTCAGACGAAGCATCGCAGCCTGGGCTCCCGCCGAGAATCATCTAAATCAGACAATTCCGGTCCTACATAGTGTACGTCCGGAAGGGACTGCGGCGCAACCGCCTCCACCCCGGCCCCGGCTGCCGCGTATTTCCCCGGAGAACAGCACAAATACACCGGAAATTCGGTTGACAAGGTGCGTGCGGACGAGCAAACTTCTTACCATTCATCCTCTCCAACTCTCAATGACCCCCATCTGCAAACATCCCATCGTCAAAGTGGTCGCTCGCGAGGAAGACGCCGAATTCGTGGAGTGCCAGAGCTGCGGAGAAGTCTTTGATTCCGCCGAGTACATCGACATCGCCATCGAAGAAGAGCAACACCTCGCCGACCCCGCCAAAGAAGATTAGAGCCGTCCATCCCGACCAACGGGAGGACCCACGCTCCCCGCCCCGCCGTAACAAGGTACACACGCCACGAAGTGGCCGCCCTCCGCGCAGGAGGCCCGTCCGGCAGGACAAGGCTCCGCGCAGGAGGCCCGTCCGGCAGGACAAATCAAGCCTGCGTCTGCTGCTGCGGAGCGCTCATCCGCTGGATCACCAGAAACGCATACTGGGCCGCAGACAGCGGAGCCAGCACAGCGATCATACGCACCAGCACATTGCTCATAAACGCCAGGTGCAGCGACACAAACACCTTCTGGCAAAGCAACGCAATCAGAGCCACAATCTGGATCAGCGTATTCAGCTTGCCAAACAGGCTCGGGCGGAAATCCCGCAGCGTCCCCGTCGCAAACAGAAGTGTCGAGATCAACAGAATGCCGAGATCCCGGCTGAACACAAGCACCGTCACATAACGCGGTATCAGACCCACATGCGTCAGCACCACAAACAGCGTGCTCAGCAGAAGCTTATCCGCAATCGGATCCAGATACAGCCCAAGCGTCGTCTTCTGTTCCAGCCAGCGCGCCAGCACCCCATCCAGCGCATCGCTCACTCCGGCCAGCAGAAACAGCGCCAGCGACGCGGCATAATGCCCATCCAGAATCTCGATAATCAGGAACGGAATGATGAACAGCCGCAGCAGCGTAAGCAGGTTCGGCGCGGCACGAAATTGGCTCAGAAAGGGCACGTGACAGTCAGATCGATCTTACGCAGCACTGGCTCGGTTTGCTCCAGCCTGTACTTCCGTTTAGACTAGCGTATAACGCACAGGCGCGTAGCTCAGTTGGTTAGAGCGCTACCTTGACACGGTAGAGGTCAGCGGTTCGAATCCGCTCGTGCCTACCATTCCTCTCAAACTAAGACTCTTCAGAGACGCAGATCTGCTGCTGCCTTGCTCTTCTGCCCGTGGAGGAAAAGACTGGGCCTGCCGGCCGGGCCCGCTCCGCGCGGGGCGGTCACTTCGTGACGGGTATACCCCTTTGGTGGGCGCTCCCGTTGGTCGCGAGGAGAATTCCTTGCGCCCTCTAAAGCAGCATCGCAGCCAGCAGCGCAGTCCGCGGCACCAGGTGTTTTCGCAGCAGATACTCGTGCGCTGCATGGGCTCCCGCGCCCACCGCGCCCATGCCATCGAGCGTTGCAACCCCCAGCGCAGAAGTAAAATTCCCGTCCGAAGCCCCTCCCGTCGACGCTTCCTCGAGCGCAATCCCAAGCAGAGCACCACGCTCCTGCGCCAGCCGAAACAGCGCCGCCGTTCCCGCAGTCCGCTCCATCGGAGGACGATTGATCCCGCCCGTCATCCCCAGCGTGCAACCCTTGTCCACCGGCTTCAGGGCACGCAACGCACGATCCACCTTCGCGAGATCCCGGGTTCTCGCAATCCTCACATCGATCTCCACCCACGCCTCTGCCGCCACCACGTTCGAGCTCGTCCCTCCCCCAATCACCCCGGGATTCACCGTGATCCCCTTCCCAAGGTCGGTATGCGTCTGCAGCAGGGCGATCTGCCGCGCCAGCTCCACCACCGCGCTATGCCCCTTCTCAAAATCCACCCCGCTATGCGCCGCCTTGCCCGTCACGGCCAGGTGATACCGGCCCACCGCCTTACGCGCCGTCTTGTAAGCACCCGCCTCCCCCTGCCCCGGCTCCAGCACATACACCGCACTCGAACTCCGCGCAATCTTCTCGGTCAACGCGCGCGACACAGGGCTCCCCACCTCCTCCTCGCCATGAATCAGCAGCGTGACCGCACGCCGCAAAAGCTTCTGCTCCAGCAGCACCTCCAACGCCGTCAGAGCCATCAACACCCCGGCCTTCATATCCAGCACGCCCGGCCCACAGATCCGATCCCGCGTCACCCGCCAGGGCATATGCGCCAGCGTTCCCAGCTCCCACACTGTATCCAGATGCCCCAGCAGCATCACAGGAGGCGCGCCCCGGTTCCCCCGCCCAAAGCTCACTCCGATCGAGTCGCCGAAAGCAGCATGCGCATACCGGCGAACTTCACCTCCACACGCCGACGCCCATTCGGCAAACGTCGTCTGCGCCCGGTCCACGCCCGCCTTGCTGCTGCTCGGAGATTCAATCTCCACCAGGGTACGCAGACGTTCGAGCATCTGCCCTTCCCGCCCCCGCACCAGCTCCGGCAATCGAGAGACTACCGCCGCCTCAGGCCCAG
>JALYVA010000019.1 GCA_030853485.1 Acidobacteriota bacterium
ACCTGGTTCTATCGGCCCGGTTCTATCGGCCCTGGTTCGCACCATAGCCATACCAAGCCGCCATACGACGAATCGCCTCTTCCAGACCAACCGTCTGGTGCAACTGCAGCACCGCTCGCGTACCCTCCGTCGAGGGCACATAGCGGGTCCCCGCAACCCCCGGTGCAGGCTGTTTCGCCAGGTTAATCTCGACCCTGGGGTTCAGCGTCTTCGCCACCAACTTCGCCAGGTCGCCGATGCTGATCGCGTCCTCAGAACCAACGTGGAAGGCCTGCATCGAAGGCGCCCGGAACAACATGGTCCAGAGCCAGATTGCCAGGTCCGCTGCGTACAGGTAGGAGCGCACCGAGGTGCCATCTCCGCCAATCTGTATCGGGCCGCCCTCGATCGCGTCACGGATGAAATTTCCGATCGCGAACGTCCCATCCAGTGGAAGACATGGTCCTGCAAACGCGAAGCAGCGTGCGATCTTGATCTCCATCGCGCTGCACTCCGCGTGCAGCGCACACATCAGCTCCGAGGCGCGCTTTCCTTCGCCATACACCGAAGACGCGTGCAGCACATCCGGAGAACCGATATAGGTCTCAGGTATATGGCTAAGCTCTGAAGGCTGCTTGCCGTAAACCGCACCCGAGCTCGTAAGCAGGAATTTGCGTGTGTTGTGCGTTGCGGCAAAGCCCAGCACCGTCGCTGTACCATCCACGATCGAGGCAAACCGGTCCGTTGGGCGTTCTGTGATCGCCGCAACATCGGTCGCCGCATGGATCACATAGGCGAAGTCGCCAGTGGGTTGGACGAAGCCGCGGACCTCGCCCTGTACCAGGGTAATAGCGGGATCTGCCCCAAGATGGGGAGCGCGTCTCGAGAAGCTGTCCGGATCCCGGCTCAGCACCGTCGCCTGCGCGTTGAGTTCGAGCCGGCGGTTGGCAAACAGGAAACTTTCGAGCAGCCAGCGGCCAAAAAAGCCCGTACCGCCCGTAATAAAGATTCGCTGGTTGCGCATCTCTTCCCACAACGGGCGGGTTTCGCTGAGCACGAGTTCGAGATCGACGGAGTCCAGAGTTCGCAAAACGTGATCTTCCTTTTCTAGCGTGTGCTCGACAGGTGCGACGGGGCGAGCAGGGATTGCGCCACTTCGACGATTCCGCCCACGCTCAGACCCTGAGCCTCACGCAATTGGGTCTGCGAACCTGCGACCTTGATCGGAGACCGGCCAAGGCGAACAGGGTAGAAAGGGACTGCCGCCGAAGCGATCGCGAGCGCCTCAGCCACAAGCGTACCGAGTCCGCCCGTGCCGTGCTCCTCCACCGTGACAATGGCCCTGGTCTCACGTGCTGCGCGCTTGATCGCTTCAACGTCCAGAGGGCAAAGAATCGGCATGCTGAGCAGACGTACAGTTCGGCCCATCTGTTCCAGGCTTCGAGAAGCCTTGATCGCCGTTTCGAGCATGCCTCCGGTGCTGATAAGCGTCAGATCCGATCCATCCTGCACTAGCAGGGCCTTTCCCATTTCCAGCTCGACGGGACGAGGATGAAGCACCGGCTCGCCGGCTTTGCCGAGGCGCAGATAGGCGGGACCAGAAGTGGATGCGAGCAGGCGAGTGGCAGAGCGCGCTTCATGCGGGTCTCCGGGAGCGACGACGGTCATGTTTGGCATCACAGCCATGACCGCGAGGTCCTCCACGCCATGATGCGTATATCCATGACTGCCATAGGCCAGACCGCCGCCTACGGAAACAACTTTGACGTTTAGGTTGTGGTAGCACACATCGTTGCGAATTTGTTCCAGGCAGCGCATCACCGGAAAATTTGCAATGGAATAGGTAAACACTGTTTTACCGGTCAGCGCGAGGCCCGCAGCAATTCCCGTCATGTTCTGCTCTGCTACTCCGGCGTTGAGATATCGCTTTGGAAAACGATCGGAAAACTGTTCCAGCACCGAGTATCCGAGGTCCCCGCATACCAGCCAGATGCGTTCGTCTTCTTGAGCGAGTTCGCAGAGGTATTCGATAAACGCTGTTCTCACTGGTTCACCCCGAGCTCTGCGTATGCAAGTTGCACCTGCTCCGCTGTGGGGCTCTTGTAATGCCAGCTCAAGTCATTCTCCATAAAGCTGATTCCCTTCCCCTTTACCGTGTGGGCAAGAATCACGCTCGGCATGCCCTTTTGCAGAGGCAGTGCGTCGAATGTGCTGACAAGCTCTTGCAGATTGTGGCCATCGACTTCGCGAACAGCCCAGCGAAAGGCTCGGAACTTCTCCGCCAGCGGCTCCAATTCCAGCACGTCGCTCACTCGGCCAAAGCTTTGGATCTTGTTGTAATCGATAATGACGACAAGGTTGTCCAGCTGGTGCTGCGGAGCGAAGAGGAATGCCTCCCAGTTCGAGCCTTCGTCAAGCTCGCCGTCACTGAGCAGAACGAAGGTTCGGAAACCGAGATCTTCTCTCTTTGCAGCCAGAGCGATGCCGCATCCTACGGGCAGTCCGTGGCCGAGTGAACCGGAGGAAAGTTCCACGCCGGGAACACCGCTTGTAACGTGGCCGGTAAGCCGCGAGCCGGCTTCACAATAGCGGTCCAGCTCGTCTGTCCCAATAAACCCTTTTTCCGCGAGTGCACTGTAAAGCATGGCCGCTCCATGCCCTTTGCTTAAAATAAAGCGGTCGCGTGTCGGAAGATCCTTGTTCTGAGGATCTACCTTCAACGCATGCCAATAGAGACACGTAATGATCTCAGTCATGGAAAGACAGCTGCCAAGATGCGATGCTTTGGACCGATGCACCATGCGGACCGCATGAGAGCGCAGTTTGCGTGCAACGGCTTCGAGATCGGAGGTTGATTGCATTGTGTACTCCAAATGTTATTGCGGTGCGGCGAACGGAACAAAGGCATCGCTGGAAGAACCTGCTGAGGTGGTTCGTTTTATATGGGAGCAGTTACGGGAGCAACGATCTCACAACGAGCCTGCATGTTCATCTCCGTATACGGCAGCCGGGTGTGAAAGAGCTATTGGCGGTCCTGGGACGACATCGAAGTTAATTCGATCCAATTCAACGGCGTAGGGCCGCTTCTGCACCTGAGTGTAAATGGCTCCTACATATTCCCCCATGATTCCAAGGAAGAGCAGCTGGATAGAAGCTATAAAGAAGACACCGATCAACATCGGTGCGAGGCCGAAACTGAAGGTGCTCCAGAAGAGGATTTTCAAAACGAAATAAGTGATAGCAACGAGCAGGGAGACTGCGGCGCCTGCGAACCCCGCAAAGGTCGCAAGCCTCAGCGGCACCCTGGAATGATTGATGATTCCAAGCATGCCGATGTCATACAACGTGTACCAGTTGTTTTTTGTGATTCCGAACTTGCGCTTCGGTTGATCGTAATAGATTTTCTTATACGGCAGGCCTATCTCGGCAAGCATGCCGCGAAAATAGGGATATGGATCCCCAAATGCCCGAACATACTCGATCACCTTGCGGTCGTACAGACCGAAACCAGTGAAATTCTGGAAGGTTTCGATATTTGAAAGTCTCTCGGCCAGCCTGTAATACTGCTTGCGCGCAAAGAAGACCAGCGAGTTCTCTTCGCTCGTCCGCTTGATGCCAAGCACCATATGGTATCCCGCCTCCCACTCCGAGAGGAAGGTAGCAATCATGCTTGGCGGGTCTTGCAGGTCTGCCACAATCAGCAGCACAGCATCTCCTCTAGCCTGCAGCAGAGCATGCATGGGTGAGCGAATGTGGCCAAAATTGCGCGCGTTTGCGATCACTTTTACGTTCTGGTCCGAAGCAGCAAGACGCCGAAGAATCGGCAAAGTGTCGTCAAGCGAGCAGTTATCGATGAAAATGTGCTCGTATGGATAACGGCCCACCTCGGCCATAACGGCGCGTACCTGCTGGTACAGCTTTTCAACATTCTCCTGCTCGTTGTAGCACGGAGTGACGATGCTGACGGTTTTCAACGTTTCCTCACAGGAACGGCGTCTCTGGAGCGACTAGAGGCTGGCAGCCAAACATTCGAAACTGGTCTGCGACGATTCCAAAAGAACGAAAAGTCCCCATCAGCAAAGGCGACGAGTCGTTCTGCAAACCACGATCGTGTATGCAGGTCGCGTACAAGTCCATGTTCCTCTTTCATTCTACCGAACCAAAGCACGGGGCCGCATGCGGCTAATCCGCGCTAGCTGCGCCTGCAGAGGAAGCGCCTGGTTTGAGTCTCTTTTCTTTCAACTCCGCCGGAAGGTTCAGAACCGAACCTTATGAGCTTGGCTCAACTCCGATTCGAAGACTTCATAGCGATGTTCCAGTTCCCATTGCTGTGCTGCCTTCTCGCTGGTGTGTAGAAACACAAGACAGCTCTTCGTCGGCTTCACGCCTCCGAGTGGCTGCCCGGAGCATATCGGGACGGTTTCAGTGAAAACGTCAGGTTTTTGCCATAGGCTGCCCCCTGGAAGGAAGCTATGCTCAAGACTGGTCCGAGCCGAGTTTTTCAGATCGAGATAGGAGAGGTGAAATTCCAGCGCTGCGCGGCAATATTCGTGGGTCAGGGTAATACGAGAGACGCCTTCATCGTCCGTGGAAAGAGCGACAGGCACCGAGGCCGCACGGTAGATGGGAAGCGGATGCCACGGCGGTTTAACACCAAGAATGACATCGTTAGAAGTCAGGTTGATCTCGACCATGACGTGCCGCTCGGCCATCTCTCGCAAAAGACCGAGAGGATCATCCTCATACATGATGTCTACGCCGTGACCTATACGCTCGGCGTGGCCTAATTCGACCGCTTCGCGGATGTGAGAG
>JALYVA010000051.1 GCA_030853485.1 Acidobacteriota bacterium
TCATCGCGAGAGGCGCAGTCGAAGGACCTGCATTTGTCTTTCGACTTTGCCTTTGCATTTCTCATTGTCATCTCCGCAGGGGATCTGCTGTTTAGGACTCCCCGACTCGAAGTCCGATTCCGACGGGCACAACCAAGCCCACTACCGTTTCGGCCGCCTCCACGAGCCCGGGTAAGGCAGCAGCGAGCCGACCAGCAGGCCCCCAACCCTCTTCAGCCTGTGGAAAACTCTTGTCAAGCCCCCTTTTGACCTAAGCTTCGCTTAACAGAGCACTTACAAGTGGCGTAGTAGTTTTGATCAATCTGGTATAATTGAAACTAAGAGAATAAGCTCCGACCCAACCCGGCCGGAGCTTTTTGACGTTTACGGCAAAGATTCTGTACAAATTTGCTCTGTTCGCGAGCTAAGTCCATACGCTGCACGAATTTGCGCGTAAGTGCTTTGTTTGGACGAATTTGCGGACGGTCTATGCCTGCAAGCGATTCATAGCATTGCACTTACACCCAGGCAATAGGGGGGGGAGGGGGGGTACACGACAGCCACAGAAGGCTGGCCCATAGCCCGATCACCCCGCCCCCCACTCAGCCTCCTGCGGATCACCGGCACCTTCACGCCCGACCCGTACAATCAATGCAACCCACACCTCTCGGAGAAACAACCAGCATGGCCCGCATCTATCCGTTCCGCGCACTCCGTTACGACCCCGCCCGTGTTCCCATGGAAGACGTCGTCACCCAGCCCTACGACAAGATCACCCCGGCCATGCAGCAGCGCTACTACGACCTCAGCCCCTACAACCTCGTCCGCGTCATCCTCGGCAAGCACGAGCCCAACGACACCGAGCCCCAGGAGTTCCTCCCCCCCGGCGAGAAGGCCCACAACGTCTACACCCGCGCCGCAGAGACCCTCCGCGACTGGCGCAAAAACCACATCCTCGCCGAAGAGGCCGAGCCCGCCATCTACGGTTACGCCCAGACCTACACCGTCCCCGGCACAAGCGCCGCGGCTGGAGGGGAAGAAGTGCGCGAGCGCCGCGGCTTCATCGCCCTCGGCCACCTCTACGATTACGCAGAAAACGTCGTCTACCGCCACGAGCAGACCTTCCCCAAGCACAAGTCCGACCGCCTCGCCCTCTTCAAAGCCACCCGCACCTATTGCGAACAGATCTACATGCTCTACTCCGACCCGGCGTTTACCGCCGAGAAACTCATCTTCGGCGCCAAAGGACCCAACGGCTTCGACGACAACCCCGCCGACCTCGCCATCACCGACGAGTACGGCGTCGTCCACAAGCTCTGGAAGCTCACCGATCCCACCCTCATCAACCTCCTCACCACCGCCATGGGCGACAAGAAGCTCATCATCGCCGACGGCCACCACCGCTACGAAACCTCCGTCGCCTACGCCAACGAACGCAGCGCCCAGCTCAAGCTTCCGCTCAACCAGCCCCGCGATGAGGACGAGCGGCTCAGCCCCGGCCACCTCCCCGCACCTCCCTTTCCAGAGGCCGCCATGATGATGACCTTCGTCAACATGGACGCACCCGGGATCACCATCCTGCCCACCCATCGCGTCGTCCAGGGCATCGCAAACTTCTCGTCCCCGGACTTCATCACACGTGCCAGCGCCTTCTACACCATGACCGAGCTCGGCGACGCAACCCCGGACAACGACCTCCTCGAACAGCTCAACAGCACAGCCGGCGCAGCCTTTGTCGCCGTCACCGGAGATGGCAACTACCTCCTCTCGCCCAAAGCCGAAGCCATCGCGCCTCTGCTCACCGGCCTGCCCACACGACAAGGCCAGCTCGAAGTCGCCCAGCTCCACACCGTCGTACTCAACCACCTGCTCGGCCTCACCGAAGACCGCATCCGCGCCACCGGCAGCATCCAGTACCTCCGCGACGCCGCCGAAGCCGTAGCCCTGGTCAAATCCGGCCAGGCCAACATCGCCTTCCTCATCAAACCAGTCACCCTCGAACAATTGCGCGACATCTCCCTCTCAGGCGAAGTGATGCCCCAGAAATCTACCGACTTCTACCCCAAACTCCTGAGCGGTCTGGCCATCTACGCCCTCGACTAACCACCTTCGACCTTCACCGGGTGCCCCATCTTCGCGACGGTTCATCGTCGCCAAGGTGGGCATTCGCGCGCAAGCGCGAACCGCATTCCTCCACAACCATAAAATCGTCCCCGCGAAACCCACCCAGTACAATCAACCAGACCACCTTGAAGCCTCCCCCACAATTCCTTCCCGCCATCCTCCTCACCCTGCTGACGAGCCTTCCCATCGCCGCCCAGCAAACCCGCACCACCATCCTCCTCGACCCCGCCCACGGCGGCCCAGACCCCGGCGCCCACCTCGCCGGCAACACGCTCGAAAAAGACCTCACCCTGGCCTTCAGCAACCGCCTCCGCACCCTGCTCAGCACAAACGGTTTCACCATCCAGTCCACACGCGACGCCGACCCGGCAGTTCCCTTCTCCACCGACCAGCGCGCCGAGATAGCCAACCACCTCCGCCCCACCGCCTGCCTCATCCTCCACGCCAGCTCCACCGGCTCCGGCGTCCACATCGTCACCTCCCCCCTGCCCCCCCTCGAAGAAGACCTCGCTCCCACCCACCTCACCCCCTGGAACACCGCCCAGTCCGCCTCCATCCCCCAAAGCCTCACCCTCGCCAACGACCTCGGCGTCGCGCTTCTTCACGCAAAAATTCCCTTCACCTTGAGCCGCGCCGCGATTCGCCCGCTCGACAATCTCACATGCCCAGCCGTCGCCTTCGAGATCGCTCCACTCACCCACAGCAACGCCGAGCCCACCTCGCCTGCGGACTCCGCGTACCAGCAGCGCATCGCTGAGGCCATCTCCTCTGCACTCACCTCCTGGCGCAAACAGACCATCGCCGCAGCAGCCGCCGCAGCCGCAGAACCAGCCGGAGCCGCTCGATGATCCCACGCTACCAGCGCATCCTCTTCTGGATCATCACCGGCGCGATCCTGCTCATGTCGGCCTCGCTCATCCACGGCTGCCACCAGGCCTACAAGCGCCGCGCAGCCTTCAACGACACCACACCGATCGCCGCGCCCACCAATGCCGCCACCGAAGACGTCACCTTCTACCTGGCCAACGACACCGACGCCTCCATCACACCCACCACTGCCCAGATCGCCCTCCCGCAAGACCCCACCCTGCGCGCCCGCACCCTGCTCGACCAACTCCTCTCCACCTACGCCAAACCCGCCTCCGCTCACCCCCTGTCCGGCGGTCCTGCCGTCGACGACGTTTTCCTCCTTACCTCCCCGGCAGACCATCCCACAAGCTCTGCGGACTTCGACCCACTTCAACATGCCATGCCGCCCGCGCCAACCGACACCGCCACGCTCGCCGTCATCAATCTTCATGGCGGCTTTGCCGACGGCCACCCCTCGGGCATGCTGGTTGAGGCCCTCACCGTCCAATCGATCGTCGGCACCTTGCACGCGGCACTTCCGCGGCTCGTCGAGATTCGCTTCCTCGTGAATGGCGAACCCCGGGAAACCCTCGCAGGCCATGCCGACCTCCTTCGCGCTTACCCGGCCGAGGACACCACGACGAAACCCGCTCCCCTGCTTGAAACCCCGGAGAACATGCAGCCATGACTTCCAGTCCATCTCCCAATCTCACCATCGGCGTCTTCGATTCGGGCTTCGGCGGCCTCACGGTTCTGCGCGCGCTGCTTCCTCTGGTTCCTGCCGCTCATTACATTTATCTGGGCGACACCGCGCGTCTTCCCTACGGGTCTAAATCCCGCGAGACCATCGCACGGTACGCGGTCTCGAGCGCACAATTTCTTCATCAACAGGGTGCGGAGTTGCTCGTGGTTGCCTGCAACACAGCCACTGCCCTCGCCCTCGAAGACATCCAGCAGGCGCTTCCCATCCCGGTGATCGGCGTTGTCGACCCAGGAGCGCACGCCGCGGCTCGCGTTCAGTCCGATACCTGGACGAGCCAACGGGCAGCTTCCCAAACCGATGACGTGCTTGTCCTCGCCACGGCCGCCACAGTTCAATCCCATGCCTACAGGCACGCTCTCAATGCCCTCGGACTCAGAGCCTACGAAAAAGCTTGTCCGCTTCTCGTCCCGCTGGTCGAAGAAGGTTGGATCAACCATCCCGTAACCGACGAGGTCCTCAGAATCTATCTCTCGGAATCCCTCGACGCCGCTCCCGCAACCAGCACGCTTTTGCTCGGCTGCACGCATTACCCGCTGCTTGAACCCGCCATCCGCCGCACCCTCGAATCCCTCGGCCATCGACTCGTACTCATCGACGCGGCCGACGCCACCGCTGTGGCTGCGGCGGCGCTGATCACCGAGAACTTTCCACTTCGCAGCACCCGTGGTGTGTCTACCTGCACCTTCTACGCTAGTGACTCAGTCCAAAAGTTTCAGCGCCTTGGCTCGAGCTTTCTCGGCCAGCCCGTCTCTGAGGTCAAGCTCGTCGACCTCGGCGGCTAGAACGATGCTCGATCGGTCGAAAGCGCAAGGGATCGCACGCACCCGGAACGGTTCGATAGGGCAGCCTTAACGTACAATCAGCTCCAGCAGACGCATGTATCTCCTCTGGAAACACTTCGCACTGGGCTTCAGCGCGCTCCTTCCGCTGATCAACCCGCTCGGCTCCGCGATCATCTTTCTCGGACTCGTCGGAAGCGCCCCAACGAATGTTTACCGGGCACTTGCCCGTCGCATCGCCCTCAATACTGCGATCTTTCTTACCATCATTGAGCTAGGCGGCTCAGCATTGCTGCAGTTCTTCGGCATTTCACTTCCAATCATGCAGCTCGCGGGAGGCATCGTCATCGCCATGATCGGCTGGACCATGCTCAACCAGAAAGACTCGCAGCCCAACCCGGAGAAGACGCCATCAGACGCACCCGCCGAAACGCAAAGTGAGATCGAAAATCTTCATCAGAAGGCCTTCTATCCATTTACTTTTCCCGTCACTGCCGGCCCAGGATGCATCGTTGTCATGCTCACCCTCAGCGTCCACGCCACCGAGCACACGTTCAGCAACACCGTGCTTGCACACCTTGGGTTGCTGCTCGCCGTCATGTTGCTAAGTGGGTTGGTGTACCTTTGCTACGCCTATGCGCCTCGGATTTCGGGCGCTATCCGTCCATCCACCGTGCACGGAATCCTCCGCGTGGTCGCTTTCATCCTGCTCTGCATCGGCGTGCAGATTGCGTGGAACGGAATCAACGACCTGCTCGTTCCACTGCTGAAGCACTGATGCCGCCTAACCCAAATCACATAAGATCCTTCACCTTTAGCCCGACTCAGACCAAACCGGTGGCAAAGTCATGACCGAACCCACAGCGCCGCTCATTGTCTTGATTGAAGACGAAGAACACCTCGCTCAAGGGCTGCTCTTCAACCTCGAGGCGGAGGGCTACCGCACCCATCATGAGGGTGACGGAGATGCCGCTCTCGCGTACCTTCTCGCTCCCGGTGAGCCGATCGCTGCCATTCTGCTGGACGTCATGCTTCCCGGGGCAGACGGCTTCACCATCGTGCGCGCGCTCCGGGCGGCGCAGATTTATACGCCCGTCCTGATGCTCACCGCGCGTTCAAGGCCCGACGAGGTGCTGGAAGGGATCGGAGCGGGTGCAGACGACTACCTGGCGAAGCCGTTCGATCTGAGCATCATGCTGGTGCGGCTGAAATCTCTGCTGCGCCGCACCGCCTGGCAACGCACTGTTTCGCCCGAGCCTGAGGCCGTTGCCGCGGCAGAGCAGAAAAGCGAGTACAGCTTCAATCACCGCACCATTCGCTTCGATTCGCTTGAACTGATTGCGCCCAACCGCATCACGCACCTTACGTTGATGGAGTCCGATCTGCTGCGCTATCTGACCGAACGCGAAGGCCAGATCGTATCGCGCAAAGACATTCTGGAGGATGTGTGGCGAGTGCATGAAGACACGGACACGCGGGCAGTCGACAACTTTATCGTGCGTCTGCGGCGTTATATCGAAGATGATCCGGCGGACCCGCATCACCTGGTAACGGTGCGCGGGGTGGGATACCGGTTCCTCGCGAATCCGTGAAATTACAAAAAAATACCGGGCCGTTTGTGGCTGGAATACGCATAAAACGGGCGTTTTTGAGCGCTTTTCGACCGCAATAAGGGTCGTTTTGATGCATTTTAAGCCACTTTTGCGCACCTGTTTTGCGGAGCGAGATCTGTGCCACAGGTCGAATAATTCTGTGGAGAACGGTCCCTCCGGTCAAAGGAGAAGGCGAAGCATGGTCTTCTCCAGGAGGTGGTTGTCAAGGAAAGACGAACCACGAAGGTCAGCGGGCGTCCTGCCAGCGCAGGGCCTCGATTGGGGCGAGGATGCGGTGCACGGTCGCGAGCAGTTCGGGCAAGCGGAAGGGTTTGGCGAGGAAGCTCCAACCCTGCTCCTGCAGCCGGGCCTGCTGAACCCGGTCCACGAGACCGCCCGAGATCAAGAGCACCGACAATTGGCTGCGCAGGGCCTTCAGCTCAAAGGCGAGGTCCATGCCGGAGCGGCCCGGCATGTAGAGATCGGTAACAAGCAAGTCAATTTGAGGGACATTGCGGAAGATCTGGGCTGCGCGGTCGGCATCGCCGGTGCTGTAGACGGCGTATCCCTCGTGTTCGAGAAAGGTCCGTGTCAGCGAGCGGATGTCCGGATCGTCGTCCACCACAAGAATCGTGCTGGGCGGAAGCGCAGGAGAGTTCTCAAGGCTTACCGCATCTTCAAAAATCAGGCCTGCTCCATCGGGCAACTTGCAGGGAGAAACATTCATTGTCCATCTCGAATCCACAACCTGTTACCCCGTTCCAGACTCAGTGCACGATGCGGTGCGTGATACTCCGCGAGCTAACCTGTTCAAAGCCCTTGTCGTTTCTTTCTCTCAAGCGTGCCCTTCAAGATGGAGTGCCGCACCCGATTTTTAGTTGCCTGCTGCAAACCGACGACTCGGAACCAAACGAACGGCGGCATTGCGCCGGCATTCGATTTTGCGTAGGGAGGCGGGCTCCCACTCCGCCCTCCTGGCGCGTACCTGCGTGCGTGCGCGCAAATGAGCAGTGTCCGGAACCCGGCGGCGGCCTGGCCAGACTCTTACATTCGCCTTCACGCGGCACACGGGGATGTGGCTTCTACGTAGTTCATGCTTCTTTCTCCGTGCACAAGCTGAATTGCGCGTTCCATATCGGCCAGACCGTGGCGTTGGCTTTCGATGGCTCGGCTCATCTCCAGGACAATGTCGGCAAATTCGTGCACCTCGCCTGAGGCGCGGCTCATGGTGCCGCTGGCCTGGTTCGCGGTCGATGCCCCGACGTGGATTTTTTCCAGTGCACCGTGGAGCAGACCGGCGATACCCTGTGCCGAATCCTTGGTGCGCTGGGAGAGGCTGCGCACCTCGGCGGCGATGACACCAAAGCCGCGGCCGCCTTCCCCTGCGCGCGCGGCTTCGATCGCTGCGTTGAGCGCAAGCAGGTCCGTCTGCGAAGCGATGCCGTTGATCATCTCCGTGATTTCGACAATCTTGCTGGAGTCGGCCGAGACCTCCTGCATCAGAGTGGTGACGCGGTTGGCGGCCGTGGACCCTTTGGAGACGCTGCCGGCAGTCTGAGCGGCAAGCGATCCCGCGCGTCCTGCCGAACGAATGCTGCTGCAGATGATTGTTTCGAATTCTTCGGCGGCGTGCTTAAGCATGTGCACGGCCCTGACCTGTGCGGAGATGTCTGTGGCAAACTTGACGATCTTGACGGGCTTGCCGCTGAGGCCGAAGACCGGGTTATACGATGCCTGAATCCAGATTTCGCGTCCTGCCTTGCCCACCCGCTTGTACTGTCCGGCAGTGAATCTGCCGATGCGCAGTTCTTTCCAGAACTCTGCGTATTGGGTGGACTGACTTTCGGCCACATCCACAAACATTCCGTGGTGCATGCCGATGACCTCTTCGAGGCGGTAGCCGAAGGTGGCCAGGAAGTTGTCGTTGGCAGTTAGGATGGTGCCATCAAGCGCAAACTCGATCACAGCCTGGGAGCGGTCGATAGCGACCATCATGCCTTCGAGGTTCGCACTCCGCAGGCGCTCTTCCGTAATGTCGGACGCGAGCTCGACGATCCTATGGAGCTTGCCGTCCGAATCAAACGCGGGTGAGTAGGCGGCCTCGATCCAGACTTCGCTGCCATCGCGTGCGACGCGGCGATACTGGCCGGAGTCGAAGTGACCGCCGCGCAGCCCCGTCCAGAACATCTTGTATTCGTGCCCCTGCTGGTCTTCGTTCTCGACGAACATCCGGTGATGTTTGCCCACGATCTCCTGCAGCGAGTAGCCGAAGAGCTCGAGGAACTTTTTGTTTGCGGTAAGGACCATGCCTTCAAGATCGAACTCAACGATCGCCTGCACGCGTTCGATCGCGCCGAGCAGGGAGCGGTTGTTTGCCATCTCGGCGTCAAGCTTCTGTGTGTCTGCTTTGCTCTTGCTGCGGCTAAATCGCATTCGTACTCCGCGTCCTTGAAGCTTGTCCGTACCTCCTTGGTTTATCGTCCCGCGGGCCGGTAACTTCAGTGTGTGGCGAGGACAACAGCAGGTTCGCTGCGGGAATCTGGACCAGAACGGCAAAGCACGACTCCACTTGCACAGGCAACCGAAACGCGACACACGTTAGACTCTATGCAGGTACCCGTACGCCCAGCATGCGCATTTTCACCCGCTACATTCTCCGCGAAGTCATCTCGCATGCCCTGCTGGGCGGTGCGCTGTTTACCTTCATCATCTTCATGCGCGACCTGGGCAAGATCCTGGATTTTGTAGTCCGCGATTCTGCAACGTACGGCGACGTTGTGCGGATCGTTGCCTACACGCTTCCCAACGCGCTGATCGTCACGATCCCGATGGCCGTGCTGGTCGGCATCCTGCTCGGGTTGTCGCGTCTCGCCGCGGATTCTGAGATCACGGCGATGCGGGCCTCGGGCATGGGCGCGCTCGACTTTGTCCGGATCGTGTCGATCGTCTCGGGGCTTGCGCTTGCGCTTGGACTTGCGAATTCTCTCTACGTTGCGCCGCGTGCCGCCGCAGGTCTGATCGCCCTTGGGGAATCGCTGAAGTCGACGCAAGCCTCGTTTGAAGTGCAGCCGCGAGTTTTCTACGAGGAGTTTAAAAACCGCGTTCTGTACATACAGGACGTCACCCCGGCGGCGGGTGCGGCGGTCTGGCATCATGTTTTTCTTGCCGACCTGACGCAGCCCGCGAACCCGCAGATCACGACCGCGGAGCAGGCCATTGTGGTGAACGGCACGCCGAATACGGCCGACGCGCAGACGATCCGGCTGCACCTGATCGACGGTGGACAGCACGATACCTCGGCCTCGGACCCGAACCAGTACAACATCTCGACCTTCGCGACGACCGACATCCCGATCGAAACCGATGCCCCGGAAGACGCTCATCTGGGCAGGGTGAACACGCCGATCCAGGCGCTTGTTTTGCCGGAACTTTGGCGGCGGGCGCGAAAGCTCGAATCGACTCAGGGACGCGAAGCCTCGGTGTACCGGATCGAGTTCAACCGGCGTTTCTCGTATCCTTTTGCCTGCCTGGTGCTGATGCTGGTGGGTGTACCGCTGGGTATTTCGTCCAAGCGAGGAGGCAAGTCCACGGGCTTCGTGCTAACGATCCTGCTGGTGTTTCTGTACTACTTCATGTCTTCGGTGGGAGTGGCGTTTGCGCAGTCCGGAAAGCTTTCGCCCTTTCTTGGGGTGTGGAGCGCAAACCTGCTGTTTACCGCCGCAGGCGCGATCCTGCTGTACCAGATGTCGCGTGGAGGCATTGCGCTCGGCATCTTTTCCACAGTTGGGATGCAGCTGAAACGGCTGATGTCGCGGCTGCTTCCAGGCAACCGTGTTTCGCCCTCCGAGGCTGGCTCCAAACACGATATGGCAACGCTGCTGCGGCGCTTTCGCACGGTATCGCGGATAGAGTTTCCGCTTCTGCTGGACGACTATGTGATACGCGAGTACGCGACCAACTTCCTGATGGTGCTTGGCTCCTTCTCGACGCTGTTCCTGATCTTCACATTTTTTGAGTTGATCGGTCCGATCTTCAAAAACCGTACGCCGCTCATCACGGTAGGCGAGTACCTGATCAATCTTGTTCCTTACATTCTGTACAACGTGACGCCGCTGTGCGCGCTGGTGGCGGTGCTGGTGACGTTTGGCGCGCTCGAACGCAGCTCCGAACTGACGGCGATGAAGGCCTCGGGCATAAGCCTGTACCGCATGATCGCTCCGGTGCTTGTGCTCACCATCGTCATCTCGGCGGGCTTGTTTGCGTTTGACGAACTGTACCTGCCGAATGCGAACCGCCGCCAGGAGGCGCTGCTGTCCGTGATCAAGAACAAGCCGGCGCAGACGTTCCTTCGGCCCGACCGGCAGTGGATCTCAGGCCAGACGGACAAGACTGGCGACCCGGCGCGGATCTTCTACTACCAATATTTCAACGCGGAGAAAGACGCGTTCGCAAACATCACGGTGTTTGAGTTTAACCCGGCGACGTTTGCGCTCGAGCGGCGCATCTTCGCTTCGTCGGCACGCTGGGATCCGGGGCTGGACAACTGGGTGTTTGAAAGTGGATGGCAGCGCACGTTTTCCGGAGAGGCTGTGGCGAGTTATCAGCCCTTTTCGGTTTCAACGTTTCCCGAGATCAAGGAGCAGCCCGGCTATTTCAAGAAGGAAGATCTGCCCTCGCAGGAGATGAGCTACAACGAGCTTTCACGGTACATCGCCGACCTGAAGCAATCCGGGTTCGATACGCAGCGGCTGAGCGTGCAGCTGAACAAGAAGATTGCCTATCCGCTGATTACGCTGGTGATGGCGATTTTGGCGATTCCGTTTGCGTTGTCTATGGGAAAGAAAGGCTCGCTGGCGGGAGTGGCGACGGCGATCGGGCTGGCGATTGCGTACTGGGTGATCGCGCTGGTGTTCGAGTCGTTCGGCAATGTGAACCATCTGCCTGCGGTGCTGGCTGCTTGGACGCCGGACCTGCTGTTTGGGATGGCAGGCACGTACTTTCTGCTGCGCACGCAGACATGAGCAGACCTCGGCGGAGGCGGTAGACTTCGCAGGAAGAGGCCCTACCGGAAAAGCGGGCTAGAAGATCTGGAAGTTGACTTCGACGTTCAGCTCGACGAGGACGGGTTTGCCGTTTTCCATGGCGGGACGGAACTTGTACTGCTTGACGGCTTCGATGGCTTTCTCGTCGAGGCCCATGCCGACGCCGCGAATGACGTGGACATGCTGGGGCAGACCGTTGGCGTCGACCCAGAGGTTGACCAGAACGTTGCCGGCCACCTTGGCCTTGCGGGCTTCTTCGGAGAATTCGGGTTCGACCGAATAGATCAGCACGGGAGCGGAGACGCCTCCGCCGATGCGCTTCGGCCCTCCGCCGGTGTTGCCTCCCGAGCCGGGGCCGATGCCCGAGCCGTTGCCTGAGCCGAGGCCGGTGCCGCTGCCGTTGCCCATCGACATGCCGATGATGGGTGAGTTGGCGACGCCGATCTGGGGGATGCTGCTGGCCATCTTGACGTCCTTCTGGACTTCAACGGTGGGCTGAATAGCGATTTTTGGCGGCTCGAGCGGAGGAGCTTTCGGAGGGACGATCTGGTGCTCGGCAAATTTTGGCGGGGTGCCCTTGGTGACGGGCGTGGGTCCGCGTTGGCCGCCGCCGCCGCCCATGGACTGGGACTTGGGGGGAGCCTGTGGAGGCACGGTCAGCTCGGTCACTTCGACGGTTTTGACGGGAGCGGCGAACTGGACTTTTTTCGCGAGCAGGAAGGCAATCAGCAGGATGACCAGGCCGTGGAGCACGACGGCAATGGCAGTCGAGACCGGGTCGCGCTTGGTCTTCATCGGGTCGGCGACGGCGATGGGCTGGGACTCGAGTACAAGAGGGGGCTGCTTGACAGGGAAGAAGACGTCGCGGAGGCTGCTCGAGAGGGAGGCGAAGACACCCTGTTCCTCGATGATGAGGTCGTTGGCGATGGGCTTGGATTGGAGTTCGAGCGGAGCTTCCTTGGCGGGGCTGAAGGCGTCGCGAAGATTGGAAAGCAGCGAGGACCACATGGAGCCGTCGGTCTCCTCGTGGAGCCGGGGCGCTTCCACAGGGCGCAGCTCTGGATCGGGAGGGCCGGAGTGCTGGGGACCGGAGGGTGGTGTCAACAGTGTGTTCGCCATAAGCTTGTTTGCCTCAGGGGCAGATGGCTTGGGAAGCCATAGCAGACCCGGATGTGGAAAATCGTGCGCCTTCCGTTGTATTGACTACGTTCCCGGTCTGTGGCCGGTTTTCTGGTCGGGTGCGGCAAGCGGCAGATGGCTCCAGAAACATTCTACAAATATTTACGTGGTGCCGCTTGCTACTTGGACGCAGGGAACCACGGGAATGTCTCCTATTTTTGATTGAAGGAGTGGTTTGGCCGGGGAGAGGCGAAGTGGTCTACAAGGGCTTGGGGCCGTCTACAATAGAGGTTTGGCCCGGAGTACACGCGCGGTCATCTGGAGCGACGAGGACGAATGCCGGAAGCAACTGACACAAAACCCGAGGCGAAAGCCCTGAAATCGACGCTGAACCTGCCCCAGACGGCCTTTCCGATGAAGGCAAACCTGCCGCAAAACGAGCCGGCGCGGCTGGAGATGTGGCAGCAGCAGGATTTATACGCGAAGATCCGAGAGGCGCGGGCTGGGGCAGCAAAATACATCCTGCACGACGGGCCTCCGTATGCGAATGGGGCGATCCATCTGGGGCATGCGCTGAACAAGTGCATCAAGGACTTCGTGGTGAAGACCAAGACCATGGCGGGCTTCGATGCGCCGTATGTTCCGGGGTGGGATTGTCATGGACTCCCGATCGAAATCAAGGTGGACGAGCAGCTGGGGCGCAAGAAGCTGGAGATGGATCCTCTGGCGGTGCGGCGCGCGTGCCGGGAGTATGCGCAGAAGTATGTGGACCTGCAGCGGAGCCAGTTTGAGCGGATCGGGGTATTTGGCCGGTGGAACAAGCCTTACCTCACGATGTCATTCGAGTACGAGGCGAGCATAGTCGAGACGTTCTACAACTTCTTCGAGAAGCAGTTCGTCTACAAGGGTCTGAAGCCGGTCTACTGGTGCATTCACGACCGGACGGCGCTGGCCGAGGCGGAGGTGGAATACGAGCAGCACACCTCGCCGAGCGTGTACGTCCGCTACCGGCTGACCTCCGACGCGGCCAGCATTCATCCCGCACTGGCGGGAAAGAACGTGTACACGATCATCTGGACGACGACCCCGTGGACGATTCCTGCGTCGCAGGCGGTGGCCTTTCATCCGGAGATGGAGTATGTCGCAGTCGAGTGCAAGGGCGGCGTATATATCGTCGCCGAGGCGCTGCTTTCAAGCGTGATCGTGCATTGCCATCTGATGAGTGGAAAGAATTCTGCGGAGCCGGCCTCGCAGACAGACGTGATCGCCGCCTTTGCTGGAAGCAGGATGGAGCGCGTCACGTTTCAGCATCCGTTTCTTGAACGCAGCGTGCTGGGTGTGCTTGCAGACTACGTGACGGCGGACCAGGGTACAGGCGCCGTCCATACGGCTCCGGCTCACGGCGTCGACGACTTCGCGACGGGCAAACGGTACGGGTTGCCGGAGCTGCAGTACGTCGATAATGCAGGGCGGCAGCGGAATACGGACGGCCAGCCGTATGAAGACCTGACCGTGTTCAAGTCCAATCAGCCGATCATCGAGATCCTCAGGGAGCACGGGGCGCTGCTGAGTGCGACGAATTTTGAGCATTCCTATCCGCACTGCTGGCGTTGTCATAACCCTGTCATTGTGCGCGCGACCGAGCAGTGGTTTATCGGCATGGAGACTCCAATGGCTGGCGCGGATGGGGCGGAGACAACGTTTCGCCAGGCTGCACTCGATGCGATCAAGCAAGTGGTGTGGGACCCGGCGTGGGGCGAGGAGCGCATCTCGAACATGATCGCGACCCGCCCGGACTGGTGCATCTCGCGGCAGAGGATCTGGGGTGTGCCGATTGCAGTTTTTCTTTGCGAAAAGTGCGGCGCGCCGCTGAACGACAAGGCCGTGAATAGAAGCATCGTGGAGTTGTTCCGAAAGGAAGGCGCAGACGCGTGGTACGTGCGTGAGGCTGCGGCGCTGCTGCCGGCAGGGACTGCGTGCAAGGTTTGCGGGCACAGCGAGTTTCGCAAGGAGATGGACATTCTGGATGTGTGGTTCGAGTCGGGTGCGAGCTGGCATGCCGTACTCGATGCCGAGCCGGAACTGCACACGCCTGCGGACCTGTATACCGAAGGCGGAGATCAGCATCGGGGCTGGTTTCACTCTTCCCTGCTGACCTCAGTTGCTGTCCGGGGCGAGGCTCCTTACAAGATGGTGGCCACCAGCGGCTGGACGCTCGACGAACAAGGTCGCGCGTTCTCGAAGTCGCTGGGCAACGGCGTAGACCCCGTGGATGTGGCAAAGCGGCTGGGCGGCGAGATCATCCGGCTGTGGGTTGCGTCGGTGGATTTTCGCGAGGATGTGGCCGCGAGCGAAGGGCTGATGCAGCGCGTGAGCGACAACTATCGCAAGCTGCGCAATACGCTGCGCTTTCTGCTGGGCAACCTGCATGATTTCGACCCGGCGCCCGATGCGATGAGCTTCGCCGAGATGCAGCCTCTCGACCAGTACATCCTGGCGCGCACGGCGGAGCTCGATGCAAAGGTGCGGAAGGCGTATGACGACTTTGAATTTCATCGCGCTTACCATGCGCTGAACGAGTACACGAACACGGACCTGAGTGCGCTGTATTTTGACGTGCTGAAAGACCGGCTGTATACCTTTGCGCCGAACTCCAAGGCGCGGCGGAGCGCGCAAACGGCGCTTTGGCGTATTGCAGAGACGCTGACGCGGCTGGTTGCGCCGATCCTGAGTTTCACTGCGGACGAAGCCTGGGCGCTGCTTCCCAAGATTGCGGACCGCGAGGGGAGCGTGCATCTGGCGCTGTTTCCGGATATGCGGGAGATTGTCCCGGGCAGTGTGGAGCAGTTGGAGCGCGATTGGGAAAGTCTGCTGACGTTGCGCGATGAGGTGCTGAAAGTTCTCGAGGAAGAGCGCACGGCGAAGACCATCAGCAACAAGCCTTCCGAGACGAAGGTGGTTCTGGGTTGGTTGAGCTCGGTCGCGGACCGGCCGAATGGCGTGTTTGAGCAGTACCGTAGCGTGCTGCCGGAACTCCTCGGCGTGGCGCAGGTGGAGATTGCTGACGCGGTGGTGACCGAAGGCTCCGTCGAAAAAGGCGCCTTCTACGTGCAGGCTAAGCCCGCCGATGGGTCGAAGTGCGAGCGCTGCTGGCGCTTCACGACGGACGTGGGGGATGCGGCGAAGTATCCGACCGTGTGCCTGCGTTGTGCGGACGCGCTGGAGGCAATCGGGTTCGCGCCCTATAGCGCAGCCCACGGAGCATCAGGGGGACAGCGAGCCTGATGTCTTCGTTACCTAAAATCTCTCCATCAAAGTCCATAACGAAGCTGCGCGATCAACGTGGGCTTCTGCTGCTGGTTGCCGCGGCCGTAGTTGCGCTTGATCGCATCACGAAACACATCGTCTCCGAGCAGCTTCCCAACGGGCAGGCGCTTACGGTAATTCCCGGAGTGTTTCGCATCACCGATGTACACAACACCGGGGCGGCCTTCAGCATGTTCGCCGAAAGCACGTCGCCTGCGACCATACGCGATGTGCTGATTGCGTTTTCTGTGTTCGCTGTCTTGTTGATCTTTGCGATGCTTTGGCGTGCAGGACGGCAGATAACGGTGAGCTCGATTGCACTCGCGTTGATTCTTGGCGGAGCGGCGGGCAATCTGTATGACCGGGTGCGGTACCACTTTGTCGTGGATTTTCTGGAAGTGCGCATCTATCACTACCATTGGCCGGACTTCAATGTGGCCGATAGTTGCATCGTGATTGGCGCGTGCCTTCTGCTGATCGAGATCTTCCGTCCACAGAAGAACGAGCCAAGATGAACCGTAGCCGCAAGAGCAACCCTCGACCCGCTTCGCCGGACACAAGCAAACAGTAAGCAGCCGTAGTAGCGCAACAAAACTATGAATGACCAGATCACAATTCGCGGCGCACGGACACACAACCTGAAGAGTATCGACGTTGATATTCCGCACAATGCTTTGACAGTGGTGTCAGGCGTGAGTGGCTCGGGCAAGTCTTCTCTGGCGTTCGACACGGTGTATGCGGAGGGGCAGCGCCGATATGTCGAGTCATTGTCGGCATATGCACGGCAGTTTCTAGAGCGCATTGAGAAGCCCGACGTGGACCACATGGATGGTCTGGCCCCGGCGATTGCGATCAAGCAAAAGAACCAGACGCGCAATCCGCGCTCGACCGTGGCGACCGCGACCGAGATCTACGACTATCTGCGGCTGCTGTATGCGCGTTGCGGCACGGTGACGTGTTTGCACTGCGGTGGCATCGTCAAACACGATACGGTCGACGAGATTGTCGAGACACTGTTTGCGCTGCCTGAGGGAACCCGCACCTATGTGCTGTTTCCGATTGTGCGCACCGAGGTGAAGCTGGAGCCGATGCAGGTTGCGGTGAGTGAGGCTGCCCCCGAAATTTCGAAGCCAAAGAAAGCTGCGGGGAAAAAGCCAGCGAAAAACGCTAAGCCGGAGACGGTCGCGTCGCTTACGCTGACCGACTCTCTGAAAGAGCGTCTTACAGAGCTGCGTCGGCGCGGGTATAACCGGCTCTACCAGGCCGGAAAGATTGTCGAGTTCTCGACGCCAGAGTCGCTGCTCGAGCTCGACTTCAACCAGCCGATTTATGCACTGATCGACCGGCTTGCCGTCAGCGCTGAGTCGCGTGCGCGCATTGTAGATGCGATCGAGACGGGATATCGGGAATCGGGCGAGGTGCAGTTTCATACTGTGCCCCGTGAAGAACAGCTCGAGCCGCAGCGCTTCAGATATTCGGCTGCGTTCGAATGTGCGACGTGCCATCGCGCCTATCGCGAGCCGGAGCCGCGGCTGTTCTCGTTCAATAACCCGTACGGCGCCTGTCCGCGCTGCCAGGGATTTGGCAACACGATCGACTTCGATCCCGACCTCATCATTCCGGACAAGTCAAAGGCGCTGGATGACGGTGCGGTCGCGCCATGGACGACAACAAAGTATCGCGCACACCACGGAGAGATGAAGCGTGCCGCCAAGGCGGCCGGTGTTCCTACGGACGTTCCGTGGTATGACCTGACTGCTCCCCAGCAGCGATTCATCGAAGACGGCGGTGCAGGTTTTCCGGGGATCCGAGGATTTTTTGCGGAGCTTGACCGGAAGAAGTACAAGCTGCACGTGCGGGTATTTCTTTCAAAATATCGGGGCTACGCCCTGTGCCCGGACTGCAGAGGTCAGCGGTTGCGCGCTGAGGCTCGGGCTGTGCTGATCAACAACCAGAACATCTGTGAGACCTCGGCCCTGACGATCACTGCGGCGCAGGAGTTCTTCGATAACTTGCAACTGTCACCGGCACACACTGAAATTGCCGGAAAGATCTTGGAAGAGGTTCGGCAGCGCATTCACTTTCTGCACCAGGTCGGACTCGATTACCTGACGCTGGACCGGCTCAGCTCCACGCTCTCCGGGGGCGAGTCACAGCGCATTCAGCTTGCGACGTCGCTGGGTTCGCGGCTGGTGGGCGCGCTGTATGTGCTGGATGAACCAAGCATTGGGCTACACACGCGAGACACGGCAAAGCTGATCCACATCATGGAAGAGCTGCGCGATCTGGGCAATACCATCCTGGTGGTGGAGCATGATCCGGACGTGATTCGCGCGGCCGATCATTTACTTGACCTCGGGCCGGGGGCCGGAGAACTTGGCGGACAGCTGCTGGCCTCCGGTACCGTCGCCGAGGTCACGGCGAATCCCAACTCGATCACCGGACGGTACTTGTCGGGCCGGGCGACGATTCCAATTCCCAAACACAGGCGTGAACCGGGGCGGGAGCACCTAAAGCTGTTGGGGGCGCGCATCCATAATTTGCGCGGCGTGGATCTGGATATCCCTTTGGGCCTGCTGTGCTGCGTGACGGGGGTGAGCGGCTCGGGCAAGTCGACGATTGTGCACCAGGTGCTGTATCGCGCACTGATGCAGGCGTTGGGACAGACCGAGGGAGCGGACCCCGCGCATCTGTATCGCGAGTTGTCGGGCGTGCAACACCTGAACGATGTGGTGCTGGTGGATCAGTCGCCGATCGGGCGGACTCCTCGCTCGAATCCGGTGACCTACATCAAGGCGTTCGACGATATACGTGCGTTGTTCGCGGCACAGCCGGATGCAAAGCGGCGCGGATTTGGACCGGGACATTTTTCGTTCAACGTGCCCGGCGGACGATGTGACGTGTGTGAGGGAGACGGAACGGTGACGGTCGAGATGCAGTTTCTTGCCGATATCGAGCTCCCCTGCGAAGAATGTAACGGTACACGTTACAAAGCCGCGATCCTTGAAATTCGATACAAAGGCAAGAACATCTACGACGTGCTGAACATGACGGTGAAAGAGGCGCTGGTGTATTTTGCCGGGCATCCGAAGATCGTTGACAAGCTATATGTGCTCGATGAAGTCGGGCTGGGGTATGTGCGGCTCGGGCAGTCCGCGACGACGCTTTCGGGTGGTGAGGCGCAACGGGTAAAGCTGGCTTCGCACCTGGCCACGGCTCGATCGATTACATCGCGGACCTCCGGGAATGAAGCGGCGGCGAAGGCTCGGAGCCGTACGCTTTACATCCTCGATGAGCCGACGACCGGACTGCACTTTGACGACGTGGCAAAGCTGCTGGCGGCGTTCCGCAAACTGATCGAAGGAGGTGGTTCGCTGCTGGTGATCGAACACAATCTAGACGTAATCAAGTCAGCGGACTGGGTCATCGATATGGGGCCCGAGGGAGGCAACGGGGGCGGACAGATCGTTGCCGTGGGAACGCCGGAAGAGATTGCGGCAGATCCAGCAAGCCACACAGGACATTGGCTAAAAGCAGTGTTGTATCCTCTCGCGAAAGAGGATGCGCCAGCATTGCAGGCAACGGCATGAAGTGGATTGTTTTTGCGGCCGCGCTGGCCTTGGGGATACCTGCCGCTCATGCGCAGCTTCCTGCGGGAACGACGGACACCACGACACATCCGCAGGCGACCCCGCAGGATCCGCTTCGTGCGGAGGCGAACGCAGCGCTTGATAAGCAGGACTATGCCACTGCGGTGAAGCTGTTGAGCGTGCTGGCGGAGAAACATGCAAACGACGCGCGTTTGCTCTATGACCTCGGGTTTGCGCAGGACGCCTTGGACCAGAGTACAGCTGCAGAGAGCAGCTACCGCCGTGCGATTACGGCGGACGCGTCGTATTTCGAGCCGCATCTTGCGCTGGGGCTGCTGCTGGCGCGCGGCGGCAAACCGGATGAAGCCCATGCAGAATTGACGACGGCTGTGGGGCTCCCGACGGAGAATGTGTCTTTGAGGGCAAGGGGGTACCGAGCGCTCGCTCGACTTGACGAGGCGGCCCGACCCGCGGCGGCGAGCGAGGAGCTGCTTGCGGCGATCAAAATCTCGCCAGAGACACCGGACGACATTCTGCTTTCAGGGGAGTTGGCGGAAGCCTCTGGAGACGCTGTCGCTGCCGAGGCTGCCTATCGCCGCCTGATTCGCACTGACCCTCGCAATCAGGACGCAACGGCGGCCCTTGCGCACCTGCTGATGGTCGCGCGCAAACCAGATCAAGCGGAGTCGCTGCTTACCGCTGCACTGGCCAAGAGCCCGGACGATCCCACGCTGAACGCCCAGCTTGCGGCTGTTTACGAGCAGACCGGAAAGACTGCACAGGCGGTACCCCTGATCGAAAAGCTGTACGTGGCGCATGCCGGAGATGCGACGATCGGCCGGCTTTTGGCGGGGCTTTACAGCAGGAGCGGACAATATGATAAGGCCGCTCCGCTTTATGCGGCGCTGGTTGCGCGTTCGCCGGGCGCCCCGACCCTGCTCGACGAAAGCGCCGACGTCCAAATTCACCTGCATAACTATGCACAGGCTGAGGCGTTATTACAGCGTGCGGTAGCGATGCCGGGAGCGTTTCCAAGCAAAGAAAGCCTGGGTGAGGCGGCCAGCCATCTGGCGTTCGCGGCCTCGGCGAATAACAATCCCACAACTACCTTGCAAGCGCTGGCTATTCGTGATAGATTGCTTCCACCTTCGGCAAGTTCTTTGTTCCTTGCCGCGACCGCGCACGACAAGCTCCACCACACCAAGCAGGCAGCCGACCTGTACAAACAGTTTCTCTCAGTGGCAAACGGCAAGTACCCGGACGAGGAGTGGGAGGCGCGCCACCGTCTCATCACACTCGATCACATGTAGTAGGCAAGCGCTCCCTTCGAGGTGCGTTATGGCAAGCATATTCCGGCCCTTTCTTCTCCTGCTTTTACCCTCCATCCTCTCTGTGGCTGTACCTGTCTTCGCCTCTTCCCTGGACGAGAACGTGCCCGATGCGCAGGCCCTAAGCCAGTTGGAAATTCGCGCCCAACAGGCGAGCCCGCGCGACCAGTGCTTTCTCTACACAGAACTGGTTCACACGATGACCGAGCTGGCAGGCAAGCAGATGCGGGATGGCGACCTTGACCAGGCTAGTGTGACCCTCGAGAAGATTAGCCGCTATGCCCAGCTGATCCACATGGGCCTGGGAAGCAACAGCAAGCGGCTGAAGAATGCTGAGATGTTGCTGGAGCACACAACATACCGTCTCGGTGAGTATGTCCGCCATGCCTCCTACGAAGACCGTGCTTCGATGCAAAGCACGCTCAAGCAGCTCGACCAGGTACACACTGAGTTGCTCGCACAGATATTTGCTCACTAGAAATCTCAGTCAGTATTCCCTCAGGATCGATGACTCTTCGGCTATACGTTACAGTGCTCGTGCTCTCGCTCGCTATGCCGTTGCATGCGCAAAAGGCGGAGAGCGCACTTTCCGACGGCGAGATCGAGCAGCTTCGCGATGCCGCCTATGTTCCGGCCGATCGTGTCCTCGTCTTTATGAAGCTGCTCGACGCTCGCGATAAGGCGATTCTGGATCTCTTCGCGCATCCTCGCAGACCGGGCCGTGAGCAGGACACACACGATCTGCTGGAGCAGTTTGCGTCCATTGCCGATGAGCTGAACGACAATCTCGACGACTATGGTCCGCGCCACAAAGACATCCGGAAGGCGCTGCCCAAGCTGCTGGCAGCCAGCGAGCGCTGGAGCACGGACATCAAGTCTCCACCCGGGAACAGCACCTACGACGTCTCGCGCAGGCTGGCCTTGGAGGCTGTGCGCGATATTCGTGAACAGACAGAACATCTGATCGGCGAACAAAAGACGTGGTTTGCGGCTCACCCTCCTGCGAAGGATACGACCGGAACGATCGACATCCCTCGATGAGCGCTGTGCGGCGGAATAGCAGCTGGTGACATGCGGGGGCTGCGTCACAACAGCCGTACTGTCTACCTCCAGGCAAATGTCGATCTGAGGAGCCTGAGCCGGCCAGATCAGGCTCCTCAACTATGTATTCAGCGGATACCGCTGCGCCTGCGCATGCTGGCTGTCTCTTATAAACTCGTTTCAGCGGGACAGCTTCTCCACAGTGTTCCGCGCATTGCATGGAAGAGGACGAGTACCCTGACGAGCCCCAAGCATTCCGGCGCTTCCCCGCTGCGGCGTTTTCTGCAGCACTTTGCGCCGTCCGTCGCGGCACCGACACTCTTCGACGAGCTCGAACTCGCATCTTTGGCAACTTCAACCGGGTCTCCGAAAAAGAAGCCGCGCGCAACCAGATCGAACGCGCCGGAGTCGCTCGTCAACTTGTTCGAGGAGCAATATCGCGAGCTTCGTCCGCGTGCTCCCATGCCTTGGCTTGATGTGCGATTTCGGCAGTTCACATCGCTCAACACGACCATCCGCCTTCGTGAAGGCCGACTGCATGTGCGGCTCTCGGATCTATTGGAGTCGGCCCCCGAAACAGTCCATCGCGCCATCGCGCACATCCTGCTCGCAAAGCTCTACAAGAAGCCGATCACGCCAGCGCATGCGGACCGCTATCGACGTCACGTATCGTCCGAGGCCATTTCACGCCAGGCCGAGCACATCCGGCAGACCAGGGGAAGGAAGCGGCTCTCCACCCCTGTCGGGCACCACTACGACCTGAACGAAGTGTTCGAGTCGCTGAACCACAGGTTCTTCCATGGTCTGCTCGGACGCCCAACGCTCACCTGGTCAGCACACCATGCGAGGCGCATGCTCGGCCACTATGACGCGGCGCATAACACCATCGTGGTCAGCCGGGTGTTCGACCGCGTGGATACGCCCCGTTGCGCCATCGAATATCTTCTCTACCACGAGATGCTGCACCTCAAGCATCCGGTGCGGGTAAAGGCGGGCCGGCGATGCGTGCACTCCCGCGAGTTTCAGGCCGAAGAACGTCTCTTCCCGGAACTTGATGCGGCGAAGGCATACCTCAAGCGGCTGTGAAGCCGCTCTGCAGATAATGACCGATCGTTCGTTGTCCTCTGATCGGAAAGCTAAATGCCGAAACAATTTCCACGTGGTCCGTTGCGCCATGCTAGCATTCCGCTACGTTTGAAGCGCCTAAGTTTTTCGCGGCAGGAGTTCTCCATGCATCTCTCGAAGCGCGTCGCAGCTGAATTTTTCGGAACTTTCTGGCTTGTCTTTGGAGGTTGCGGCAGCGCCGTGCTGGCTGCAGCATTTCCGCAACTGGGCATAGGATTCGTCGGCGTCTCGCTTGCATTCGGCTTGACGGTGTTGACCATGGCGTTTGCGATCGGGCACGTCTCCGGCTGTCACTTGAATCCCGCGGTTTCGGTTGGGCTGGTCGTGGGCCGCCGCTTTGCCATCGGTGATCTGATCCCTTACATCATTGCCCAGGTGCTTGGCGGGCTCGCGGGCTCAGGAGTGCTCTACCTGATCGCCAGCGGCAAGCCTGGCTTCTCTCTCGCCAGCGGGTTCGCCTCCAACGGCTACGGCGCGCATTCCCCCGGCGGCTACTCGCTGCTGGCCTGCTTCGTAGCAGAGGTCGTGCTTACCGCATTTTTTCTGCTGGTCATTCTCGGTTCCACAGACGAACGTGCCCCGAAAGGTTTCGCCCCAATCGCCATCGGGCTCTGCCTTACACTGATCCACCTGATCAGCATCCCCGTGACGAACACGTCAGTAAATCCCGCGCGCAGCACAGGGCCGGCGGTCTTTGTAGGAGGATGGGCGATCAGTCAACTCTGGCTCTTCTGGGTTGCTCCAATAGTGGGAGCTATCCTAGGCGGTTTGATTTCGCAAGCGTTTTTCGCGGCGCCGCAACAACCTATCCGCGAGGAGATGGCGGCGAAGCCGTAATGCGATGCGCGGGCCTAATCCTGAGCTAGTTGGCCGACGTGTAGAAAGGGAAAAGAAAAAAGCTGTCGAGCTCTACCCAACTCACGTGGTTTGTTGCGGAGCTTTGCAAAGTGCGTGTTAACAAATTGCGCTGCACCGAGAACTTTCTCGACAAAGCGCAGACTGCGGCTTATCCTCAACGCCGAAGCGCAAAGCGAATCGATTTAGAAGGAGGCAAGATGCCCGTCACCCCGAAGCTTGTCCTGCTCGTCGCAGCCATCGTCGCCACCGCGTTCACTCAACCCGCTACGGCCGCGCCACAGCCCGGGTACGGTCCGCCGCCTCCGCAACGCGTCACCTGCGCCTCCAACGACGGACGCAGAAACTGGTGCGACATCGGCCCTGCACGCGATGTGCGTCTTGTCCGGCAGATCAGCGGCTCCGCGTGCATCCGCGATAACACCTGGGGTGTTGACCGGCGGGGCCTCTGGGTCGACCGTGGTTGCCGCGCTGATTTCGTGATCGCGGGATACCGCCCACCGCCCCCTCCTGACCGGATGGTTAATTGCTCCTCCAACGATGGGCGCAGAAACTGGTGCGACGTGGGCCGATCCCGCGACGTTCGTCTCGTCCGGCAGATCAGCGGTTCGGCCTGCATTCGGGATAACACCTGGGGTATCGACCGCCGCGGCCTGTGGGTCGATCGTGGCTGCCGCGCCGACTTCCGCGTCCGATGAACACCAACCCTTGAAGGGCGGCAGCCGGCATCGTCGGCCGCTGCCCGCCAGGAATTTGCGTTCAGGTCCCAGCCGCTCTTCCCACACCGGGATCTGCGACAAGGCCGAAGCGGCCATCGGGTAGCCTGGTCAACGTAGGTGCGTAAGTACCGAGGAACTGCCGCTGCCACCACAGCTTTTCTTTTCTCTTTTCCTCCCATGTGCTGAACCTGTACTGCCAAAGGACCGCACGCACCAGACGTGGAGGTCGATCCGGAAAAGGATTGCCCGCAAACAAGCCGAGCACATCCTGATCATTTTCGAGCAGAAGCACCTCGGTTCGCGGGACAATCGGATGCTCTCGCCATGTACCGAGCGAGGCGAACCACAGGTTCCAATCGAAGCGAGGCTGGTACGGCGCGTAAATGCGAGGGCGCTCATCCAACCTCTGAGGTTTGTATCGAAATGGATAAGGGGTCCAATGTTCGCCGTCGTTGGAACCCTGAAATTCGATCTCGTACCGGTGTGGCGTCATCACAGCGAATAACCCGTAGGCATTTGCGATCCGTAACGGTTCCAGCACGGCAAGTGGACCTACCGGCAACGGAGCTTCGTTCCAGAACATCCGCACCACAGGAACAGTGGTAGCGTAAAAGACCCAGGTCAGCACGAAAGCACAAGCTGCATACCACCCTGTATGGAACCATCCGCGATCGCTCGTTTTACTTTGACCATATGTATCGGTCAAACCGCTCGCTGGAGCCAGAATGTCTTCCTGGAAGCTGCTTCGCCAGCGGGGCGAAACAAAGCGCCGCAGGGAACGGTCGTCCAGCATAAGAAAAGCGAGGCTGAGCACGAGGTAATTGAGAAAAGCATAGTTGGCGCTTGCAATCACGCCGATCTGCCATACCGTCACCACGAAGAAGCAGAGGATCCGCCAGCGCCGCGACAGGACCACGATCCAGACGATGCCAAGCTCCATGATGAGCGTGGCCGCAGCCGTAGCGATGTGAAACCAGTTTGGCAGGTGCTGGAGGTACCAACCCACCCAGGTCGGAAGTGGGCCGTTCTGGTAGTACTCGTACATTGCCGTTAGGTTTCGCCACGTGGGATCGCCGCTTTCGAGCTTCACCACACCGGATTGGAAGTAGATGCGAAACCATTCCCAAAGCAGCAGAAGCATCGCCGCACGTATGGGTGGACGGTTCCGACCCAAACCCGGCAGCATGCCTCGGGGCGCAAGAAATATGGAAAGAAAGCCTGCTTCGAGAAGCATCCCATCCGACTGATAGCTCGAGAAATCCTGCGCTGCGCCGACAAACGACAGGAAACATACGAAGCACAGCACAAGCATCATGCGTGGCCATAGGTTCAGGACCAAGAGCAGTGAGGCGATCAGGCCGATCCAGCAGAGCGCCATCAGCGCACGGTCACTGCTGCTGATCCAAAGCAGGGTAGGAACGTACCAGAACCGCGGCAAACCAAGCGTCCGGGCCGCCTGGAGATAGTCTGTGGCGGGAAGGATGCCGCGGGGGCCGATCAGGCCGCGCACCTGAAACAGAAGAGAGAAGAAGGCAGAAAAGTAAATCAGCCCAAGAGCACGAAGAAAAAGCCATCTGCCAAGGAAATGCTGAAACCGCCCTGAGGCGGGATAGAACAAATAGGCGAAGCACTGTTGAAGCTTCTGCATACGGATTTTCCGCTCACGCAAGGTTAGGATGCTGAGCCGGCAAGCGCGTCACTTATGGGAAGCAAAGATGTGACGCGATGGAGTGCGCGAGTACCCCGAGAACAGCAACAGCGCATCGAAAGATGTGTGGGGGTATTCTCCTGGTATGCCACGCGCGTCGATCATCGGGTCTGGACCAAACGGACTCTCGGCCGCAATCGTTCTAGCGTCCCATGGCCTTTCCACCACTGTCTTTGAACGTAACGCTCGTATTGGGGGAGCCTGTTCGACTGCCGAGGTCACTTCGCCTGGGTTCCATCACGACCTGGGCTCTTCCGTCTACCCCATGGGCGTTGCGAGTCCGTTCTTTCGTTCTCTTCCCCTCGCCATCCCGTGGGTCGAGCCCGCTTCTCCATGCGCGCATCCGCTCGACGATGGAACAGCGGTGATGCTCGAGCATTCGATTGAAGACACCATTGCGAATCTCGACGGCATCGATGCCCGCAAATATCGTTCTCTGCTGGCCCCCCTTGCCGAAAGCTTTCCCGATCTACTGGAAGATCTTCTTGGCCCCATCCAACACGTGCCACATCATCCATTGCGCCTGGCGCGCTTCGGGCTTTCGGCGGCTCTGCCGGCTGCCTCGCTTGCGCGGTCTCGCTTTTCAGGATCTCGCGCCCGTGCCCTGTTCGCGGGGATGGCCGCACACTCGGTCTTGCCGCTGGACGCCCCGTTTTCTGCCGCGGTCGCTCTCGTCCTTATGGCTGCTGGACACTCCCGCGGCTGGCCCATCCTTCGTGGAGGCGCCCAGACACTTACCGAGCTGCTCGCACACCATTTGCGCTCGCTGGGTGGCCGCATCGAGACTGGGCATGATGTGACCGAGCTGCCGAAGTCCGAGCTGGTGATGGCCGACATCACTCCTCGTCAGCTTCTGGAGATCGCAGGCCCGGCACTTACGCCAGGGTATCGACGGCAACTCGAACGCTTTCGTTATGCGGCCGGCACGTTCAAGGTTGACTATGCGCTACGCTCTCCCATTCCATGGACGGCAAAGGAATGCGTGCGAGCGGCAACCGTCCATCTCGGCGGCACCCTGGAAGAGATCGCAGCTTCTGAGCGAAATTTCAGCTCCGACGCTCCCTTTGTTCTGCTGGTTCAGCCCTCGCTCTTCGATAGCTCCCGTGCTCCTGCCGGTCAGCACACGGCGTGGGCCTACTGCCACGTGCCCAACGGAAGCGCAGTCGATCACCTGCAGACGATCGAACGCCAGATTGCCCGCTTTGCTCCTGGATTTCTCGATTGCGTTCTCGCCCGCTCTGTCTCGCCTCCTGCGGCTCTGGAGCACTGGAACGCCAACATGATTGGCGGCGATCTATCGGGCGGCAGGATGAACTTCGGGCAACTCCTCTTTCGCCCCACGCCTTCGCTGTATCGCACCCCTGTGCCCGGTCTGTTTTTTTGCGGAGCATCTACCCCTCCGGGCGGCGGCGTTCACGGTATGGGCGGCTTCCATGCGGCTAAGGATGCACTACGGTTTCTCGCTCGCTGAGGAACTGTATTCTGAACCAATCCATGCGACGAGCGCAGAGGACCAGCCAGCTTCTCTCTTGAACCCTGATTTTTTCGCCAGCCTTCCTGCTTTGCTGTTCAGTTCCCAGCTACACGCACAGATAAGAGCGAAGACACCGCAAGCACAAGGGAACCTGTTGCTTGGGTCCAGTTCATCAGTGCTTCGCCGTCAGATTCGTGAGTGCAATCGTCCCAACGGTCGAGTTGATGTGACCCTCAGGTTTAGCAATACAGCAATGTTTGAGTTGACGGCGTTGATGTTGACTAGTGAACCGAGATTCTGTTGCGCACTTCCGTTAAGGTGAGCGAGCCTACATTGGTTCCTTTCAGCGGACCGGTAAGGACGGCCAGAGTGCCTGCACCGATAACAAGCCAGTTTACGGTAGGTACCGAACCTTGAAGCTTAATGACGCCATGGGAAATCCCCGCCGCGACACCGCCCGCCGTGCCTTCGTGCAGCGCAGCATCACTCAGCGGCTTTGCTTTACTCTGGGCAAAGCCAATATGGCTCACCAGAACAACAGTCGCGTACGCCAATATACGATTCATGAACCCTCCTGGAAGCGAAGAGGAGTGCTGTGTAAGGCGTCGCTGTTGTGGACACCATACTCAGCAACTGCTTTTAGCGCACCCGCGAGATGCTGTTGACCTGGTTCAGAATGGGCATGGAATTCATGTTCGACGAGCGAGCAATACTGAGCCCGTTCGAGACCATGCCACAGGCTGCGTTCACGATGTTCAGCGCCTTGGCGTTCTGCTCCGCGCTGCCTGCGAGCGTTACGCGATATTCACTGTCAGCTCCGCCTGGTACGTTCACACGGTGGATAGAGCCGTTTACAAAGCATTGTTCTGCCGGATCGTGCTAAAGCAGCTACCTCGCCAATCCACATAACAGAAATAGGAGTTATCTGGCTGGATATTTATAACTCTGCAGTAATTTGCAAAAGAAGAGTTCACCACATCCTTTTACAAACGTGACTCATCTTGCAGAGCTCGTAAAAACTACTGGGGCCTACAAAGTAGGTCGCAGGTGATACGTGGCAACCCCCTGTTGCGGATTGCCGCGTTGTTTCTTTCCTATCGTGAACGTGCAGCTTCATTCGTTTCACTAGATCCGATTTTTAATTCATTACGGCGCGGCGGCCTGATTATCGAGACTTCAGTCCAAAAACAAGGGCGCACCCAATCAGGTGCGCCCCTCTCTAAGTGGAGATCAGTTACTTGATTACTGCTGGTGCAGAGGCGGCTCCCGTGCTTACGCCATCCATCGTCGCCTGGTACGAAATGATATTCTTCAGCGTCTCGTAAGGAATGCCAGTCAGAGGCAACAAATGGCCATTCACATCGAGCATCGGGGTCTGGTCCACTCCAGCATCCTGCGCCAATTTTATCGACGCATTGACTTGGTCTTTCGTCGCCTGCGTGGCCGCGCAGGTCTCAACCGAAGCAGGATCGAGCCCCGCCTTCGTCACCGCGGCCTTCAAGGTGGCGTCCTCCGTCTGAGGCGTCAACGCAGCCTGGGTGTCGAACACGGCCGCCGCATACGGAAAGAACGCGTCGTTCTTCTGCTTCTGTACACAGTAACCGAACGCCGCGGCTTTGAAGGCCGACGGATGAATATCCACCAGAGGAAAGCTCTGGTAGACCACGCGGGCATTTGGAAAATCTTTTACGACCTGATCCATTGTGGACTGCGCATCTTTGCAATGCGGGCACTGTAGATCCGAAAACTCCACCAGAAGAAGGTCTTTGCTCGTGGCGCCACGCGATGCTCCATCGGCTCGTGCCTGCAGCATCTTGCGCAAGTCCGCAAACGGAGCCGCTCCGAACGGAATGACCGTCTCCCCTGCGATGGCATGTTTGCCGTCGGGCGTGACAAAAAACGCGGTCGGCTGCACCTTCGCATTCGCCGACTTATCCGAGACAAAAACCACCACCTTGCTTACATTCGGCGCGGCGGTCTTCTGAATCGCCTCCACGCGCCAGATGCGGTTTGCGTCAAAACCCCAGAGAGATTTCAGGAACGAATTCACCGTGTCCACGTTTGGCGAGTCCGCGGTGAAGTACTTCAGGTTCGCAGGCGGAAACGGGTCTGCCTTGGTCTGCTGCCCGAGCGTCTGCATCTGCAGCGGAGCAGCTTGCGGGGCCGGTGCTGCTCCCGTTGTCTGTGCCGGCTTCGGTGTTGCCGTCGCACTCGTCTGGGCTCCTGCCACTGCGCTCACGGTTAGTGCTGTAGCTAATCCTGCCAACATCCAATATGAAGTCTTCAATGAATCCATCCTCGGCCACCGCTATCCGCGCGCAGCATCCCTATTACACCTGAACTTTGACAGCTATGGGAAATCGTCGCCCCATGCCAAACGACTTGCGCGTCACTTTTAACACAGGCGCCGCCTGCTGCCGCTTATATTCGCTTCGCTCCACCAGCTGCAGAACGGACCGCACCAAACCGACCTCCATCCCTTGTTCCTCCGCAATCTCCTCGGCAGAACAGTACCGCTCGACATACGCCTCGAGTATAGGGTCCAGCACCTCATAGGCCGGCAGCGAATCCGTGTCCCGTTGCTCCGGCCGCAGCTCTGCCGAAGGAGGTTTTTCCATCGTCTCGCGCGGAATAATCTCGCGCGACCGATTGGCATACCGGCTCAGTGCGTACACACGCATCTTCATCACGTCGCCAATAACCGCCAGCGCGCCCACCATGTCGCCATAGAGCGTGCAATACCCTGTCGACATCTCGCTTTTGTTTCCCGTCGTCAACACCAGCGCGCCGAATTTATTGGAAAGTGCCATCAGGACGGTCCCGCGAATTCGCGGCTGAAGGTTCTCCTCCGCCAAACCAAAAGGAGTACCCGCAAACAAAGGCTCAAGGAGATCCTGGAACTTGCCGAAGACCTCATGAATCGGCAGCAATTCAAAACGAACACCCAGATTCTTCGCCACCTTTCGAGCATCCTCAATCGAGCCCAGAGACGAATACTCTGTCGGCATTCCGACGCCTACGACGTTCTCCGACCCAAGCGCTTCTACCGCGATCGCCGCCACCAGCGCCGAATCGATTCCTCCGCTCAGTCCTACAAGCGCTTTCGAGAATCCACATTTCCTTACGTAATCCCGCGTACCCAGCACAAGCGCGTCCCAGGTCGCCGCAATCTCATCCGGTGGACTATCCGCGACGGCAACGGCATGATCGTTCGTATCGAAGAAAATAAGATCCTCGACGAATGACGCACCACGTTTGATCACCTGGCCATCGGGTCGAATCGCCAGCGAAGATCCATCGAATACCAGGCTGTCGTTTCCGCCCACTTGATTGGCCATGGCTACAAACGCACCGTGGCGCTGCGCGAGTGCCGACAGCATGCTCTGTCGTGTGGCACACTTTCCTTGCCAGAATGGAGAGGCGGAGATATTCAGTATGATCCGCTGCTTGTGGGCCAGGTCCCCCGGCTGCGCGTCCCACTGCTCCATCAAGCGTTGCACAGGATCGATCGTATACATCTGCCGCGGCCAGAACCCCTTGTCATTCCAGGCATCCTCGCAAATCGTAATGGCGAGTGGCTCGCCGCCAATCTCGGTCAGCGCCTGCTCTGCCGCGGGTTCAAAGTACCGTTGCTCGTCGAAGACGTCATAAAACGGAAGCAGCATCTTCTGCTGCACAAATTGCAGCTTGCCGTGGCTCAGCAGAGCCGCCACGTTGCGCACCTGCTTCCCCACCGCAGAAGCCGTCTGCAGGACGGTGCCGCAGAGTATCGAAAGCCTGCCAACACCTCCCGTCCACGTGGCGATCTCCGCATTGGCCTCGTCGGCACGTGCAATGAACGCAGCTTTTTCAAGAAAGTCCGCAGGTGAATACCCGCACACCGCAAGCTCGGGAAACACGGCCAGGTCTGCACCCAGGTCGGCGGCACGAGCGGCGTAGTCTAGGATTTTCCTGGTATTTCCGGCGAAGTCCCCAACCGTAGTATTGATCTGGGCAAGCGCTATCTTCACGCTCTTAAGTCTACCGCCTACGAGCCTGTCCCGCTCAGCACAACTCCCACCGTACGCGCAAGAATCCGAAGGTCCATCATCAAATTCCAGTTCTCCACATACGCGGTGTCGAGCGAGATATAGCTGTCAAACGAGGGGTCCTGCCGCGCTTCCACCTGCCACAGTCCTGTGATACCCGGCAGCACGTCGAGTCGGCGCAGGTGCGCGAGGTCGTACTGTTCCACCTCTGCAGCCATAGGAGGCCGCGGCCCCACCAGGCTCATGTCACCCTTCAATACGTTGTAAAACTGCGGCAGTTCATCGAGCGAGTACTTGCGCAGCACGGAACCGACCTGAGTCACTCTGGGGTCCTTCGCAATCTTGAACAGAACCCCGTCGCGCTCGTTCATGTGTTCCAGATCGGCTTTCAGCTTATCCGCATTGCGAACCATCGTTCGAAATTTGAAGCAGGAAAACGGCCGCCCTTTGCGCCCGATCCTCTGTGCCCTGTAGAAAATCGGCCCTTCCGAATCCATTCGCACCGCAAGCGCAATCGCCAGCATAACCGGCGAGGCAACAACCAACGCAATAGCTGCAACGCTGATATCAAGCACACGCTTGACCAGGAATCCGCCGATGGGAAAATCCTTCCGGTGCAGCGGGATGGTTGGAAACTGGCCCACATATTCCACCTTCGCATTCCACGCCAGGCCGTCATACATATCCGGTATGACGCGCACATCGATACCCGCGATCCGAGCCTCTTCCACCATACCGATGACCAGCTTTTTCTCCGCCGGGACGGAAAAGAAAATCTCGTCGACGAACAGCGATCTCGCCAGAGACAGACAGTTGCGGACGTCTCCAATTACATCGGCATCGCCAGATTCCGCCTCACGCTCCGTCAGCGCAACAAACCCTTTGAAACGGAATCCCAGGTGCTGCAACGTGTCGATATGGTTCCGCAACGCGTGTCCTACTCGGCCGGCACCCACGATGAGCACGTTCCGCGTCTCAACGCCAGCGCGGAACTTTCGATAGACCATCTTGCGCCACAGAGCTCTACGAACGCACAGCAGAAGCATCGTGATCAGCACCATCGATCCAACCACGATCCTCGAGATCGCCTCGCCGTTTGAGAAGTAGAGCGTCCCGCAAAGCAGCAACCCCGAGGTTACCGTAGCCTGGATCGTCATGCGCTGCTCATGCAGTCCGCTGGAGTTCTGTATGGGAGCGTAAAGCCCATAGGAGCGCATAAAGAACACCAGGCAGACACCAAACCACGCAATGTAGAAGAACAACAGCTTGGGCGACGCATGGATCAGATGCGGAACAACATGCAGCGTAGTGACAGCGGCGGGAGTAGCGATCCGAAAACGCAGAGCCAAAACCGCAGCAACGACTACCGTCAACAGATCCAGGGAAGCCCAAACCGAACTCGTCACTGAAGGGCGACGGAACAGGCCTCGGCCCACTCTCGACGCCTGACGTGCTCTTCCCAGATGTTTTTTGTCAGAAATAATGACCTGTTGTAGGTAATCCGGTGTCGCCATAGCGAACGCCTTTCAACTCTGGTTTCCTTAGGGGCCGTTCGTCCTTTGGATGCCTGTTTGAGGCGCCAGGAGAGCTAGCGATTGGAAAAAGTTTCGCTTCCCCCCAGGGCAAACACGGCCGGGAACATCTTGTTGCTCTCACTTGCAGGTTCGTGTACGTCGACAATCCAACGTGCGCCCAATATAGGTGGTCTCCACAAAGCATACGTAGACCGAGTCCACTTTGGCAAGAGACATCGCAAACTATTGCGACATTTCATCAAACACTCACAGACGGCGGTTTACCCACGCTGGCTCGCCGCAGAGGTCACTAGTTGCTAAACATCGCTAAGCAGGTACAACCAGTTCATCGAGCGTCAGGAACTCCCGCACGGTCGGATCGTCACAGCGTTCCATCTCCTCCACCGTGCCGAAAAATATCGCCTTGCCCGCGCTGAGAAAAACCACGCGGTCCGCCAGCTTTTTCGCCAGTCTCATATCGTGCGTCACCACGATGCTGGTCAGATGAAGCTGCTGCTTCAACCGCTCGATCAGGTTTCCGAGAAGATGCGCCATCAGCGGGTCCACCATCGTGGTCGGCTCGTCATACAGCACGGCCTCCGGCTGAGCCGCCAGTGCGCGCGCAATCGCGACCGAGCGCTTCATCCCGGTCGACAAATCGGACGGCAGAAGGTTCTCCATACCCGCAACTCCAACCATCTCCAGAAGTCCCTTCACGACCTGCAGGATCTGGTCCTCTGCCATCTCCCCGCGCTCGCGCATCGGAAACGCGACATTCTCGCCCACGCTGATCGAGTCAAACAGCGCCCCGTTCTGAAAGACCATCGTGACCTTGCGACGGATCGCCTGCAACTCACTCTCCGTGAAGCCGCAAATGTTCTCCCCAGCCACCTGGATCGTTCCCTTGTCCGGCTTTAGGAAGCCCAGCAGCATCTGCAGCGAGACCGACTTGCCCACGCCACTGCGCCCCAGGATGCACAGCGTCTCCCCCGGAAGCACCGAAAAGCTCACGTCTTCCAGCACCACAAACTCGCCGAACGATTTGTACACATGCTCAAACGAGATGTACGGCCCCGGCTTGTTCTTGATATCAGGAACAGCCTCTGCGGCAGCTTCGTTCTGCTGCGCCGCCTGTTCCATAAACTCGCCCACCACCGGGGAAACATCCTCCGAGACGCTATCGATCAGCGGGGTCTCCGCCGTGGCAGCCTCGGCCTCGGACCGTTCCCCAACTCCAACCGTGTGCTCCGGGATTTTCGTGTCCGGCTTGCTCATTGCAATCCACTCCCCTGCCGCTGATTTAAACCTAACCTATTCTCATGTGTCCAATGCACCCGCATACCGCTCCGCCTCCGCAAATTCCACGGGTGTGTTCAGGTTCGCAAACCACAGATGCTTCGCCGCCCGCTGCTGCTCGGTGAGAACCAGCCAGCTTGCCTGACTCAGTCCACCTTGGTCCTCCATTGCCGGAAAAGAGCTCTGCTCCAAATTCCAGGGCAGATTGCGAAACGCGTTCCCAAGCGGCACGTCCTGTTGCGCCGCCAGTTCCCTGCCTGCCCGTTCCCACACCGGAAACAATTTGAACTCCCCCGCCGCAACCGCCCTGGACACACACCCGAGCGCATCCCGATGGATCATCGCAAGCGCAGGTTGAGGCACACCATCGACGCTATACATCGCTATTCTCGCTCCCCTCTTCTCCTTCATGAGCGTTCTTTCTACCCAATTTCTCAAAAAAGCCGACGGTAGAAACGGCATATCCACCGGCATGAACACATTCCAGTCGAAAATCGAATGCGCAAGCGCGGCTTCGACCCCACCCAGAGGGCCGCACCCGGGATGCAGGTCCGGCACCGTCGGCGCAAAAGCAGCCAGCTCCGGATTCGCGCTCAGCACGCGCACATCCATGCACACGCGACGCAGCTTCTTTACTGCATGCCGTATCAACGGCTCACCCGCAAGTTCCAGCAGCGCTTTATCCCGGCCCATGCGCCTGCTGTTGCCGCCCGCCAGCACATACCCGCCCACCTCAAAAGGCACAGGCGCCGCCATCACACGGCCACGCCACTCAAAAATCGCACGATAGACTCAATGCCGCGATGAAAATTCGCCAGGTGGAACTTCTCATTCGGCGCATGCAGATTGTCATCCGGTAAGCCGAAGCCCATCACGACCACAGGGATCTTCAACTCGCGCACGAAGTCTCCCACAATCGGAATCGAACCTCCGCCGCGCACAAACACCGTCTCCTTGCCAAACACCTCGCGCAAAGCCTTCGTCGCCGCACGCACATACACGTTGTCGGTACTCACCACCACCGGATCGCCCGCATGGATCATCCGCACCTCGATCTGAGTCCCCTTCGGAGCAATCGACGCAACATACGCTTTGAATTTCGCGAACGTCTCCGCGGGCGTCATCTCCGGAACCAGCCGCATACTCACCTTCGCTACCGCCTTCGCCGGAATCACCGTCTTCGCCCCAACCCCCACAAAACCGCCCGGCATACCATGCACATCGAGCGTCGGCCTTGCCCACAGCCGCTCCAGCACGCTGAATCCCTGCTCTCCCGTCAGTTCCGTCGAGCCCACCTCTGACTCACGATATGCCTCCTCGTCGAACGGAAGCGCTTTCCAAGCCTTCAACTCCTCCGCGCTCGGCCTTGTCACCTCATCGTAGAAACCCGGAACCAGGATTTTTCCGTCCTCATCCTTCAGCTTCGCAATCACCTGGGCCAGCGCTACAAACGGATTCGGCGCCGCACCGCCAAAGATGCCCGAATGCAGGTCGGTCCGCGCCCCACGAGCCTCAATCTCCGTATAAATCATGCCGCGCAGTCCTACGCATAAGGTCGGCAGCTCCGGCGCAAACATATCTGTGTCCGACACCAGTGCCACATCTGCGCGCAGCTCCTGCCCCTGCTCCCGCACAAATGCCGCAATCCCCTCGCCGCCAACTTCTTCCTCGCCTTCGGCAATCACCCGCACGTTCACCGGCAGCACGCCTCCACCTGCCTTCATCAGCGACTCCAGCGCCTTCACATGCATCCACATCTGCCCCTTGTCATCCACCGCCCCACGCGCATAGATGTTGCCGTCGCGCTCCGTCGGCTCAAACGGCGGCGACTTCCATTCTTCCAGCGGTTCGGCTGGCTGCACATCGTAGTGTCCATAACAAAGCACCGTGGGCTGCGGTCTTCCATCCGCACCCGGAGCCGCGTGCAGCCAGTCCGCATACACCAGAGGATGCCCGATTCGCGGAGGCACCATGCGAGCCTGTCCCGCCGCATCGGTAATCACCTGTTCCGCAGTAGTCGTCTCAATCAGGCGCACGTTTTCCAGTCCAATTCGCTTCAACTCCGTAGCCACAAACTCCGCCGCACGCCGCACATCGCCCACATGCTCAGGAGCCGTCGACACCGAAGGAATCCGCAGCAGGTCCTTCAGCTCCTCCACAAATCGGCCGCGGTTCTCCCGCGCAAACTCTACCGCCGCTGTTATCGCGCTCGTCATCACAGGTCCCTTCTCATCCTTCCGCACACCAGAGCAAATCTGGCAGACGGCAGAGCACAAGTATAGTTCCGCGCTTCTGAGTTCGCTTGCATGTTCCATCAACACACCGGCACCGTGCCTCCAATGCAAATCAGACTTGTATATCGTGAGAACATTTCCACATGCATCTGCGTCCAACGGCTAGACATATCGTCCAAGCAATGAATCGCCTAACGCAACCGCAGCATCTTATCGTTGCGTTAACACAGCACTCTAGAGACCAACTATGCCTTCGAAGATCCTGTCATACTCCTGCTCGGCGAATTTGATACTGTCACTGTTGCTTTTCTGCGGAACCTTGCAGGCGCAGGATGGCACGGCCGCTTCCGCTTCCAGTTCCTCCGAATCCTCGTCATCCTCTTCCACGCCGAGAGCGAATTCGGTAAGCTCCAGCAGTTCCCTGCCAGACGCTCCTCAGGCTCCACTGACCGGTCCCGAGGCTTCAGAGGAAGGGCAACAGACCAAACGCATTCTCGGCATCTTTCCCAATTTCCGGGCCGTCAGCGCCAACGTGCACCTCCCGCCACAGACGGTAAAAGAAAAGTTCGTCACCGCTTCGCACGACAGCTTCGACTACTCTTCCATCTTCCTTCCAGCCGCAGTCGCAGGCATCAACCAGGCAACAAAGTCTACGCCGGAGTTTCACCAGGGCGCAGCCGGATACGGGCGCTACTTCTGGCACACCTTCGTCGACCAGACCAGCGAGAACTATCTCGTTGAGTTCATCGTGCCCACGATCACACGCGAGGACACGCGCTACTACACGCTCGGGCATGGCGGCTTCCTCAAGCGGGCAGGCTACTCCCTCAGCCGCGTCGTCGTCACGCGCAACGATGCCGGGCATGACACCTTCAACCTCAGCGAAATCGTCGGCTCGGGCGCAGGCGCAGGCATCTCCAATTTGTACTATCCAAGGTCACAGCGGGACTTCAGCAACACCGCAAGCAGATGGGGCACCAGTATCGGTATCGACGCGGGGACTTTCCTCATTCACGAGTTCTGGCCCGACGTGAACCACGCGCTCTTCCATGGCAAAAGACCCAGCCAGTAGGCACCCAGCACCCGCAGTCCCTCGACCCTTCGCGACGGCTTTCTCGATGTAGTACCCCGAAAACGAATCTGCTGCCGCCCTTCGCCTCGCCTGCTTGCTCTCGGGATAGGCACCGCCTTTCCTCACGCCACATTCCCCGCTACGGATTCTCCTCGTCCAGATTAGCCAGGCAGCGTTCCAGCACCGCGTTCATAGCCTCCACCGAGGCGGCCGGAACACCCCGCCACAGCCTGGCCTCGATTTCCTTTGCCTCCTTTTCGGCGGTCAGAAGAAGTTTCCTGCCGGCCACCGTCAAGGAAGCATTCAGGATCCGTTCGTTCGCCGGGTCTTTGCTCCGCACCACCCAGCCATCCTCCTCAAGCCCCTTCAGCAGCGTCTGTGCCGACTGCGGGGTCACATAGCAGGCCCGCGCCAGCTGCGCTCCCGACATCCCCGGCTCCTCCCGAAGAGCCTTCAGCATCTGTACCTGCGCCGTCGTCACGCCCTGTGGACGAAGCTTCTCGTCCATCAGCCCGCGGAAGTGAATCAGGATGCGCTTCATCATCTGCGCCGCCCGCCGCTTCTCCGTCTTTGGCTCTTTCGGCTTGGCTTTTTCTGCATCCATATCAGTCTCCTGATATCATATCAGGAGACTGATATGTCCACCCTGGCTGCCAACCCGCCCGCGATCGCACGGCCCCCTGCAAAAGCCATACGACCGGCCTCGCTCACGCCCGCAGCCTGGAAGCCCCACCACAATCGCTGGGCCATCGCCCTCACCGTCACCCTCGCCACGTTCATGGAAGTCCTCGACACATCCATCGCAAACGTGGCCCTGCCGCACATCGCAGGCTCGCTTGGTGCCAGCTCCGACGAAGCCACCTGGGTCCTCACCAGCTATCTTGTCTCCTCCGCCATCGTCCTGCCCATCTCCGGCTGGCTCTCCGACCGCTTCGGCCGCAAACGCTTCTACATGACCTGCGTCGTCATCTTCACCGTCTGTTCCCTGCTCTGCGGTCTCGCTCCCAGCCTTCCTATTCTCATCTTCGCGAGGATTCTACAAGGCGCCGGAGGCGGAGGCCTCGCACCCAGCGAACAAGCCATCCTGGCCGATACCTTCCCCGTCGAAAAGCGTGGTCAGGCCTTCGCCGTTTACGGTATGGCAGTGGTCGTTGCGCCCGCCATTGGGCCTACCCTCGGCGGCTGGATCACGGACAACTTCAACTGGCATTGGATCTTTTTCATCAACCTGCCGATCGGCCTGCTCTCGCTCTTTCTCTCCAACCGCATGGTGGAAGATCCGCCTCACCTCAAAGCACGCCGCGAACAGTCCAGGCACCTCAAAGTGGATTTCATGGGCCTCGGCCTGGTCGCACTTGGGGTCGGCTGCCTTGAGTTCACCCTCGACAAAGGCCAGGAGAAAGACTGGTTCGGCTCACCCATGATCGTCACGTTCGCGATTCTGGCGGTCGCTACCCTCATCTTCTTCGCTTTTTGGGAGTGGAACCATCCAGACCCCATCGTCGATCTCAAGCTGCTCAAGAATCGAAACTTCGGCACCGCCGTCTTTCTGCAACTCGTCCTCGGCATGGTGCTGTTCGGGTCCACCGTTCTGATTCCGCAGTATCTCCAGGGGCTGCTTGGCTACACGGCCGAACGCGCCGGCATGGTGCTCTCCCCCGCCGGCTTCGTCATGATGTTCATGATGTTGGTTGCCGGCCGGTCGCTGGGCCTGTTCGATCCACGCATGATGGTCTGCTTCGGGTATCTCGTCACCGCCGCCGGACTCTACAACCTCACCCGCCTGGACCTCAACGCCGCCTACGGGACAGTCACCCTCTGGCGCATGTTGCAGGTCATCGGTCTGCCCCTGATCTTCATCCCCATCAGCACGCTCAATTACGTCGGCGTGCCTTCGAACAAGATGAACCAGATTTCGAGCCTGTCGAACTTCGCTCGTAATCTCGGTGGCAGCGCCGGCACCGCGCTGCTTACCACCTTCCTGGCCCGCAACGCCCAGGTCAACCAGGTCACGCTCGCAGCTAACGTCAAACCGAACAGCCCCTCCTACCGCATCTACATGGACCGCATGAAGGAGATGCTCGTCGCCCATGGCCTTTCCCCGGCCCAGGCCACCCAGACCGCCATCGGCCAGGCCTATCAGCAGATGCTCGCCCAGGCTTCCATGCTCAGCTATCGCAACGCCTTCGCCATCCTCGCCGTCATCATTTTTCTGCTCTCGCCTTTGCCTTTCATCATGCGTCTCCCCACCAAAGCCGGCAAGCCAGACCCCGAAGTCCTCGGCGGCCACTAACCTCTCACTAGCTTGGACCGCCCAGGTTGTTCGTAGACACACGCGAAACCCCTTCGCGATGACGCAGCTTAGTGCACCTCCCAGTTCGATTCCATCAACAACTATTCAATTTTCCTCAGGGATGCCCCTCTCAGACGAACCCCGCCCTGCATCACACCAGTGCGGGCACGACCCCAACAGGCTTGGGCTGCAGGTATAGATCCGAAGGCCGCTCCTGAATCACGCCCTCTGCGCGTTCCGCAACGCCCTAACATCCCCGAAAGAGGCTTTATGGCACAGACACAAAACGAATCGACCAGCACCATCGTAGGCTACTTCGAGGACAGCTCGAAAGCCACCCAGGCCGTAGAAGCACTCCGCGACGCCGGCTTCACCTCGGCCCACATCGGTATGGCCCACCGTGAATCCTCCGCCGCCGGCTCCTCCGCTGGCTCCACCGCCTCCTCTTCGGTCGCCCACGCCGGCGCAAAGGTTGGCGAAAAGGCGGAAGGCGCCTGGGACACTATCAAAAGCTTCTTCACCGGCAACGAAGCCGAGCCGTACGCCGACGAGCGTAGCCGCGGCGACCTCGCCACCCGCGAAATCACCTCCGACCCCGACGACATGTCCACCCGAAGCTCCGGCCAGTACCAATCGTCCGACCTTCACGGCTCGCTCTCCGGCATGTCGGTTCCGGAAGACCGCAGCCGCTACTTCGGCCATCGTTTCGACAACAACCAGGAAGGAGCCGTGGTCACCGTCAATGCAGGCGGACGCTCCTCCGAGGCCGAATCCATCCTCACCCGCTTCGGCGCCGACCTCGGAGACAACGCCGCCGACTACGACTACAACCAGACCCGCAACTTCGCTGAGAACACCGAGACAGCCGGAGCCCAGAACAACATCCAGCTCCTCGGCGAGGTCCTCCGCGTCCACAAAGATCGCATCAGCCGCGGCGAAGTGCGCATTCACAAAGAGGTCATCACCGAAAACCAAACCATCCAGGTCCCGGTCACGCGCGAAGAGCTCGTCATCGAGCGCCGCGCCGTCAACGAAAACACCCCCGCCACAGGCACCATCGGTGAGAGCCAGGACATCCGCATTCCTCTCACCGAGGAGCGCGCGTCTATCGACAAGTCCACCTTCGTCCGCGAAGAGGTCGCCATCGGCAAAAAGCCCGTCGAAGAGGTCCGCAACCTCGAAAGCGATGTGCGTCACGAAGAACTCGTCGTCGACGACACCACCTCCAAACGCACCGCCTAAGCACCGTTTCCATTCGCAACAACTCCAAAGGGGGCGCCGCTGATCCGGCGCCCCTCTTTTTTGTGCCCACTTCCCCGCCACCAACCTGCCCGTAAATTTCCCTTTTCTACTCCCTACCCCCTACTCCCTGTTTTTAACCCACACCATTTACACTAATGAGTGGGACAAAGTGCATCCCCGAAGGACACCAGTTTTGTTCAACTCAGTCGTAGCTAAAGTCTTTGGCACCAGCAACGAGCGCGCTGTCAAACGCCTCATGCCTATCGTCACGCAGATCAATGCGCTCGAGCCTGCGATCCAGGCCTTGTCCGACGACCAGATGCGCGAGAAAACCGCAGGGTTCCGCCAGCGCATCGCCTCCGCCGTCCACGGCATCGCCGATCCCGACGAGCGTTACACCGCCGAAAAGGTCGCCCTCGACGCCATCCTCCCCGAAGCCTTCGCCATCGTCCGCGAAGCCGGCAAACGCACCGTCGGCATGCGCCACTTCGACGTCCAGCTCATCGGAGGCATCGTTCTCCACTCCGGCAAAATCTCCGAGATGAAGACCGGCGAAGGCAAGACCCTCGTCGCCACCCTTCCCTGCTATCTCAATGCGCTCGCCGGCCGCGGCGTCCACGTCGTCACCGTCAACGACTATCTCGCCAAACGCGACGCCGAATGGATGGGCAAGATCTATGGCTTCCTCGGCCTCACCGTCGGCGTCATCGTCCACGACCTCGACGACCAGCAGCGCCGCGAAGCCTACGCTTCCGACATCACCTACGGCACCAACAACGAGTTCGGCTTCGACTACCTCCGCGACAACATGAAGTTCGAGATCAAGGATCAAGTCCAGCGCGGCAACTACTATTGCATCGTCGACGAAGTAGACTCCATCCTCATCGACGAGGCCCGCACCCCGCTGATCATCTCCGGCCCCACCGACCAGACCACCGACAAATACGCCCGCGTCAACCTCATCATCCCCAAGCTCGAACTGGGCGAACTCATCGAGTCCCTCGAGACCAAAACCTGGTCCGGCGACTTCGTCATCGATGAGAAGGCACGCGCCATCACTGTCACCGACGAGGGCTGGGAAAAAATCGAAGGCCTGCTCGGCATCGGCAACATCGCCGAACCAGAAAACTGGGACCTGAAGCACCACGTCGAAGTCGCCATCAAAGCACACAACCTCTACAAACGCGATGTCGAGTACGTCGTCAAAGACGGCGAAGTCATCATTGTCGACGAGTTCACCGGCCGCCTCATGCCCGGTCGCCGCTGGTCCGACGGTTTGCATCAGGCCGTCGAAGCCAAGGAAGGCGTCGCCATCCGCAAGGAAGACCAGACCCTCGCCACCATCACCTTCCAGAACTACTTCCGGCTCTATAAAAAACTCTCCGGCATGACCGGTACCGCCGAAACCGAAGCCGCCGAGTTCGACAACATCTACAAGCTCGACATCGTCGTCATCCCCACCAACCGCAAGATGTCGCGCATCGAAAACGCCGACGTCGTCTTCCGCACCGCGAAAGAAAAATACTTCGCGGTCGCCGATGAGATCGCCCGCCTCCACGCCGAAAAACAGCCTGTTCTGGTCGGCACCACAAGTATCGAAAAATCCGAGCTGCTCTCCGAGATCCTCAAACGCAAGGCCGTCCGCCACGTCGTCCTCAACGCCAAGTTCCACGAGAAGGAAGCTGAAATCGTCGCACAGGCCGGACGTCTCGGCATGGTCACCATCGCCACCAACATGGCCGGACGCGGCACCGACATCCTGCTCGGCGGCAACTCTGAATTCATGGCTCGCCAGGACCTCGTCCGCAAGCAGCAGGCCCGCGCCGTCTCCGCCGCAGAAGGCACCATCAACCCCCTCGCAGGCCCCGGCATGGTTCGCTTCTACTACACCGGCCAGGAGTTCGAAACCACCCAGGCCGCCTGGGACGCCGCCGTCTCCAGCCACGAAGCCGCCGCCAAATCCGAACACGATGCCGTCATCGCCGCCGGCGGGCTCCATATCCTCGGTACCGAACGCCACGAGTCCCGCCGCGTCGACAATCAGCTCCGCGGACGCGCCGGCCGACAGGGCGACCCCGGAGCCTCGCGCTTTTATCTCTCCCTCGAAGACGACCTCATGCGCATCTTCGCCCGCGAGTGGGTCTCCGGCCTGCTCCAGCGCCTCGGCATGGAAGAAGGCGTGCCGATCGAGTCCGGCATGATCTCCCGCCGCATCGAGGCCGCGCAGAAAGCCGTCGAAACCCAGAACTTCGAATCCCGCAAACACGTCCTCGAATACGACGACGTCATGAACAAGCAACGCGAGGCCGTCTATGGTCTGCGCCGTCAGCTCATGGAAGGTGTCGACCAGAAGCAGCTCATCACCGACGACTACCTCTCCACCATCCTCTCCAACATCCTCGACGAGAACGCCCCAGAGAAGGCCCACGCTGACGAGTGGAAGCTCGAACCCATGTTCAGCCAGCTCTACGACATCTTCGGCGCGCACCTCCAAAATGAAATCGACGCCACCTCGCTCAACCGCCACGAACTCGGCGAAACCATCTTCCAGAAGTTCCGCGCGCGCTACGACGTCAAGGAGCAGATCCTCGGTGCCGAGGCCATGCGCTACCACGAGCGCATCGTCATGCTCTCTGTCCTCGACGGCCTTTGGAAAGATCATCTCCTGGCCATGGACCACCTCAAAGAAGGCATCGGCCTGCGCGGCTATGCCCAGCAGGATCCTCTCGTCGCCTACAAAAAAGAGTCCTTCGAGATGTTCGAAGGCATGATGATGCGCTTCCAGGAAGACACCGCACGCCATCTCTTCCGCATGCAGATCATCGGTCCCGACGGCACCCCCATCGAGTCCGCCGAACAACTCGCCCAGGCCCAGGCGCATGTTCAGGCGCAAGCCCAGGCTCAGGCGCAGGCGCAGCTCGCCGAAAGTGCCCTCCAGCAGCCGCCGCAACTTCCCGCCAAATTACCGGGTAGCTCCAACGGCCAACGTCCCAACACGCCGCCACAGCACACCAACGCACCGGGAGCACGCCAGCCCGCGCCTGCAGCCCGCCAGCCCGCACCCAGCCGCGCCCCGTCCACCACCATCGACGCGCTTGAACGAGAATTCCAGAAGAAGAAGCAGCGCGAACTCGAGCAGGCCCGCACCGCTGGAGCCCCCTCGGCCGCAAGCAACGGGACCGCCCCCCGCCGCTCCGGCGAAAAAATCGGGCGCAACGACGAATGCCCCTGCGGCTCAGGAAAGAAGTACAAAAAATGCCATGGAGCAGACGCCTCCTAGCCCGGACTTCCGCCGCAGCTCCACATCCCAGCTGGAACTCACGGCAACTTACCGACTCCCAGCCGAATCCGCTGATAGTACCCGGAGGTCCGTGCCCAAATTTTCAACTTGAAAATAGTGGCGTCGAGCGCAGCGTCACCGCCTTGCTCCCGCCGTGCCCACACCACCAAGCAGCCGGCCTCCACCGGATCATGCCCTCGCCTAAACTACGGACGCAATCACAGGCTGTACGCCTGCGCCTCTTGAGCGTCTTCCGCGCATTCCTGGCTACAGGTGACCTGTCCCTTGGCAATCGAACGATTGCAGAAGGCACAACGAAACATGCAGAAGCCATAAAAACGGCTCAACCAGTTGATCCTCTCTCCCTGAGAGAGTCTTAGATTTGCGCGGGGAGTAGCAGTTTGGTACGCGGTCTGTCCCAGGTACGGTAGCATCGAGCCACCTCCTGCTTCTTTCTATCGGCAGGGAGCAGCTTTACTTCAGTCGAGAGAGTCGTGCACCTCTCACCGGCTTACTTTTCCAAATCGTCCAGCAGCAGCTTCGCTTTGGTCGCCAGCGTCTTGGCGCCTTCGGCATCTCCGGACTGGAGCGCTGCCTGCGCCTCCCGCCAGAAGTTCCTCACCTTGTTCACCTGCGCCCTGCCATCATCGTTCATCTGCGCAGGCAGCGCGTTCAGCCTCTTCTCAATCGACGCAAGAAGATCCGAGGCCTCCTGTTTCGTCTGCGGATTCGCCTCGCCCCCCGCAGTCAGAGCCCCGATTGCACTCGCCTCGGCCGACGGAGCCGCAACCGGAGCCGCTGCTTTAGACTCCGGCCCAGTTCCCGGCGAAGATCCAGGCCCAGACCCAGGCGTAGATGCAGGCGCAGATCCGGTCCCAGAGGCAGGCGTAGATCCAGACGCAGAAGCGGACCCGGAGTTGGACCCAGCTCCAGCCGCAGGCGCAACCGCCCCCCCTCGCGTACGTCGCCTGCTCGGCTTGGGAAGACGCGCCGCCGCAGCAGCAATTGGCACAGCGGGCAGCCGGACCACCGGAGCTTCAAGCAAAGGCGGGTTCTCCGGCTGCGGAACTTCGACCGGATCCACCGGCGTCAAAACCGGCGGCAACGGCGCAAGTACCACCCGGTGCCGACACCCACCCACCAGGATCGAGAACCCAAGGCAAAGTGCCGCACCCGCCACCCGGCGCGTGATGTTGCTGATCCGAATCAAACCTTCTCCCCTATTGCTCTAGAACCGGCAGCCAGCACAGTCTTTCTCACGTCGACAGGATTCCCCGCAGCCATCGGAACCCGAAACGTAAATGTGGTTCCACGCTCCGCGGAGCTTGCATCGGCGTTGGAAAAGACATCCATCGCGCCGCCATGCAGCTGCAGAATGCGATACGTCATCGCCAGGCCGATCCCGCTACCCTTCGGTTTGGTCGTGAAGTACAGTTCGAAGATACGCGGTAACAGGTCCGGAGGTATACCCTCCCCCTCGTCGCTTACCTCCACTACCGCAAAATGATGGTCCCGGCGCAGCTTCACCACCAGCTCGCCGCCTCCCGGCATTGCCTGCATCCCGTTCAGCAGCAGGTTCAGCAGCGCCTGCTGCATCAGCTCTGCATCTACCCGGACCGTCAGTGCCTCCTTCGGCGCCTCCACACGCGCGCGAATTCCATTCTCTTCCATCTCCGCCGCAGTCAACTCCATCACTCGCCCAACCACCTGGCCAAGGTCATGTTCCTTCAAATGCAGCTCCATCGGACGCGAGAAATCAGCCAGCGTCTGCACCACCCGGTCCAGCCGCTGCATCTCTCCCGCCAGAATATCGACATGCCGCTGCGCCCCGCCAAAGGCCTCCACACCGCCCCCCGTCAGCTTGGATTTCAGCAGCTCCAGATGCAGCACCATCGCATTGATCGGGTTCTTCACCTCGTGGCCTACGCCCGCGGTCAGCTTGCCAATAGCAGCCAGCCGGCGAGCAACCTCGAGCTCCTGCCCAAGCTGCGCCACCGACTCCATATCCCGCAGCGTCAGCAGCGTACCCATATTTCCGCCCGTGCCCAACCCATCGTCAATCCTGTCGAGCGAGAACTGCACCTGCCGTCCATCCTCGAGCGTCAATACCTGCGCGCTCACCTGCGCTCCTTCCTCGAACGCCTCCAGCAGCGCGCCGCCCAGAATACTATCCGGCAGAAACAGCTCCTCCAGACGTTTTCCGACCAGCTGCTGGTGCCGGTTTTCCTCCGAAGGCGCTCGGAAATAAGCCACCGCATCCGATACCATCACGGCGCGACGATCGGCGGTAAACAGCAGCACACCATCCCTCAGCGTATCGAGCATCTGGTTCAGGTTCGCCTGAAGCGCCGTGTACCCTGCGTCCTTGGAACGCATCTGTTCGCCCAGCAGGTCGATGGTCTGGCTCACACGCACCATCGCATCGTGCTCTGGCCCGTCCATAGCCGGCTGCGTCTGAACCCCTCCCCCCGACGTCAGCCTCTGCAGCTTGCTCCCGATCTGCTCAATCGGCCGCAACGCCGAGTTCGCCATCACCGCCGCGGCCGCCGTCGAGGCCAGCCCGGCCAGCAGCGCAAACCACATCGCGTCCGCCAGCCACGGTGCATACGAATTCCGCAGAAACGTCGACCTCACCCCCACATGCACGATCAGAAACGGCAATCCATTGCGGTCCAGCGACTGCGAGATGTCCAGTACACGCGGCTTCCCAAACACCTGCCGCGTCTGGAACATCATGCCTCCCGTCTCCACCGCCCCCAGGCTGGTTCGAAAAGCGGCTCGCTGGTTCAGTGCGTCCGGGTCCGTGCTCAGCAGCGTCGTTCCATGCGCGTCCGTCACGCTCACGTCCTGCACCGTCGGCGAGTAGCGCACAATCGCATTCATCACATCGAACAACGCCGGCTGGCTCCGCAGTGCATCGGTCACCGCGGCATGGAACGCCTCATCGGAACGATTCGCCGGCGGATGCGCTCGCAGCCCAATCTCGATCGCCTGCCGCGTCATCAGCAGGACCTCATGCGCCAGTACGTCATTGGTCGCGGCCGTCTGCTCCACCCGTTGCCGCAGCAGCTCCCCCACAAACAGCGAAGACAGCATCAGCACGATCGCGAACATCAACGCCGTAATCGAAAGCACCAGCTTCGTCTTCAACCGCATGGCTACTCCGTCACAGGGGAGGCGTTCGAGTATTCCTTCAATTTATTCTGCAGCGTCTTCGAGCTGATTCCAAGTATCTCCGCCGCCTTGGTTTTATTGTTGTGCGTCGCCACCAGCGTCTTCAAGATAAGCTGGCGCTCCGCCTCATCCACCGTTGTTCCCACCTCGACACGCACCGAATTCGATTCGTCCAGATAGCGCTGCAGCTCGCCTTGTCCCCCGCTCTCAGCACTGCCCTGAGAAGACGGAGGCGCAGACACTCTCGCCGGAGGAGGAGCAAAGCCCGGCTCCCCAAAATGCGGCGGCAGGTGCTCCACACCCAGCATCCCCGAACCCGCCAGGATCACCGCACGCTCAATCGTATTGCGCAGCTCTCGCACATTGCCCGGCCACAGGTACTGCTCAAGCCGTGTAATCAGCGCGTCTTTCAGTCCCGCCACCGTGCAGTGATGCCGCTGGTTCATATCGTCGATCATCTTCTCCGCAATCGAGGACACATCCATCAGGTGCTCCCGCAGCGGAGGCATCTGAATATTGAACACATTCAGCCGATAGTACAAATCCCCGCGCAGCTCCCCATTGGCCACCGCCTTCTCTGGATCCTTGTTGGTCGCCGCCACCACTCTCACATCCACCGGCGTCTCGATCTTGCTTCCGAGCCGCCGCAGCTTCCGGTCCTCGAGCACACGCAGCAGCTTGGCCTGCGTCCCCATCGGCATCTCGCCGATCTCGTCGAGCAGCAGCGTCCCTTCCTCCGCCAGTTCAAAACATCCCGCCCTGCGTTCCACCGCACCCGTGAACGCGCCTTTCTCATGACCGAAAATTTCGCTTTCAATCAGCGTCTCAGGAATCGCCGCACAGTTCACCGCCACAAACGGCTTCAGCCGGCGCGCGCTCAAATCATGCAGCGAACGGGCCACCAGCTCCTTCCCCGTTCCGCTTTCTCCGGTCACCAGCACAGAAACATTCGACGGAGCAATCCGTTCAATCATCGTAAAGATATCCATCATCTGCGGCGACGCTCCCACCAGCGAGCCGAGCACCCCATTGTCCCTCAGCTGCCGCCGCGTAGCCTCAAGCTCGACATCGGACTCGCGCTGCTCGCTCGCATTGTGAAGAATCGTCTTCAGCCGTACCGGATCCACCGGCTTCGGAATATAGTCGAACGCGCCCATCCGCATCGCCTGCACGGCAGATTCAATCGACCCCTGCGCCGTCAGCATCACCACCGCAATCCGCTGCGGCAACTCGCCGATCCGGCTCAGCAACTCCATCCCGTCCATCCGCGGCATCTTCAGGTCCGTCACCACAATCGCGGGCGCCCACGCAATCGCCTTCTCCAGCCCCTCCAGACCATCTGCCGCGCACTCAGCGCGATACCCCCAGCTTTCCACCAGCTCGGTCAGGCCGCTTCGAGCGTGCATCTCATCTTCGACAATCAAAACTTTTTCCAAAACAGTCACCGTTCCTCTTTCCGTACCATCCGCGACCGGCTCTCGGCTGCGTCTGTTTCCAGCGTCCCCTGAACTGCGTCTCCAGAACTAAGGATATCCTTCTTCCATGCCCCAGATACTTGATCCCGAAATCACCGCCGACGCCTACGCGAGCCAACGTCAGCAGCCCACCCCGCCCGTCCTTATCGACGTCCGCGAACCGTGGGAGTTTCAAACCGCCAGCCTTCCCGGGTCTCTCCTCATGCCCATGGGCGAGGTCGCCTCCCGCGCCCATACCGAACTCGATCCCGACCAGCCGATCGTCGTCCTCTGCCATCACGGAGCCCGCTCTCTGAGCGTAACTATGTGGCTCCGCAATCAGGGCTTCGATCTTGCCCAGTCGCTCCGCGGCGGCATCGACGCCTGGTCCCGCACCATCGATCCTTCCATCCCCCGGTACTGAGCCGAATTCCGATGCATCGCCGGCCGCACCTTTCATTCTATCGGGACAGCGATGAGCTTTTCTGAACCATCAGCGGCTGGCTCTTCTACCGCACCACCGCTTAGCGCGTTCTATCGAGACGACGATCGGTCCTCGGTCGTTGCCTGCGGCTGTGCTTCGGGCTGCGTAGGGCGCGCGGTCTGAGACGGCCCCGGAGCATCCTGTATCCGCGGAGCCTCCCGTCCCCCATTCGCCCCCGGAACACCCGCAGGAGAATCCTGAATCCGCGGCGCATCCGGCCCCAGTCCCGAAGACGCCGGCGGTTCGGGAGCACTCTGAATCCGAGGTTCGGCTTGCATCTGCTCTCTGGCCCTTACCCCCTGCTGCACCTGCTCATTCAGCTGCCTCTGCTGCGCCTGCGAAGCCGCCTCCTGCTGCTGCAACAACCTCGCATCCCGACGCCCTTGTGCCGCAGCGGCAACAGCATCGGACGGCGCGGGGGCGGGGACATTCGGCTGCTCAGCAAGAGAACGCCTGTGCCCGCCACGCCCGCTCTTTCCCGCCGGAGCGGCATCTTCGATCGGCAGAGGCCCTGGAATCTCCGGCTGCTTTACCTTCGGCACGCTGCGTTCGAGCGGCTGCACCGTGGCCGGAACAGCGTGGCCCTTACACCCCTGCACGACGGACAGCAAAACGACAGGCAGCAAAACGACGGGCAGCCAAACCACCCCCCGCACCCACTTCCAGCTCACCGCCGCCCGGTCGCGCATTTCCAATCTCCTCCACCAGCTTTGGATGCATCGGAAGTTCACGCCGAGTGAAAAGGATTCCTCAGACAGCATAAGCCGCCGGCCGCTCCCAACGCCCTTGCCTCATAGGCGTCGCACTTACATCTTGGCGCGCAGCGGTTGCAGCGTCTCGTTGGCTGAGACCGCACCCGGCTCGTCCACCAGGTATTTCTTCAGCAGCTCGTGGTGCAGGCAATACAACGCAAGCTCCAGCCGGTCCGACACGCCCAGCTTGTCGTACACCTTGCGCAGGTAGTTCTTGATCACCTGCTCGGTCGTGCCAATCTGGTACGCAATCTCTTTGTTGCGCATGCCCCGCGTGATACAGCTGATAATCGCGAGCTCTTTCTTCGAAAGCTTCGGCTGCACCTTCGGATCGGTCAGGCTGGTTGCCTGCGAACGGTACGCCTCGATCACCCAGCTGATGGACTGGTTGTCGATCCAGGTCTCACCCTCTGCAATCTTACGCACGCACTTCACCAGCAGGTCCGGCGAGATCGACCGCGGCACCACACCCCGAACCCCGCGCCGGTAAAGCTCCACCGTATTGCCTTCATCGCTTTCGCTCACCTGCACAATCAGCTTTGCGTCCGGCGCCCGGCGAACCAGCTCCGGAATCGCATCGATCGTGCCCGAGATCAGCTGCCCTTCGAGAACCACCACATCGGTCGGATACCGCTGCAGCGCCGCATACAGGTTGGTCAGCGTCTCCACCTGTGCCACCACACGGATATCGTCTTCCAGCGCAAAAACCTTCTTCATGCCAACACGGTAGATGGCCTGCGAATCGGCCAGAATGACGCGAATGCCGGCCGAAGATGCATTGTCGTCTGGGGTGTCCTCGGTGTTGCGTGTGGGGTCGAAATTCACTACCGTCATAGATCAGGCCTTTAGGAAATATTCGTCGATCACTGCTGCCGCTTTTTTCTCTCCACCTTCTAGGTAGTGGCGGACCACGCGGCCTATGCAGTGTATGGTGACATCGTTGCTCGTTCCCATCACCGCCGAAGGCATCGCAATGGTGAACTCAATCCTGGTGTCCAGTTCAGGCAAGGTTTCGCTGATGAAGAGCAAGCCGTTCGCAGAAATGTTCTCTGTCACAGCTTCCAGCTCTCCCCCATCAGTCTGTACCCGGATGGCAAGTCTCATAGGAAAACGCACCGCAGTCCGAACTGGATTCTCTCCTGTCGGCTTCAGCCACTGAGCCACACGTCCTCCTTCGCCGTCCCTGGGAATAGGCTCCGCCTCTAACACGGCCGCCACACTGGAGTCTACCGCACCTTTTCCCTACGTCCAGCAATTTCTAAGCCCGCCTCTATTACGCCGGGAACAACGCAGCCGATCCGCCCAACCATTTCTGGTCGCGATTGTGATCGACCCCCATCATCCATCCGCGCCACAGACGCACCAGGCTGATCGCCGGTTGCAGCTTCCCTCCATCCGGCCACTCAGGCCGCCCAGCAGCCACTTCAGCTCCCGATCAAGCCCAAACGACTCGATGTACTGCTGCGCAAGCAGATCCTGGTATCCGAAGATCGAAGGGAAAGCCTGCATCTCGACCAGCTTCGGGCTCAGCCTTCCGTCCGGCTCGCGAACCAGGCCGAAATCGACCGTCATAAACTTCGGCTGCGGATTCTGATTCGGCACCAGAGGCGGAATCGTCCGGTCCGACGCCCGCAGATCTCGCGGGTGGGGAACTTGACTTTCAACCCTCGCCGAGAGGCCTGGCGTGTCTACGAAACGCGACAGGAGGTGCTGAACTCGCGCCTAAGTCCTTCCGTTGCACTAATTTGGCCGTAACCCTTTTGTTTGGACGAATTTGGCGGCGCGGGT
>JALYVA010000062.1 GCA_030853485.1 Acidobacteriota bacterium
CACCCGGCACCATGCCGGGTCCCGGCGAGTCCCCCACCGGCATGCGTCCAGCGGCCCGCCCCGGCCAGCGCCGCGGCGGACAGCGCTACGAGAAGAGCAAAGAAGGCCCAATGAAGGGCTTCCAGCCGCCACCACGTTACGGCGGACAGCAGATCTCGCGTGAGCCCTTGCCCATCACCAAAACCATCACGGTCACCGAAGGCATCAGCGTCAAAGATCTCGCCGAAAAGCTCGACGTCCGTGGTAAAGACCTCATCGCCACCCTCCTCATGAAGGGCGTCTTCGTCACCGTCAACCAGTCCCTCGAAGGCGAGCTCGTCAAAGACGTAGCCCGTCAGTTCGGGGCCGACGCCATTGTCATCTCGGTCGAAGAGCAGCTCGAAAACGAGGCCATCGAAGGCTTCCTCGAAGACACCACAGGCATGGTCGAGGTCGTCCGCGCACCCGTCGTCACCATCATGGGCCACGTCGACCACGGTAAAACCTCGCTGCTCGACGCCATCCGCTCCACCGACGTCGCAGGCGGCGAAGCCGGAGGCATCACCCAGCACATCGGCGCCTACAAAGTCCACGTCACCAAGCCCGACTCCCCCGCCTTCGGACGCGAGATCGTCTTCCTCGACACCCCCGGCCACGAAGCCTTTACCCGCATGCGTGCCCGCGGCGCCAAGATCACCGACATCGTCGTCATCGTCGTCGCAGCAGACGACGGCGTCATGCCCCAGACCATCGAAGCCATCGACCACGCCCGAGCCGCCAAGGTCCCCATCATCGTCGCCGTCAACAAGATCGACAAGCCCGACGCCAACCCCACCAAGGTTATGCAGCAGCTTGCCGCGCGCGGCGTCCAGGCCACCAGCATGGGCGGCGACACCGAGTTCGTTGAAGTCTCCGCCAAGCAGCGCATCAACCTCGACGGACTCGAAGAGATGATCTGCTACGTCGCCGACACCAACCAGCAGAAAGCCCAGCCCGAACGCCCCGCCGTCGGCACCGTCATCGAAGCCAAGCTCGATCGCGGACGCGGCGCCGTCGCCTCCATCCTCGTCCAGAACGGCACCCTACACACCGGCGACAGCTACATCGTCGGCAACACCTTCGGCAAAATCCGCGCCATGTTCGACGACCGCGGACGCCCCATCCTCGAAGCCGGCCCTTCCACCCCCGTAGAAATCCTCGGCCTTGAAGGCATGCCCGACGCAGGCGACACCTTCCTCGTCATGGCCGACCGCGACAAGGCCAAGGGCATCGCGCAATACCGCAAGATGAAGGAACGCGAAGCCCAGCTCGCCAAGAGCTCCCGCGTCTCCCTCGAAGGCCTCGCCGAACAAATCAAACAGGCCGGCATGAAGGACCTCAACCTCATACTCAAGGGCGACGTGCAGGGCTCGGTCGAAGTGCTGGCCGACTCGCTCCAGCGCATGTCCACCGAAAAGGTTCGCGTCCGCGTCCTGCACTCCGGTGTCGGTGCCATCACAGAGTCCGACGTCCTCCTGGCCTCCGCCTCGAACGCCGTCGTCATCGGCTTCAACGTGCGGCCGGACAGAAAATCGTCCGAAGTGGCCGAACGCGAAAACGTCGAGATCCGCCTGCACTCCATCATCTACGAGCTCCAGGACGAGATCACCAAGGCCATGTACGGCCTGCTTGAACCGGTCTTCAAAGAGAACTACGCCGGCCGCGCCGAGATCCTGCAGGTCTTCAAAATCACCAAGGTCGGCCAGATCGCCGGTTGCCGGGTCACCGACGGCATCATCAAACGTGGAGCGCAAGCCAGGCTCCTCCGCGATGGCGCCGAGGTCTGGAAGGGCAAGATCGCCTCGCTCAAACGCGTCAAGGAAGATGTCCCCGAAGTCCGCGAAGGCGTCGAGTGCGGTATCGATCTCGCCGGCCACAAGGACATCCGCGTCGGCGACGTCATCGAGTCCTTCACCACAGAAACCCTCGCCGCCGAACTCGGCCAGAACTCCGCCGCAGCCAGAAAAGCAGAGAAAGCCGAGAAGGAACGCCAGGCTGCCGAAGCCGCAGCAGCCCCCGCAGAAAACCCCGTCACCGCATAGTTCTTCCAACAAACTCGAATCCGCACCAAAGGCCGGGGTCACTCCCGGCCTTGTTTTTCGTAACGTCGCGCTTTCTCCGGGAGACATTCGTCTTCCGAACCGACTCGTGCACCCTCCGACTCGTTCAGATCTGCCGCATGTCGACAACTTGCCTGCATCCCTGGCCAGCACACGTTCCGAACTCCCTTGCGGAACACCCTACAATGAAATGCATGGCAAACAGCCTTCCACTTCTGACGCCGCGGGAAGCCGCAAACATATTGGGGATCAGCTACCCCACCATCAAACAGTGGATCCTCAACGGCAAGCTCATGACGGTGCAGACGCCCGGCGGACATCATCGCATCACCCAATCCACCCTCACCCCGTTCCTTGCGCAAGATAAACGCAAGCCCGCCGAGGACTCCCGCGAACGCTACCGCAAGGTGAGCGGACGCAATCAACTCATCGGTCGTGTCGTCAGCATCACCATCGACGGCCTCTTCGCCAAAGTCGTAATAGCCATAGGCGAGCAGAACGTTACAGCCATCATTACCTCCGACGCTGTCCGGGAAATGCGCCTCAAAAAGGGCGACCCCGCCGCCGCCCTCGTCAAAGCCACCGAAGTGATGATCGTGCGAATCTGAGCCATCCCGAATCGTTGACGATACGATTTGAGTCATATACAGTCGTATAGGCGTCCCTGGGACGAACGTGCCCCACCCCGCGACGGCTCCTCTCACATCATGCGTGTCGACACGGCGTTCTTCGCGCCCTCAGGATTCGGCTTATGTTCAGACCCTCCCGCCTGTTGGCAGCGCTCTTTCTTTCTGTCGTCCTTCTACGCTCGCTCCACTCCCAGGTAGCGGGTGAACTCAAGGGCCGCCTCACCGACATCGCAGGAGCCAGTATCCCGTCCGCGACAGTACGAGCCACCGAATCGGCCACCCACATTTCCGAGACCAGCACCTCCACCGGCGATGGCTACTTCGTCTTCGCACATCTGGTCCCCGGCACATACCAGCTCGAAATCGACGCAGCAGGTTTCCACCACACCACCCGCACCGGCATCACGCTCATGGTCGGGCAGACAGTCGCCGTCGAGATCGCACTCCGCGCCGGGGAGCAGAAGCAATCTATCACCGTCAGCGCCGACGCACCTCTGCTGCAATCGCAGACCAGCAGCATACAGACCACCATTCCCGCTTCCACCATCCGTTCCATTCCGCTCAACACGCGAAACTTCGTCCAACTCACCACGCTTGTTCCCGGCGTCGAACTCCCTCCCGGCACCTTGCTTCCACGCATCAACGGAGGCCGGCCCCGTACCAACGAATACCTCTTCGACGGCATCTCGGCTCTGCAGCCCGAGCCAGGTCAAGTCGCCTTCTTCCCCATCCTCGATGACATTCAGGACTTCACCGTCGAGACCGACAACGTTTCTGCCGAGTTCGGCCGCTTCAACGGCGGCGTCATTAACGTAGCTACCCGCTATGGCACCAATCAGCTTCACGGCAGCTTATTCGAGTACTTCCGCAACGAAGCCCTCAACGCTCGCAATTACTTTTCGAAAGCTCCGGCGCGTCAGCCCGAGTACCGGCGCAACCTCTTCGGCGCGACCCTCGGCGGTCCCATCCTCCACGACCGGCTCTTCTTCTTCAGCGACTTTCAAGGAGTCAAGCAGCGCATCGGTGTCACCCGCATCTCGACCATCCCCACCCTTGCCATGCGCCGAGGTGTGTTTACGGGACTCTCGAACATTTACGATCCTTCGACAACCACGGTGGTCAAAGGCAAATACGTTCGTCACCAGTTTGGGAACAACGTCATCGACAGACCGTTCGACCCAGCCGCGGCCGCGCTCCTCCTCCGTCTGCCAGCTCCGACCGATCTCAACGCCATCGCCAACAATTACACCCGCACCGCGAACGATGATGACCACCAGAATCAATTCGACCTGCGCATCGACGGCGCCATCGGGTCTCATGACCGGGCTTTTGCGCGCTACTCCTATTACAGCGAAGTCGAACAGCCGGTGACCCCGCTACCGGAAGGAAGCGGAGCCATCACCGGCTCCGTACTCGGTTCCGGCAACGTCGCAGGCCTTTCGAATATCCTCGGCCAGCAGGTTGTTCTCAATGAGACCCATAGCTTCACCAGCTCCATCGTCAACGACCTGAGGCTCGGCTACACGCGGCGCGGCAACACCATCGACGGAGCAGCGCTCGGTGACACAGCCTCCGCCGCGCTTGGCATCCCCGGCATTCCGGCCAACGCCGCTTTCAACAACGCGCTTCCTCTTTTCACCTTCACTGGCCTTCAGCAGTTGGGCTCATCGCCCAGCACCTTCTCGCAATATCAGACTGCCGTATGGCAGCTCACCGACACTGTCCTGTTCACTCGCGGACAGCACGCTCTCAAAGCGGGCGGGGATCTTCGCTGGTATCAGCTCAATGCCATCGCACCGCCCGATCCCACCGGCTCCTTCGCCTTCACCACCACCGGCACCAACCAGCAGGGTGTCGCCAACAGTGGGAACTCCTTCGCCAGCTTTCTGCTCGGCCAGGTAGACACCTTTCAAATCGACCTGCAACGCGGCAAGCTTCGCCCACGTGACCACATCGAAGAATATTTCGTGCAGGACGATTGGCGCGTGCTTCCGCAACTTACCCTCAACATCGGTGCGCGTTGGACCCTTCATCTCCCCTCGACCGAAAGGAGCAATCAAGGCGCCGTCTTCAATCTTCAGACCCAGCAGCTCGACTATCTCGGCCAGAACGGCAACTCGCGCAGCGCACGCCAGCTTCACTGGGGCAACGTCGCACCGCGCATCGGTTTCGCCTGGCTGCTCACGCCACAGACAGTTCTCCGGTCCGGCTTCGGCATCGTCTTCATCGATCAGTCGGGCATCACCACTCCCTTCACGACGCCGCAATTTCCCTTCATCCAGGGCGTTCAGCAAAAGACCCAGGACAGCGTAAACGGAGCCTTCACCCTTTCCTCCGGTCCCACCGTTTCGCCCATTCCGCTCACCCCCGACGCGGGCCTGGGGCAAAGTGTTTATACCGTCAACCGAACCGCCGGCTCCGGCTACGTCCAGCAATGGAACCTCGCCATCCAGCACTCGATCACCGGCAATCTTTCCTTCGATCTCGCCTACGTGGGCTCCCACATCGTTCACGTAGGTATTCCGGACTCCAACCTCAATCAGCTGACCGCCGATCAACTTGCATCCGGTCTCGCCCACCCAACCGCACTCACGCAGCAGGTCGCCAATCCCTTCTACGGGAAAGTCCCTGCCAGCAGCCCCCTCGGCGCCAAGACCGTCGCCGCAGCGCAGCTCCTCAAGCCGTATCCACGCTTCCAGAATGTAGCGACGTATCGCAACAACAGCGGGACAACCAACTACAACGCATTCGAAGCAAAGCTGGAGCAGCGCTTCTCCCGCGGCCTCGCTGTCACGTTCGCCTATACTCATTCCCGGCTGATCGACGATGCATCCTCGGTGTTTTCCTCTACCGTTCTTTCCTCGCCCAACTCCAACAGCCTCGTCGCGGCAGACACCTTCCGCCCTTACCTCGAGCGTGACGTCTCTCAGGGCGACATGTCCAACGTCACGGCTGCCAGTGTCGTCTACGATCTGCCCGCCGGCCGCAATCATCGCTTCGCCACAAACGGCATCAGCCGCGCCCTGCTCGGCGACTGGACGGGGAACGCAATCCTCTCACTCCAATCCGGCATGCCTGTGACCGTCACGCAGGCGACAAACAATAACGCGTTCGCCGGCTTCGCCCTTCAGCGCCCCAATATCGTTGCCAATCCGACACTACCGGCCTCGCAGCGTACTCCAGCGAAATACTTCAACACCGCCGCCTTCACCCCGGCACCACAGTTCACCTTGGGCAACGCCTCTCGCAATCCCGTCCGAGGCCCAGCCTATCGCGATCTCGATCTTTCCTTCGTCAAGCACGCCAGAGTCGGCGAACGCACCGTCGTCGAGTTTCGCGCCGAACTCTTCAACCTCACCAACACACCCGCGTTTTCTCAGCCGAACGGAAGTTTCGGCACCGCAGCGTTTGGCTCCATCACCAGTACCACTACCGACCCCCGTGTCGCACAACTGGCCATTCGCATCAGCAGGTAAACTTTTCGCTCAGCCTACCTGCCTCAGCTCGCAGCTAACCTAAAGGGCAGAATCCAGAAGGCAGTGTCCAGGAAGGCAGTATCCATACTTTTCCCGGCTGGAAGGGCTTGACAATCTGATACCCTGAAACTAGGCAAAATGCCCGGCAGAGCGCCGGGTCTTCGCATTTAAGTGCACAGCTTGCACCCTGTAAGTTCAGACCCATGTCTCATGTTTGGAAGACTTTGCGCAACTTTAACGGGGAGGGGGGTACCCATGCAGAACATCATCGCCGAACCCCAACCTACAGCTCCACTGGATCTCGACGCCATACAAACGGCGCTCCGGGAAAATAAATTTGATGGCTGGCTCTTCTACGACCACCACAATCGCGACCCCCTCGCCTACAGCATTCTCGGCATCCCCGGCGGCCACATCACCCGCCGCTGGTACTTCTTCATTCCCTCCCACGGCGAGCCGCAAAAGCTCGTCCACCGCATCGAATCTCACAAGCTCGACACTCTCCCGGGCGCCAAAGACCAGTACTCCTCATGGCAGGAACTCGAATCCAAATTGGAGACCATGCTGAGCGGCGCGACGAAGATTGCGATGCAGTACTCCCCGCGCAATGCCATCATGTATCTCTCCATGGTGGACGCAGGCACAGTGGAGTTGCTGCGCGAAATGGGCAAGGAGATCGTAAGTTCTGCCAACCTCGTGAGCCAGTTCGAGGCCGTTCTCACCCCTGCCCAGATCTCCACTCACTACGCCGCGCAGGAGCGGCTCGACCCCATCCTCGCCGAGGGCTGGAAGATCATGGGCCAACGTGCCCGCTCCCCCCATGGCACCCACGAATACGACATAGTCACCTGGCTCGTAGAAGCGATTGAGCGCGCCGGAATGGTGACCGAGCATGGACCAAATGTGAGCGTAGGCCCAAACTCCGCCGACTCACACTACGAGCCGTCCCCCGACTCGTCGCGCCCAATTCGCCCCGGAGACTTCATCCTCATCGACATCTGGGCGAGACTCGCAAATCAGCCGGACGCCATTTGGTACGACATCACCTGGACGGGTGTGCTGGATCGCCAACCGACGGAGCGGGAACAGCAAATCTTCCACACAGTCCGCGAAGCACGAGATGCCGCCGTGAGTGCCGTGAAGAATGCCTTTGCGGCGAAACAAGCCATCGCCGGATGGCAGGCGGACGATGCAGCGCGCAACGTGATCCGAAAGGCAGGGCTGACCGAATCGTTCACCCACCGCACCGGCCACAATATCGGCACCGCGCTGCACGGCAACGGGGCGAACCTCGACAATCTCGAGACGCATGACGAGCGCCTGATCCTGCCGAACACCTGCTTCTCGGTCGAACCGGGACTCTACTTCCCCGGAGAGTTCGGCATCCGCAGCGAAGTCAACATGATGGTTACGCCAGGGGCGGCCAACGTCACCGGAAGAGTACAGACCGAGCTGGTGCGAATCTAGCTGGTATCATCGCAGGTGACTATGACGACACATGTACAGACGCCGGCACGGGCCGCTGGACGAACTTCTTCAATGCCGACCGTGGTGCTGATCGCCGGCTGGCTAATCCCCGGTGCCGGCCACTTGATGCTGCGCAAATGGACTCGCGGTGCACTGCTGATGATTTCGATCGTCACCTTGTTCACCGTGGGACTCGCGCTGAAGGGCAAGGTATACACGCCGAACACAGGCGACCTGCTCGACATGCTCAACTTCGCAGGAGACCTTGGCGCTGGCCTGCTGTATGTGATCGCGCGGATCTTCGACCTTGGCCAGGTTACCGTGCAGGTGGCCACCGCGGACTACGGAACGAAGTTCATGGTAGTGGCAGGGCTGCTCAACATCATCTCAGCCGTCGATGCCCACTCGTTAGCAACAGGGAGGAAGCGCTCGTGACCATCTCCCACTTCGGAGCCGTGATTCTGTTCTCCCTGCTCACCTCCGTCGTCTTCGGCATCACACAACGCTCAGAGCCGCGCCTGATGATTCGGTTTGGCGCCTTCTGTTTCGCACTTTTTATCGGCGGTACAATCGCCGCAAGCTGGGTGATGTGGCTGATCAAGCACTAAGCAGCAGTAGCTCTCCTGCGATTGACCACAAGCTGTTCTTCCGGATGGATCCGCGATGAGGATAGTGGTCGCCTAGTGCCATGTGTACCGACTTGGACGAGAAGTTTTGCGCAACTCTCGTTGGTCGCGATCGATTCCGTCTACAACAGCGACGCCTTGCAGAGCGGCTCTTTGCGAAGCTGATCGAGTAGAGGCGCGAGGTTGAATTCCGCGCTCCTGGCCCCAGCGTAAGCCGCAGCGTTGGCAATGCCATCAGAAAGCGAAGATAGTAGGTAGAGTCCTCCAGGTTGCCCGACGTAGTGGACGGCGGGCTATAGCGAAATTGTCCTGCAGGTCGAAGCACAGCCTCCCACTCGCGCCTGACCGGCTTCACGTGCATATATCCAAGAAATTCCATCGTGATCTTCGACTTCTCGAGCCGCGGCGGAAAGAGATCATCCGGCCCCGCGGGCACCCACGGCGGGTAGTAGGCCAGGTCATCCACGCCTCCAAAGTTTGCGAACAGTTCGAAAAGCAGCTTGCCGGAGGGGTGGCGTGTACATTGCGCGGTGAGTGTAGGACCGGGATTCTCGGCCACCTGGGGTGAAGGCGAAGCTACCGGAGCGGGGGGCACCGCAGGTAGAGAAGATCCATTCAGAAAAAAACGAACATATTGAATTTGTGAGGAGCTGTCGACGCCTTCAGAGCGACCCAAGCTCGGCGAGAGCTCCGAAACCTGAGCGTGGGCTATCAACTCGAGAAGGGCGAGTCCCACAAGAGGCACGATCCTACGAGTTACTTTCGTAAGCACTTGAAATTGCTTATAGCATATGCGAGTTGCCGCGCATATCCTTAAATAACTTTGCGGTGACAGATGAATGCTCGTCGGTTAGAGACTGAAGCCGCTGATCTAAGGGCTGTTTGGACGCGCGAATTACTGGATTCCCAACCGGAACTGGAATGCGATGAACTGGTGCAGCTAGCTGCTGCGATCTGTGGAACTCCAATCGGCCTGCTCACACTGCTTGATGAGCGGCGACAGTGGGTGCGCGCATCCAACCAACTAAAGATGGGGGGAACTCCGCGCGAAGTTGCCTTTTGCGCGCATGCGCTCCGTCAGGACCAGCTCTTCCTTGTGAAGGACGCGCTGGTAGATGCACGTTTCGGCAGCAACCCTTTGGTCCCTGGCGATCCAGCAATACGTTTTTTTGCCGGCGTAGGTTTGTTCAGTTTCAATGGCGAGCCTATCGGAACACTGAGCGTAGTAGACACGTCTCCCCGAATTTTGACAGTGGAGCAGACGCACGCAGTGGAGGTGCTCGGTCGCCAAACGAGTGTCCGGCTCGACTCTATCGTACAGCGTAAGGCACTTGAGCAGGCGACGGAAGAACGGGAGAGGGCTAGCGCAGGACTCCAGGCAAGTGAAGAACTCTTTCGCGCATTCATGAATGCCAGCCCGTTTCTGAGCTATATCAAAGATGCGGCGGGTAGGCTGCTGTTCTATAACCGAGCCTTCGCGCAGCGTTTTGGCGTGAGCGAATACGCATGGCTAGGCAGGACTGATGAGCAGCTCTGGTCGCGCAGGCTCACTAAATCAGTGCGCATTCACGATCTTGAAGTGATGGCGGGCGGCCGAATGGTCGAGACTGAGGAACACATTCGCGATGCGGACGGCACGTCGAGTTCGCTGCGATCTTTCAAGTTTCCGTGCCATGACTCTGCGGGCAATGTCCTGCTTGCCGGAGTGGCGGTCGATGTATCAGAAGAGGTAGCGCACCAGCAGGAGCTGGAACGATATCATCGGGAGCTCGAGGAAGCGAACGACCAGTTGCGCAAGCTGGCAGTCACCGATGAGCTGACGGGTCTTCGTAACCGGCGATCGTTTGAGGAACGGCTGGTGATGGAGTTTTCGATGGCGCGGCGCAGAAAGAGGGCGCTTTCCGTGCTCCTGATCGACGTTGACGACTTCAAAGCCATCAATGATTGCTGGGGTCATGCGGCCGGCGATGAAGTCCTGCGAAGACTGGGAACGATCCTGCGAACCACCGTCCGACTCCCGGATCTGCCGGCCCGTTACGGTGGCGAGGAGTTCGTGGTTCTCTTACCCGAAAGCGGTGAGGAAAGCGCGATGGGCCTTGCGCGGCGTGTTATGCAGCGGGTCGCGGCAGAGGATTGGGATAACGAACCGGTTACGATCAGCGTAGGCATGGCGTCCATGAATGATTCCCTGGAGAATGGATTCCAACTTGTAGAGTTGGCGGATGAGGCCCTGTATGCGGCCAAACGGGCTGGCAAGAACCGTGTGATGGTGCATACCGGGTGAACGTCGCGCAGTACTGGCGGCCGGAATAATAGTTCCGCAACGCAAAGAAAGGGCGCACCCTGGGGTGCGCCCTTTCTTTGCGAATAGGTGCTGAAACGTCACACCTCGGCGTTCGGGTCGCCGGCTTCGCCGGGATCGCGCTCTTCCATCTGCTTGGCGAGCTCTTCACGCTTCTTCGTGCGGGCTTCTGCCCGCTTCTGCGCCTTCTCGTTCAGTTCATGCTCAGCTCCGAGCAGCTCGATGAAGGCCATCTCGGCAGCATCGCCCTTGCGTGCGCCGGTCCGTGTAATGCGGAGGTATCCGCCCTGGCGTGCGGCATAACGCGGAGCGACCGTCGCAAACAGACGATCCACCGACTCCGGGGTCATCAGGTAGGCTGCAGCCTGACGGCGGGCATGAACGGTGCCGCGCTTGCCAAGAGTGATCATCTTTTCGATCAGCGGCCGGGTAGCCTTGCACTTGGTGATGGTGGTCTCCACGCGATCCATCAAAATGACAGAGGTGACGAGGTTGCGCAACATGGCGCGACGATGGCTGGTGTTGCGGCCTAACTTGTATCCTGCATTACGATGACGCATCGGTGATCTCCTTCGACTCGGCGGTGCCGTAAGTCGGTCAGTGCTTAGAATGTGCGCTCGATGTTGACTTGGCGCGGGTCAAACAGTCTTCAATTCAATCTCAGGCTTTGCTGCTACGCGGCTGAGGCTGCGCTTCAGGTGAGATTGCGGCGACGGATGGAAACCGACGCCGCAGTCTAGTTAGAAGTTTTCCGGCTCTGTGCCAATGAGATCGAGGTCGTCTTCCTCGTCCTCATCTTCGTCCTCGTCGTCATCATCGAAGTTGCCGAAGCTCGCGGCGAGGGTGGCGGCGGGCAGAACGGAGGTCGGTCCGGGCTGCGGGTTGCCGTTCTCGTCGATCTTCATGCCAAGAGACAGGCCCATCTGCGCGAGAATCTCTTTGATCTCATTCAGGGACTTGCGACCGAAGTTCTTGGTCTTAAGCATCTCGGCTTCGGTCTTCTGGATCAGTTCACCGATGGTCGCGATGTTGGCATTCTTGAGGCAGTTGTAGCTGCGGACCGAGAGCTCAAGCTCTTCAACCGAGCGGTTCAGGTTCTCATTGCGCAGCGCGGGACCATCGTGCAGGCCATCGTGACCGGCTTCCATCTCTTCCTCAAAGTTGATGAAGATGGTCATGTGATCTTTGAGCAGCTTGGCGGAAAGTCCAAGAGCGTCGGCGGGAAGCACGGTGCCGTTAGTCCAGATCTCGATCGTGAGCTTGTCATAGTCGGTGATCTGACCGAGACGAGCGGCTTCCACAAGATAGTTGACCTTGCGAACCGGCGAGTGGACGGAGTCCACCGGGATAAAGCCCAGCCCCAGGTCACCGTCGAAGTTCTTGTCCGCCGAGATGTAGCCGCGGCCCCGCTTGAGGCGCATCTCCATATCGATCTTGCCGCCTTCAGAGACAGTGCAGATATAGACGTTCTTGTCCAGAATCTCAACATCGCCGTCCGCTTCGATCATGCCGGAGGTGATGACGCCGGCCTGGTCGGCACGGAGGTAGAGGGCCTTGGGGCCTTCCCCGGCAAGCTTGAAGGGGATCTGCTTGAGGTTCAGGATGATGTCCGTCGCATCTTCGACGACGCCTGTGATCGACTGGAACTCGTGCAGCACGCCTTCGATGCGAACGGCCGTGACAGCAGCTCCTTCGATCGAGGAAAGCAGGGTGCGGCGCAGGGCGTTTCCGATGGTGGTACCGAAGCCGCGCTCAAAGGGCTGCGCGGAGAACTTGCCGTACTTTTCGGTCAATGTTTCGGTATCGACTGCGAGACGCTTGGGCTTTTGGAAACCTCTCCAGAGCATGTGTGTTTCTCCTTATGCCGTCCTAGCCGCGATGCATTCTGCGGACTGGCGGGTGATTCAGTTGCGGTTAGGTTGTGTGATATAGGCGGGGCGAGCCTTGCTCCCCCACCCCGGTAAAGTGTCTCAAAGTCTTCGAAAAAAAGTACTTAGGCCTGGACTTCGGTGCGGTCACAAACCTGGAGTCACTTTATTTCGAGTAGAGTTCGACGATGAGCTGCTCGTTGACGGGCAGGTTGACGTCTTCGCGCTTCGGAAGGGCAATGACCTTGCCGGAGAGATTGTCGCGGTTGATGTCAAGCCACTGGACTTGATTTTGGCCCGCGGCAAAATTCTTCGACTCCTCCAGGATGACCAAGGCCTTCGAGCCCTCGCGAATGGCGATTTCATCACCGACCTTGACCTGGAAAGACGGGATATTGACCTTGCGGCCGTTGACCTGAACATGTCCGTGACGAACGACCTGACGGGCCTGACGGCGACTCATCGCGAATCCGAGGCGGTAAGCGACGTTGTCTAGACGAGTCTCAAGCTGCTGGAGCAGGAGTTCGCCTGTCACTCCGGTCTTGTTCGAAGCTTTCTGGTAGTAGGCGCGGAACTGGGTTTCGAGCGTGAAGTAGATGCGTTTGGCCTTCTGCTTTTCACGCAATTGCAGACCGTAGCCGACGACCTTCTTGACCTTACGGGACTGGCCATGCTGCCCAGGGGGGAAGTTGCGCTTTTCGACGGGGCATTTTTCTGAGAAGCACTTGGCTCCCTTGAGGAAGAGCTTGGTGCCGTCGCGGCGGCAGAGGCGGCAGACGGGTCCGGTATAACGTGCCATATTGTTGCTCCTTTTATGCAGATTCGGGTGACGATCGCTTTACGCGCGGGCAGCGCTTCTTCACGATCCTAAAAACAGCGTGCAGACGTACGGTGCAGGGAGTAGAAAACTGATACTCCTCTGCACCTGTCCCCAGAGTAGAAGTAAGATCAGACGCGGCGGCGCTTGGGCGGGCGGCAGCCGTTGTGCGGCATCGGAGTAACGTCGCGAATGCTGCGGACCTCGATGCCCGTCGTCGCAAGAGCCCGAATCGCGGACTCGCGGCCGGAGCCGGGACCCGAGACGCGCACATCCACCGAGCGGACGCCATGATCGCGGGCAGCGTTGGCGGCACCGACAGCGGCCTGCTGCGCTGCGAACGGAGTTCCCTTGCGGGAGCCGCGGAAGCCGAGCGAGCCCGACGACTTCCAGCTCAGCGTGTTGCCGGTCTGGTCAGTGATGGTGACGATGGTGTTGTTGAACGAGGCCTGGATAAACACGAGGCCGAACGGAACGTTCTTGCGTTCGCGTTTTTTAAACTTCTTGTTCTTGCCGGGCTTCGCGGTGCCCTTGGTGTTCTGTGTTTTCGCCATTATTTGGTCGCTTTCTTCTTGCCGGCAACGGTGCCCTTACGCGGGCCTTTTCGGGTGCGAGCGTTGGTGTGGGTGCGCTGGCCGCGGACGGGAAGGCTGCGGCGATGGCGAAGACCACGGTAGGACTGAATTTCGATGAGACGCTTGATGTTGAGCGAGATGTCCTTGCGGAGATCGCCTTCGATCTGGCCCTCAGCTTCAATGACCTGACGGATGCGGTTCAAGGCGTCCTCGTCGAGCGTGCCGACCTTCGCAAGGGGATCAACGTCCGCCTTCGTGAGGATCTTGGCGGCGCGAGAGTCGCCGATACCGAAGATGTAGGTGAGTCCGATGCGCGCCTGTTTGTTATTAGGGACATCGACTCCAGCAATACGTGCCATGGGGTTCCTTTTCGGTTGGGCTCCAGTAGCTTCGCCATGGAGCGGGGTGATAGGTTGACGGCAGTATCCGACGGGTTCAACGCAAGCCTTAACTTCGGCTAACTAGCCCGTCGGGGCCGGAAACGCAGGGGTCGTGAGCAGGTTCAGGAAGTAGAAGACAGCCCATTCACCTGTTCCCTGCTCTTTATCCCTGGCGCTGCTTATGCTTGGCGTTCTCGCAGATAACGCGAACGACGCCGCGGCGGTGAATGACTTTGCATTTGTCGCAGATCTTTTTTACTGAGGCGCGGACCTTCATGATATTCCCTTCTCTTGTTGACGACGTGGTGCATGTGAAACAGTGACTGACCGCGGACAACAGCCGCGTCGGAAGCAACCTCAAACATCAGGACGAGTGCCCCAATTTAGCTCAAGACAAAGTCTTGAGGCAGCTATGTGGAGAACAGGCGAGAGTTCCGTAGCAACGTCTACTTGTAGCGGTAGACAATGCGGCCCCGGTTGAGGTCGTATGGGCTGAGCTCAATCGCGACGCGATCGCCGGGGAGGATGCGGATGAAGTTTTTGCGCATACGTCCTGAGACATGTGCAAGGGCCTGATGCTTGTTCTCAAGCTCGACCTTGAACATCGCGTTCGGCAGCGTCTCGACAACCACGGCCATCACTTCAATTGCATCTTCCTTCGACAAACGATCTCCTTTGAAAGAGGGCTACGAACGCTCCCTGTTTCGCAACTGCCTGATTCTGATGAGGCTTTCGCTGCCGCCTTGTATGATCCGGTTCCTGGCGTACGCAGCACTTCTTATAATACCCCAGATCCACGGCTTTTCCTAGAGCGTCAGCACCTGCGGGCCGTCTTTCGTGATAGCAACGGTATGCTCGAAATGTGCGCTGTAGCTTCCATCGATGGTAACCGCCGTCCAACCATCCTTGAGGACGCGGACTTCCGGGCCGCCCGCGTTGATCATCGGCTCAATCGCAAGGACCATTCCCGGCTTCAGGCGCGGACCCTTGCCGGAGTCACCAAAATTAGGCACCTGGGGATCTTCATGCATGGCGCGTCCGATGCCGTGGCCGACAAACTCGCGGACAACGCCAAAACCTTCCCTTTCACAGAACTGCTGGACGGCGGAGGAGATGTCGCCAAGGCGCCCCCCAACCTGGCACCGGTCCATGGCTTTTTGCAGGGCTTCCTGGGTGACTTCGAGGAGCTTCTGATTTTCAGGGCTCACTTTCCCAATGGGGTACGTCACCGCAGCGTCCGAGTAGAATCCGTCGATGATGACGCCACAGTCGATCGAAAGAATGTCGCCTTCTTTGAGGATGCGTTTGGCGCTCGGCATGCCGTGAACCACCTCTTCATTGATCGACGTACAAAGCGCGGCGGGATACCCATGATATCCCTTGAAGGCCGAGATGGCCCCAAGCTCCGCAATCTTTCGGACAGCGATTTCTTCAAGGTCCATGGTGGAGGCACCGGCCACGACGTGCGGCGCGATCGCGTTGTGCACCTGGCGAAGAGCCTTGCCGGAGATGCGCATTTTCTCGATCTCCTGCGGCGTTTTGATCATAATGGCCATGGCTTATGTGGTTACGAATTGCTCGGTTGCTGGCGAAGACTTTGCAGGGCAACGAGAATGTCCGCCTGCACCCGTTCGATCGGTTGATCCCCGTTGACCGAGCGGAAACGCTCAGCCTTATGGCGGAAGTAGCGGACGACCTCGGCGGTCTTGGCCCGATACTCGTTCATGCGCTCTTGAAATACCTGCTCGGTATCGTCGCTGCGCTGCTCGAGTGGCGAGTTATCAAAGTCGCAGATGTCTGCCTGCTTCGGCGGGTTCGAATAGACGTTGTAGATGTGCTTGCAGGCAGCGCAGGTGCGGCGTCCTGTAATTCGGCGCAGAAGCTCAGCTTCATCCACGTCGAGACTGATAGCGACCAGAGGCAGGTGTATTCTCTGCTCGGAGTCAGACCCCGCAACGTGGCGATTTTTCCCGAGCAGCGTCTCCACATAGCCGGACTGCGCAGCGGTTCTCGGATAGCCATCCAGGATGAAGCCGCGCAGGGTGTCAGGTTCCACCAAGCGCGCGGCTACCATTTCGTTGACGGTACGATCATCGACAAGCTGCCCCTGGTCGAGAAGCGACCTTGCGGCAACCCCGAGTGGGGTTCCGCTGGCGATATTGGCGCGGAGGATGTCACCGGTGGAGATCTGCGGGATGCCGAACCGGCTCATCAGCAGCTTGGCCTGTGTACCCTTACCTACACCGGGCGCTCCCAGGAGCACAATCGGCCCGGGCAGCAAGCTGGTCTCAGACGTCGCTGCTTCAGATGCAGATGCGGTGCTGGTACTCAATGGGTTACTTTCCTACCAGCTCTTGCGGCCGCGGATACGTCCACTCTTGGGAGTGAAGCCATCGTAGTGGCGCATGATGAGCTGGGATTCGATCTGCTGGACCGTATCCATGGCAACGCCGACCACGATCAGCAGGCTGGTGCCGCCGAAGTAGAAGTTGACGCCGAGACCGTTGGTGACCCACGTCGGCAAACGATCAAAAACCGGCCCGATCAGCGGAAGGTGATTGAAGTGGATACCGCTGATCAGCATCATTGGAATGATCGCAATGACGATGAGGTAAATGGCGCCGACCAGGGTAAGACGGGTGAGGACGTCGTTGATAAAGTCGGCGGTGCGCTTGCCCGGACGGATGCCGGGGATGAAGCCGCCGTATTTGCGCATGTTGTCTGCGATATCGTCGGGACGGAAAACGATCGAGATGTAAAAGTACGCGAAGAAGATGATCGCGACCATGTACAAGAGGACGTACCACGGCTCACCGGGGGCAAGGGCGCGGAAGATGGGACCGAAGAAGGTGGAGTCCTGCAGCGAGTACCCGAAGACGTGAGCGCCGGAGAAAAGGAGGGGCGCAGACAGGATCGACGCGGCGAAGATGACCGGCATCACGCCGCCCGAGTTGACCTTGAGAGGAAGATGGGTCGACTGGCCACCCATCATCTTGCGGCCGACGATGCGCTTGGCGTACTGAACCGGAATGCGGCGCTCGGCCTTTTCGACGTAGACGATAAAGGCCACGACAGCGATCATGCCGAGCACCAGCACGACAAGCACAATGGGGGTAAGGGCTCCCCAGGCTCCGTCACGGAACTTTTCGTAGAGATCTTCAATGCCCTTGGGCAAACCGACGACGATACCGGCAAAGATGAGAAGACTCATGCCATTGCCGATGCCCCGTTCGGTGATCTGCTCACCCAGCCACATGATGAAGGCGGTGCCCGCGGTGAGGGTGATGACGCAGAGCGGGATGAAAAGGCTGCGCGGGATCGTGACCATCGACTGACCGGTGCTGGTGTTGGTCAACGTGAGGGCGATGGCGAAGGACTGCACAACGCCCAGCAGAACGGTGACGTAGCGGGTCCACTGTGTAATCTTGCGCCGGCCGAGTTCGCCTTCTTTTTGGAGCTTGGCCAGCGGCTCGTAGATGACGGTGAGCAACTGGAAGATGATCGAAGCCGTGATGTACGGCATGATGCCGAGCGCGAAGACGGTCAGCTTGCGGAGGTTTCCACCCGAGAAGAGGTCAACCAGACCGAGGGCTGAGCCGGAGTTTTGATTGAAGAACTGCGCGAGCATGTCCGCGTTGATGCCCGGGGTAGGAATGTGCGAGCCAAGGCGGTAGACGGCCAGCATGCCGAGCGTGAAGAGGACGCGCTTGCGAAGGTCGGGGATTTTGAAGATGTTTGCGATTTTCTCGAACATCGGAAGCTGAAACCTCGGGGTGAAACGGGTGCCTGGGAAACGGCGATGCGAGGGCATCTGCCCCCGCCTGCCATCTATTCTAAATCCTATTTAGCCGATCAGAACGGCCTTGCCGCCAGCCTTCTCGATGGCTTCCTGAGCCGTCTTCGAAAACTTGTGCGCGTGGACCGTAACCGCTGTCCTGATCTCTCCGTTGTTAAGCACCTTGATGAGCGCACCCTTCTTGCGGAGCAGGCCAAGCTCAATGATCTTGTCAAGAGTAAACTCGGTAACGTTCTCTGCAGCAACGATCTCGGCCACGCGGTCGAGCCCGAGCACCTGATATTCCACGCGGAAGATGTTGGTAAAGCCCCGCTTCGGAAGGCGGCGGTGCAGCGGCATCTGGCCGCCTTCGAAACCGCGCATCAAGGACGAGCCCGCACGCGAGCCCTGCCCCTTGTGCCCGCGGGTGGAGGTCTTACCCATGCCCGAACCCATACCGCGGCCAACACGCTTCTTGTTTTCGTTCGCCTTCTTGGGGGCGCGCAGATTGGAGAGATTACGAATTGCCATTATTTCCTCGCTTAACGCCGGTGCAGCTCGATGGCTGACCGACTCGCATATAGTTTGACCCTTGCGGGCATGCGTCCCGTTCCGTTCGACTGCGGCCTATTCGACGACGCGAACCAGATGGGGAACCTTGGCGACCATGCCACGGATGGATGGCGTGTCTTCGCGCTCGACAATCTGGTTGAGACGGGTGAAGCCGAGGCCTTTGACGACCAGCTTGTGCTTGACCGGCGTACAGATCTTGGAACGGAAGTACTGCAGCTTGATTTTGGCGATTGCGTTATTGTCAGCCATGAGAGTGCTCCTGAGAACCTTGTTGTGCAGTGTTGAGCGTTACAGCTCTTCCACTGACTTGCCGCGCAGGGCGGCGACTTCGGCCTTGTTACGAAGCTGGATCAGTGCGTCGAAGGTGGCCTTGATGACGTTGTGCGGGTTCGCCGAGCCGAGGCTTTTGGTCAGCACGTTCTGCACACCGGCTGCGGTCATGACGGCACGAACCGTCTTACCGGCGATGACTCCGGTGCCTTCAGGGGCAGGCTTCAGCATCACCTGGCCCGCGCCGAAGTGGCCTAGGACCTGGTGTGGAATCGTGCTTTCGGTGAGGTTGATCTTGTGCAGGTTTTTCTTGGCAGATTCGATCCCTTTACGGATGGCCTGGGGGACCTCCTTCGCCTTGCCCGAACCGTAGCCGACTACGCCTTCGCCAGGATCGCCAATGACTACCAGCGCGGCGAACGACATATTCTTACCGCCCTTGACCACCTTGGTGACGCGGTTGATGGAGACAACCTCGTCCTTCAGGTTGAGGCGGTTCGCATCGATCTTTTTCTTCATTGCCATATCTTTTGTCCAGCTTTCTGGCTGCCACGCCGGGCGCCTTGAGAACCATAAACCTGCAAACCCTAGAAATCCAACCCAGCTTCGCGAGCGGCGTCGGCGAGGGCCTTGATGCGGCCGTGGTAAAGATATCCACCGCGGTCAAATACGATCTTCTTGATGCCTTTCTCCTGAGCGCGCTGAGCGATCAGCTTGCCTACTTCCGCAGCAGCGGCAATGTTCCCGCCGTAGTTTTTCTCTTCGCCCTTCTTGCCCATGGAAGACGCGGAGGCTATCGTGACTCCGTTGAGATCGTCGATAAGCTGCGTGTAGATGTGATTCAGCGAGCGGTAGACGTTCAGGCGCGGGCGCTCGGCGGTTCCGGACATCTTCTCGCGGATACGGGTGTGAACCCTCTGGCGGATTACGTTGCGTTGACGAGGATTGATCATGATTCACTTTCCTTCCTAGTGGCGTACCCAGAATGCTGGGGACGTTCGGTTGAACTACATACCGGCGGAGTGCATAGAGATCTTGCCTTGGGCTCCCTACCCACCTGCCTGTTTTACTTCGCTCCGGTCTTACCGACCTTCTTCTTCAGCTTCTCGCCGGTATAGCGTACGCCCTTGTTCTTATACGGATCGGGCTTGCGGAGCGAGCGCATATCGGCGGCAATCTGGCCTACCTTCTGCCTGTCGATGCCGGAGATGGTGAGGTGAGTCTGCTTCGGATCAATTGCGACTTCAATGCCGGTCGGCAGAGGAAACTCGATCGGGTGCGAGTAGCCCAGGGTGAAGACAACCATATTCTTGCCCTTCAGCTCGGCGCGGTACCCGATGCCGACGATGTCGATGTCCTTCGTCCAGCCGGTGGTAACGCCGGTGACAGCGTTGAAGACCAGCGCGCGAGCCAGGCCATGAAACGCAGCCTGCTTGTCGGTCTGGCGTTCGGTGATCAGATGTCCGTCTTTTTGTGCCAGGGTGATGCCGCCGGGAAGCATCGCGGTGACCTTACCCTTGGGACCTTCGACCAGGACAGTGTTGCCATTCTCGCTGACCGTGTACTTGACGCCGGCTGGCATGGGGATAGGCTTCTTGCCGATACGTGACATGGATATATTCCTTCTATGGCTTGCGAGTCCCGAGAGCACTACTCTGCTCGTCGTTCCACTGCAGCCTGTGCAACTTGTTTCGTCGAGTCCTACTCGGACAGGTTGTGCTCAGCGACGGAGCTACCAGACTTCGCAGAGGATCTCGCCGCCAACACCTTCACGGCGTGCCTGACGTCCCGTCATGACACCTTTCGGCGTGGTCATGATGGAAATACCCAGCCCGCCCTGAACACGACGAATCTCGTCGCGGCCAAGATAAACGCGGCATCCGGGACGCGAGACACGCTGCAGATCGCGGATGACCGCCTCGTTGTTAGGGCCATACTTCAGATATACGCGGATTACCTTTTGCCCATTCTCTTCGGTGGGCTTGTAGTTCGCGATGTAACCCTCTTCTTTGAGGATTCGCGCAATCTCGGCCTTGAGCTTGGAGGCGGGAACGTCGAGCTTCTGGTGACGGGCACGGATGGAGTTGCGGATGCGCGTCAGGAAGTCGGCTACTGGATCAGTGAGGTTCATTCATTCTCCTTCATTTCCCGTTCGCTCGGCGCGTTTGCACGCCAAGAACCAGCAGAAATGTGTGTTTCGGGTAAGCTTCCAGACGTCTGCACCAAAAGCGGAAGCCCTGATGAGGTCTCTGGACCAAGGCGCAGAACTGTGCGCGTGTAGAGCTATTCTACCAGCTTGACTTGACGACGCCCGGAATCTCGCCCTTGAGAGCGAGAGAACGGAAGCAGAGACGGCAGACGCCGAACTTGCGCAGGAACGCGCGCGGACGGCCGCACAGCTGGCAGCGGTTATGCTGGCGAGATTTGAACTTCGGTTTCCTTGCATCTTTGACGCGTTTTGCTGTAGTTGCCATGTGTTTTGCTCTCTATCATCGTGCAAACTTGTTGAGGCCTGTCCGGCCTGGCTTCGTGAACTATGCTCCAACACGGAAGGGCATACCGAAGCCCTTCAGCAGAGCGCGAGCTCCATTGTCATCCTTCGCGGTGGTCACGATGGTGACGTTCATGCCCTTGAGCTTATCCACCTTGGCATAGTCGATTTCAGCAAAGATCAACTGGTCGCGCAGTCCAAGGGTGTAGTTGCCCCGACCGTCGAAGCTTTTGACGGAAACGCCGCGGAAGTCGCGGACGCGAGGCAGCGCGATCGAAATCAAGCGATCGAGGAACTCGTACATTGTGTCGCCGCGCAAGGTAACCATTGCGCCGATGGGCATGCCTTCGCGCACCTTGAAGGCGGCAATGGATTTCTTAGCTTTGGTCGTCACCGGCTTCTGGCCGGCGATGGAGGCAAGGTCTGCCACCAGGGGATCCATGATCTTGACGTTCTGCGTCGCCTCACCGAGACCCATGTTGATGACAATCTTCTCGAGCTTCGGAATTGCCATGGCATTGGTGATGTTGAGCTCTTTGCCCAGCGACTGCTTGATTTCTGTTTCGTACTTCTCTTTAAGTCGTGCTGCCATGATTGTTCTTCGCTTTCTCCACGGTTGCCGGGTTGGATTCAAGGTCCGTGTACCGATGCGTGGGGTGAACCGTTGTTACAGGAGTGAACTTCTAATCTAGACCTGACACTTGATTTATTTTCTTTACTTCTTTTTGTCTGCGATCGTACTGCCGCTTGCCTTTGAAAACCGGACTTTCTTGTCGCCTTCCACACGGGAACCGACACGGGTCTTCTTACCTTCCGCATCGAGCAGCATCACATTTGAAACGTGGATCGTGGATTCCTGCTCCGCGATGCCGCCCTGAATATTCTTCTGCGGGTTCGGCTTCATGTGTTTTTTGACCATCATCACGCCTTCAACCAGCACGCGGTTCTTCTCTGCAATCACCCGAAGGACGCGGCCTTGCTTGCCCTTGTCCTTGCCCGCGATCACTTGCACCTTGTCATTCCGTTTGATCTTGATGCCTGCCATAGCTCTCTCTCATCCTCGACGATCGTAAAGCCTCGGAGCCGGACTCCGGTTCACATGGATACCGCATACGACGCGCTGTGTAAAACTAGATGACCTCAGGTGCGAGGGACACAATCTTCAGAAATTTCTTGTCGCGGAGCTCGCGGGCGACCGGGCCAAACACGCGCGTGCCGACAGGCTCGTTTGCATCGTTGATTACGACCGCCGCGTTCTGATCGAAGCGGATGTAGGTGCCATCGCGCCGGCGATACTCCTTGCGCGTGCGAACGATGACCGCCTTCACAACCTTGCCCTTTTTCACTGTGCCATCGGGCGATGCTTCTTTCACTGCGGCGGTGACAACGTCTCCCAAGCCGGCCTTCTTGCCGAGGCCACCACCGAGAGGAAGGATCACCTGCAACTTGCGCGCGCCGGAGTTGTCGGCTACGTCAAGCATTGTTCTCATTTGTACTGACATCGTTCGTCTCCTGGCTGTCTAACAGCTATGCTGCGGCAGCGATGGTTGCGGCCGGGGATCATACCCCGTGCGGGAAGTTACTTCGCTTCTGCGACCACCGCGACCGGAGCCTTCTCTTCTGCAAGAGCAAGCGACGAGCGGCGGACAATCTCTTCGAGCGACCAGCGCTTGAGCTTCGACAGGGGACGCGCCTCCCGGATGCGAACCACGTCGCCGACACGCGCAGAGTTCTGCTCGTCATGCGCGTAGAATTTCTTGTTCGACTTCATCACGCGCTTATACTTCGGGTGCGCCTTGCGCATCTCGATCTCAACGACAATGGTCTTCTGCATCTTGGTCGAAACCACCAGGCCGACCTTCTCGTTACGGCGTGAGGCCGGGGTTTCAGTGGTACCGGTTGCCGGAGTGTTCGGTGTCTCTGCCATGATTAGTCCTTCTTCGCTTTCTTGCGGGCGGTGCGTGTGCTCTTGGCCGGCGCAACATTGGCGACGACAGGGTTGGCGGCCTTCTCGGCTGCTAAAGTACGCTGACGCTCGACCGTCTTGATGCGCGCAATGTCCAGCTTCAATGTCCGCAGCTTCTTAATGCCTTCCATGTTGCCGAGGCTTTTCTGGAAGCGGATGCGGAAGAGTTGTTCGCCGGCCTTGGCCTGCTCGCTCTTAAGCTCTTCGTCGCTGAGATTGCTGATCTTCTGAAATTCCATTGTGTTTTCCTAAACTACGCAAATGTTGCTAAACCTATTTGGCGACGACCTACTTCGCGGCGACTGCGGCCTTCACATCGTGGCGCTGAACAAAGCTGGTCTTGAGCGGAAGCTTGTGCGCCGCGAGACGCATCGCCTCTTTGGCAAGCTCCGGCGTGACGCCTTCCATCTCAAACAGGATCCGGCCCGGGCGCACGACGCATACCCAGTGATCAGGAGCGCCCTTGCCCTTGCCCATACGGGTTTCGGCGGGCTTCTTGGTGATCGGCTTATCCGGGAACAGGCGAAGCCAGACCTTGCCGCCGCGCTTGATGAAGCGCGTCATCGCAATACGACTGGCCTCGATCTGGCGGTCAGTGATATAACCGCACTCCATCACCTTCAGGCCGTAGTCGCCGAACGAGAGATCGGAACCACGCCACGCCTTACCGCACATACGGCCGCGCTGCTGCTTGCGAAACTTGACCTTCTTGGGCATCAACATAAGAAATCCTCTTCACTCTTTCAGGGAGACGTTCGACGCATTCCCCGTTGAAACTCCGGCCATGCCGGGAACGTCGTTAGGACGCGAAGGCGCCCGTGGTCACGCCCTGGTCGCGACGCTTCTTCTGCTCGTAAATATCACCGCGGTAAACCCAGGTCTTGACGCCGATGATCCCATAGGTGGTGTGTGCTTCGGCGAAACCGTAATCGATGTCCGCACGCAACGTATGCAGCGGCAAACGACCTTGCAGATACCATTCCGACCGGGCGATCTCGTTGCCGTTCAGACGGCCGGATACGCGGACCTTGATGCCCTTGCACCCGAAGCGAAGCGCGGAGTCGACCGACTTACGCATCGCTCTTCGGAAGCTGACGCGCTTCTCGAGCTGCAATGCGATATTCTCGGCGACGAGCTGAGCATCGAGCTCCGGCTTGTTCACCTCGAGAATATCGATGAATACCTCGCGGCTGGTGCGCTTCTGGATGTCGGCCTTGAGCTTGTCGATCTCTGCGCCTTTGCGCCCGATGATAATGCCTGGACGCGCGGTGCGAATGATCAAACGGAGCTTGTTGCCTGGACGTTCCACTTCGACCGAACTGACGCCCGCAGCCTTCAGCTTCTCGCGCAGCTCGGCTTTCAGCTTGACGTCTTCGACCAGCAGCTTGTCGTAGCCGCGCTCCACAAACCAGCGCGATTTCCAGGGCTTGTTGATGCCGAGGCGCAACCCGTACGGATGGACTTTCTGTCCCATAGCTTCCCTTTACTCCGTGCCCTTCCGGTTGAGCCGGCGAGCGGTAGTGCAAAACTCTAAGTTTACAAGAAACTGCTTACTTTGCGGCCTTCTTCGCTGCAGTCTTCTTGGCGGCCGCCTTCTTGGCTGCGGGTTTCGCCGCAGTCTTGGAGGCTGTCTTTTTCGTGTTCTTCTTCGCTTCCGAAGCCGGAGTCGTGTCGGCGGATGCGGAAACTGCAACGGCCGACTTCTTTTCAGCAACGGTGACGATGATGTGCGCCAGCCTGCGCTGGTAGCGGAAAGCGCGTCCCATTGGGGCAGGGCGGATACGCTTCATGCGCGGACCTTCGTTCGCGATGGCCGTCCGCACATACAGGTTATCGACATCGACGTCGAGACCCTGCTCCTGCGAGACATACGTCGCATTCTGAATCGCAGAACGCAGCACCTTTTCAACCACAGGCGCCATGCGCTTCGTGCTGAAGTGAACCGTGTTCAACGCCTGCTCGACGCGAAGCCCTTTGATGAGATCCAGCACAAGCTTTGCCTTCTGTGGGCTGGTGCGCTGGAACTTTGCTTCCGCGCGGAACTCCCTGATTTTCTCTGCTACCTTAGCCATAATCTTCGTCCTTCAAAACTTTTGCTTGGCGGCCCCTTGCTGCAGGCTCACAGTGATGCGTTGGAGCAACGTTCCGTCCGGGCTACTTAGGCTTTGCGGATGTTTCCGCCGCGCGCGCCGAGTGACCCTTGAAGGTGCGGGTAGCCGAGAACTCGCCGAGCTTGTGCCCGACCATGTTTTCGGTCACATACACGGGAATAAACTTGCGCCCGTTGTGTACGGCGATCGTGTGGCCGACGAAATCCGGGTGAATCGTAGACCGGCGGGACCAGGTACGCAGGACCTTTTTATCGTTGATCTGGTTCATCCCCACGATCTTCTTCATCAGATGATCGTCGATGAAAGGACCTTTTTTCGCTGAACGTGACATTATGCTGAGCTCCGACTTTCTTGTTGCGTTGCTGAATACGACGAATCTCTTGGTTGCGAGACTTGGTGTTGCCCTTTGCTGCGGAACTACGAACCAAAACCCTGGAGACTATCTCCTGGAAAACTTCGTTCTACTTGGTGCGGCGTTTCACGATAAAGACATCTGTCCGCTTGTTATTGCGGGTCTTGTATCCGCGGGTCGGCTGGCCCCAAGGCGTTACGGGATGACGTCCGCCCGAGGTCTTGCCTTCGCCTCCGCCATGTGGATGGTCGACAGGGTTCATTGACACGCCGCGGTTGGACGGGCGAATGCCCTTCCAGCGATTGCGCCCAGCCTTGCCCACGGTCGTATTCTCGTGGTCCGTATTTCCAACCTGCCCGATGGTCGCCATGCATTCGACCAAGACCCTGCGAGTCTCGCCCGAGGGCAGCTTCAGCAACGCGTAGTCGCCTTCTTTGGCGATCAACTGCACCTGAGCGCCAGCCGAACGAGCCATCTGCGCGCCCTTGCCGGGGCGAAGCTCGATGTTGTGCACCGTCGTACCTGCAGGAATATTTTTGAGCGGCAGCGCGTTGCCGACAAGGATATCGGCTTCCGGCCCACTCATGATCGACTGCCCGACCGTGAGGCCGATCGGCTGAATGATGTAGCGCTTCTCGCCATCCGCGTAGTGAATCAGCGCAATGCGCGAGCTGCGGTTTGGATCGTACTCCACCGTCGCGACCGTTCCCGGGATGCCGAACTTGTCCCGCTTGAAATCGATCAGGCGCAGCTTCTGCTTGTGGCCACCGCCATGATGACGCATTGTCATGCCGCCGGCGTTGTTTCGTCCGCCGGTGCGGGGCTTGACCGTGAGCAGCGGCTTATGCGGCTTGTCCGTCGTCAGATCGTCGTTGACGAGCTTAGTCGCAAAGCGGAGGGATGGGGTAATCGGTCGAAATGATTTGATCGGCATCGTCTTATTCCTTGCCTGCGCGGCCTTGGTTCGGAAACGGGGTCCGGCAGCGCTTTGGTCCTGAATTCTGGTGCTTGCGAAAGTTCCCGCTTAGAGGCTGTTGAGATACTCCGGCATCTTTTCGCCCTCATTCAGGCGAACATAGGCCTTCTTCCAGTCAGGGCGGTAGCCGGAGAACTTGCCTCTGCGGCGCTCCTTGCCTTCGACAGTTGCCGTGCGAACGCCAGCCACCTTGACTTTGAAGAGCGATTCAACGGCTTGCTTCACTTCCGTCTTGGTCGCCTTGAGTGCAACTTCGAAGACAAGCGTGTTCTGCGTTTCCTTGACGGTCATTCCTTTTTCCGTGATCAAGGGGCGGCGAATTACGGTATAGAGGGTTGGCATTACGCAACCTCCTTCTGCGCAGAGGCTTTGCTGCGTTTGGAAATAAACTTCTTGAGTGTCTCCTGCAGGGCCTCGATGGCGTCCCTGGAAAACACGGCGTGCTCGTACTTCAGCAGGTCGTAGGGGTGAACCTCGGAGCTCAGAACCAGTTCCACCCCTGCAAGGTTGCGGGAGCCGAGATACAACTTCTCATCGAGCTTGCGGCTGCTTTCGACCAGCAGCGTCGTTTTGCCCGCTTCGAGCTTGTTGAGCGCCGCGCGAAAGTGCTTGGTCTTCCCTTCGGGAACCTCGAAAGAGTCAACGATCGTGAACTTGCCGTCGTGGATCTTTGCTGCGACGGCCGAACGGAGCGCGCCCATCAGCTTCTTCTGCGGGAAGGCATACTCGTAGCTGCGGGGCTGCGGTCCGTGGACGGTACCACCTCCACGCCAGAGTGGAGTACGAATTGAACCGACACGCGCACGACCGGTCCCCTTCTGTTTCCAGAGCTTTTTGCCGGCTCCCGAAACCCGGTTGCGGGTCTTGGTTGCAGCCGTTCCCTGGCGAAGCGCGGCCCGGTAGTGCTTAACCGACTCCCACAGGAGCGCGTCGTTGATCTCCCCGGCGAAGACCTCATCTGCAAGTTCGAACTCTCCGACTTTGCTTCCACCGAGATTGACTACATTGATGTTTGCCATCGCTCTTCTCTCTTCATGCGCGCCATCGATGTGGCGGGCCAAAACTTTGGTTAGAAAGCAATCAAGCAGAAAGCTTTCTTTGAAAATGTCTTCTTTACTTCTTCTTCGAAGGTGCAGCCTTCTTCGAAGCCTTCAGCGCATCCTTGGTTGCGGCGCCCGCAAATCCACGACGCTCACGCGGCGGAGCCTTCGCCTTCGAGATCAGCACGAAGCCATCACGGGGGCCGGGTACCGCACCTTCGACCAGCAGGAGGTTGTCCTCAAGATCGATGCCACGGATGCGCAGATTGCGTACCGTGATCTGCGCGTGTCCCATATGACCAGGCATACGCTGACCGGGGAAGACGCGCGATGGGAACGAAGAAGCTCCGATTGAACCCTGCACCTGAAACATATGCCCGTGCGATTTGGGGCCGCCGCCGAAACCATGACGCCGGATCACGCCAGCGAAACCACGGCCTTTCGAGGTGCCGATCACATCCACAAACCGCTCGTCGTTGAAGATATCAACCAGGATCCGATCGCCGGCCTTCGCAGTCACAGCCTCTTCACCTTCCGTCGCTTTTACGGCTTCGAGCGCAACTTCCTTGACCATCTTGACCGGCGGAACATCTGACTTCGCGAAATGGCCCGTCATCGCTTTGTTGATCTTCGAAGCCTTGACGAAATCGACATAGCCGATCTGAGCGGCATCGTAGCCGTCTTTCGCCAGCGTCTTGAGCTGCGTAATCACGCAAGGTCCAGCCTTGAGGACGGTGACGGGATGAATATCGCCCCGCTCGTCGAAGATCTGCGTCATGCCAACTTTTTTTCCGAGAATCCCTACTACTGACATTGGAGCTTCCTTTCCTCATCATGCTGGCCCGCTGGCTCAGCACTGCCGGGTTGATACTGCAGAGACAATTAAACCGCCCTGTTGAAAATTTTTACTTCTGAACGGTCTTGATCTCTACGTCCACACCGGCCGGCAGGTCAAGCTTCATCAACGCATCTACCGTCTGCTGGGTGGGCTCAAGAATGTCAATGAGCCGCTTGTGAGTGCGAATCTCGAAAGCCTCGCGCGATTTTTTGTCAACGTGGGGCGAGCGCAGAACGCAGTACTTGTTCTTCATCGTCGGCAGCGGAATAGGGCCAGCAACCTGCGCTCCGGTGCGCTTAGCCGTCTCGACGATTTCGCCAGTCGACGTATCCAGTACGCGGTAGTCATACGCCTTCAAACGAATTCTGATTCTCTGTCCTGCCATGGTGTGTCTCTTTCCTGCTTCAAAGATCGTTTGGAGTAACTGCCGGCGATGAGTGTCTACACCGGCCGGCAGCCCTCGTTATCCTCAGTAGCTATCTGGAATAGCTAAAAACCGTACATTTTACCTTGCTGCTTTTCCTTACTTGATGATCTCGGAGATCGTACCTGCGCCGACGGTCCTGCCGCCTTCACGGATAGCGAAGCGCAGACCCTTCTCCATCGCGACCGGCGTATGCAGCGTAATCTCCAGCTGGATGTTGTCCCCCGGCATGCACATCTCCGTGCCCGCAGGAAGCTTCGCCGAACCGGTCACGTCCG
>JALYVA010000068.1 GCA_030853485.1 Acidobacteriota bacterium
CCCGTTGGTCGGGATCAAACTTCATCCCGACCAACGGGAGGGCCCACGCGAAGCGCGTATACCCCCCACGAAGTGGGCGCGGCCCGCGTAGGGCGCCCGTCCGGCAGGACATGTCTGACATAAAATAATCTTCATGCCCATCGACCTGAACGCCCCGCTGGCCACCAGCGACCCCGAGATCGCCCAGCAGATCCAAAACGAAGTCGAACGCCAGCACGACGGACTCGAGATGATCGCCTCCGAAAACTTCGTCAGCCGCGCCGTCCTTGAAGCCGCCGGCACCGTCTTCACCAACAAATACGCCGAAGGCTACCCCGGCAAACGCTACTACGGCGGCTGCGAGTACGCCGACATCGTCGAAGACCTAGCCCGCACCCGCGCCAAGCAGCTCTTCGGCGCCGACCACGCCAACGTCCAGCCTCACTCCGGCTCCCAGGCCAACGCCGCCGCCTACATGACGCTGCTCACCCCCGGCGACTGCATCCTCGGCCTCGACCTCGCCCACGGCGGCCACCTCACCCACGGCCACAAGCTCAACTTCTCCGGCAAACTCTACCGCATCGTCGGCTACCAGGTTCGCAAAGACACCGAGGTCATAGACTACGACGAGCTCGAAGCTCTCGCCACCCGCGAAAAACCCAAAGTCATCGTCGGCGGCGGAAGCGCCTATCCCCGCCAGTTCGACTTTCCCCGTATGCGCCAGATCGCCGACAAAGTAGGCGCCTATCTCATGATCGACATGGCCCACTTCGCCGGCCTGGTCGCGGGCCACGCGCACCCCTCGCCCATCCCCCACGCCCACGTCGTCACCACCACCACGCACAAAACCTTGCGCGGCCCACGCAGCGGCCTGATCCTCTGCCAGCAGGAGTTCGCAGCAGGTATCGACCGCAGCGTCTTCCCCGGCCAGCAGGGCGGCCCGCTCATTCACGTTGTCGCCGCCAAAGCCGTAGCCTTCAAAGAAGCGCTCCAGCCCGACTTCTCCACCTACGCCGCGCAGATCGTCGCCAATGCCAAGGTCCTCGCCGAAGCCATCGCCGGCCTGGGCTTCCGCATCATCTCCGGCGGCACCGACACCCACCTCCTGCTCATCGATGTCTTCCAGAAAGGCATCCTCGGCTCCGAAGCCGAACACGCGCTAGGAGAAGCCGGAATCACCGTCAACAAAAACGCTATCCCCTACGACACCAACCCGCCCATGAAGCCCTCGGGCATCCGCATCGGCACCCCCGCGCTCACCACCCGAGGTATGAAAGAGCCCGAGATGCGCCTCATCGCCGGATGGATCGCCCAGGCCCTCGAGCACCGCACCGACGCTGCCAAACTCCAGCACATCCGCAACCAGGTCCAGGAACTCGCCGACAAGTTCCCCCTCTACGGCTGGCTTCGCAACAGCTAAGCCTGCCGGCCGGGCTCCCTGCGCGGGAAGCGCCCACTTAGTAGGGTGTATACCCCTTCGGTCGGCGCTCCCATTGTTCGCAAACAAATCTTCGTTGCCGACCAACGCTAGGCCCGGGCGAAGCCGGTATACACGTCACGAAGTGACCGCACTCCGCGCAGGAGGCCCGCGCGGCAGCGCCCCTCCGGATACCCCCCGCTTTTCCTTTCGCATCCCACCCTGTACCTTGAGTGGGCAAGCAAGAAGCGCTCGCCGCGCAAAAGAGGGCAACCCATGGCGTTGGCAATGATGACCTGGCTGATTGCGATCCCCCTGCTCGGCCTCGCCACCGGCCTCCGAACTTTTACACCCATGGCGGTCCTTTGCTGGTTTGCCTACGGCGGCTACCTGCCCGTCGCAGGCACCTGGGCCGGCTGGACCGCAAAGCTCACCGTCGCCATCCTCTTCACTGTCTTAGCCGTCGGCGAACTCATCGGCGACAAGTTTCCCAGGACGCCCAACCGCACAGCTCCCGGCCCACTCGCCGCTCGTCTGCTTCTGGGCGGTCTCGTCTCCGCCATCGTCGCCACTGCACTCCAGGGCTCGGGCGTCGAAGCCGTCATCCTCGGCCTCGCCGGCGTCCTCATCGGTGCCTTCGCCGGATACCTCATCCGCCGCGAGATCGTGGTCCAGCGCGGCAATAAGGACTGGCCCGTCGCCGTCATCGAAGACATCAGCGCCATCGCCTTCGCCATCTTCGCCATGGGCATCATCACCGGCTAGCCGCTCAGCCTCGACCGGCCTCTCGTACACGCCACCCCCGCCGCATGGCGACGGCTGTCTCTCAGCGGACGAACGGATCGCGTGTCCATTTTTTGCCTTCGCGTCGCGATCGTCTCCCTTGCCTTGCTGGGCTTTGTCTTTGCCTTCCGACTGTCATTCCCGCAGGGGATCTGCTGTTGCCTTATCCTTTTCCCCGCTCGCACATTCCTCTGGCCGAACATCGCCCAACCGGAGTAGGATGTCGGTGCTTCGACCACCCGCTGCGAGCAAGGCCTCAAGCAAACCGCAACGTCGGTAGATGCAGCAAGAAGCAGCCGGGCCTGATGCAACATCGCACCGGCCCGGAACATCCTCGCCAAGACGGAGCCCACAGGCTTCGCAGCGAAGAGGAAAGCGAGCAGACACCATGAGCAAGGGAACCCTGCGAGTTGTGCTCACAATCTTGATGTACGCCGGAGTCGTGGTCTTCCTCCTGCCCTACTTCACAGGCAGAATCACAACCGGCTTCCTTTTCATGATCCTCGGCGCGGGTGCAACCGTCATCTGCGGTCTGCTGCGCTGCTACCTTACCGAAGGCGACTGCGGCAGAATCCCGCACACGGGCCGCGACTGGTGACCCGCAGGCAAACGGAACCGGCAACCCGTCCCAAGGCGCGGACAGATTTCTGCATCACATACTGACAGACATTCAGAAAGAGGAAGACGTCCCTATGCTCACGTCCACGCTGATCACCGTTATTGTCACACTCATCGTCGTTGGCCTTCTGCTTTACCTCATCGGCATGATTCCGATGGACGGCACCATCAAACAGATCATCCGCGTCGTGGTCATCATTGCAGTCATCATTTGGCTGCTGCAAACCTTCGGCCTGCTCGGCTCTCTCGGCTTCCACCACAACCTCCACTCCACCCCATAAGCAGGGTTCGAAAGCGCAAGGTTCAAAGGCGTCTTGGAGGCACCCGGGTATCCAAATTTGAACCCGGGTGCCTCACCTTCGCCGCGCTTTTTTGCGGCTAAGGTGGGTTCGAGCGAACCGCGTCGACCCACACACGCTGTCGCTCGTTCGGACGAAAAAGCGCCGCATTCTTGCGGCAGCGCAATCGATATTCCAGCAAGGTATCTCTGCAAAACCCTCGCCGAAAATAAGTTACGCCTGCCCACCCGTCCGCGCAGACCGCAGCCAGCCCATCATCACCTCGTGCCCCACCACACCCGCCTGCTGCTGCACCAGCTTGCCAGCCGAGAACACAGCGAAGTTAGGAATCCCGCGCACGTTATATCGTGCAGCAAGCTGCTGACTGCGGTCCGTATCCACCTTCAGGACGATCGCCTCCCCAGCCATTTCGTTGGCGGTCTTCGCCACCTCGGGCGCAGCGGCTCGACAAGGCCCACACCACTCTGCCCAGAAGTCCACCAGCACCGGCACCCGCGAGCTCTTCAGCACCTCATCGAACATCTCCGTATCCACCTGCAGCGGCTCGCCCAGCGGAGGCAGCGCATGCTTGCAGGCGCCGCATCGTCCCGTATCGGCCAGATGATCTGCACTCACCCTGTTCTTCTGCCCGCAGTGGGGACAAGCTCGTATCGCCGGCATCGCATCACCTCGTCCGCATTGGATGCGGGCCAACTGAACTTGTTGCAGCGAGCGCAATCAATCCCCACCCCGACCAACGGGAGGACCCATACCCCCACCCTACCCAAACCGGTACAACCGCCACGAAGTGGCCGCCGAATCGGGGTCCCCGCAAACAGGTCTTCGTTTGTGGGGTGACTGAGCGTAGTGGGCCCATCCGGCAGGACAAGCACTTACGCCCGTCGCCGATACCGTATCGAAAACTCATACCCAGCATTCGGCGGAAACAGCTTGGCCACCAGCCGCAGCCTCTCCGCCAGCGCTTGCGGAGCCAGCAGAGGATACTCCCGCTCGCGCAGCTCCGAATAGTCGAAGTCCACCGATAACGAAAGCTGATAGATCGCCAGCGCATCGGAAAAAGCCGACTCCAGGTAATTCGACTTCGCCTTCTCATCAATCAGCGGCTTGCCGTCCACGCGTGCGCCCTTCGCGCCTGTCCCCACCGCAAGTCCGCGACTCTCCCAGGCATCCTGGCTTGTCTCGCCTCGCACATCCGCCAGCGCCTGCGCCCAGGCCAGCTTCTCAAACGTCTCCGGAACCCCCACCGCATCCACAAACGCATGTCCCACATTGATGAAAAACTCAAACGAAAGCGCAAACTTGTCGCCCACCAGCCGTGTCGAGATAAACACGCCATCGCTTCCATCCACCGTCACGTTACGATGGCAGATCGCCTGGTCCCCAAGCTCGACCGTGTACGCGGGAGCTACCAGCGTCCCTTCACTGCCCCGGCTTTCGCTCAACGCCAGCGGAACAAAGTAGTACGTCTTGCTCCCCAGCGCCCCGGCCACCGCAGCCGGCACCGCCTGCACCATCCGCTCGAGTTCGCCGTCCCCCAGCTGGTTCTCTCCAAACGCCGCGTACTTCACCCCATTGCCGGCCCGCACCACCACCGCCTCGCGCACCACCTGTGCGGCCTGCACCAACCCGCTCTCTACACCTTCGGTCATAAGGCAGTATTCTACTGGTATGGCGCACGCATCGCAGAACCGAATCTCGTCTTCCCCCCGCATCTCTGGCGGAGGCTATCTGTTCGGAGTTCCGCTGGGCGATCTCGGCTGGTTCACAAGTCTGCTCATGAGCTTCGCGCTTGCCTTCGCCGCCTTCTTCGCGGCCACCTTCTGCGCCATCCTCGCCGTGCTCTTTTTAAACACCACCACGCACCGCGCCATCGACTTCGCCCTCACCTACAAGCGCGTCGGGCTCCCCGTCGGCCTCCTCGTCCTGCTCGCTGCCTTGTCTTACCTGGGCACTCTCTGGTTCCGCCGCCACCTCCAGAGACGATAAGCCGCAACCAGCTCCTCGCACGCACCCGAAGCGAATATTCACATCACGAAGTGACCGCCCCACGCGCTGTGGACTCGGCAGGACAACCACGCCTCCCCACCATAACCCTGCGCCAACCCTGCGCCGTCCGATTCCTTCCCACTCCCACCTTACCGACCACCGACATCCTTAGTGGAAGCAACACTGCCGTTCGAATAAGCAAGAACTATTTCTAGACATATTCCTAAATAGGCATATATTTAAACCATGACACGCAAAGCACATCCCGGAGACATCTTCACAGCCATTGCAGAGCCCCGGCGCCGGGAGGTCATCGCCGTTCTCTCCGATGGGCACGAGCACACCGTCAACGAGGTCGTTCTCCGGATGAAGATGACCCAGCCTGCCGTGTCAAAACATCTTGGAGCCCTCCGCAAATCCGGCGTAGTCACCGTAGTCAAGCGTGGACAGCACAGGATGTACCGCCTCAACGCTGCGAGCTTCAAACCCATTCACGACTGGGTCAAGATCTTCGAACATTACTGGACTCACCAGGTCACCGAGATTAAGCAGCGTGCAGAGCGCAAAGCCCTCGATCGTCTCATTCGAATCGACGAAAAAACCAATTCAACCCAGGAGGAATAATGCCAGCCACTATAAAGGAAGGCGTACTCAGCGCCTTCGAGATCATCAAGGAAGAGGAGATCGCGGCCCCTATCGAGATCGTCTTCGAGACCATTCTTGAACAGATGGGGCCGCTCAACGCAACTCCCGAAAAGCCCATGCCCATGGTGCTCGAGGCATGGCCAGGAGGCCGCTGGTTTCGCGACCTGGGCAACAACACAGGCCACTTCTGGGGCACCGTGCAGGCCATCAAGGCTCCGTCGCTGCTCGAGATCTGGGGACCGCTTTTCATGTCCAACCCTGCCGTCTCCAACCTGCAATACCGCCTCACCGAAGAGAACGGCATCACGCGCATGCGTTTACTGCACCGTGCGATGGGCTGGGTCGGTGAAACCGAGCGCAGCGTCGACGGCGGCTGGAACCAGTTGATCGAACGCATCCGTGCGGCAGCCGCAGAGCGGGCAGGTAGGTAACCATGTGCCCCTTCTGCATAGCGACCGTAGTGTGGGTGGCGGCGGGTGTCCTCTCTACAGGCGGAGTCTCCGCCCTCGCCATCGCGAAGTTCTCGAACAGAAACACCCCCAAACTCGAAGAAAGAGGTGCAGTCCATGAAGAGCAATGAGACGAGCAATGAGACGAGCAATCAGCAGATCGCAAACATGAAGAAGCCTCCCGTCGTATCAGCAGAGCAATGGCAGAAGGCCTGGCAGGACATGCTGGTCAAAGAGAAAGAGCACACCCGCTCGCGCGATGCATTGGCAGCAGCACGGCGCCGCATGCCTTGGCTAGCACTCGAGAAGCAGTATGTCTTCGAAGGTCCGAAGGGCAAGGTGTCGCTGCTCGATCTCTTCGAAGGCCGTCGGCAGCTCGTGCTCTATCGTGCCTTCTACGATGCCGACGTCCACGGCTGGCCCGACCACGCATGCGTCGGTTGCTCGCTCGGCGCGGACCAGGTCTCGCACCTTTCGCACCTCCACGCACGCAACACAACACTGGCCTACGCCTCACGAGGGTCTCAGGAAAACATCGCGCAGCTCAAAGCACGCATGGGCTGGGACAGGATTCCCTGGTACACGATCGTCGACGACTTCGATAAAGATTTCGGTGTCGACCAGTGGCATGGGCACAACGTCTTCTTCCGTGACGAGAACGACCAGATCTTTCGCACTTACTTCATCAACAACCGCGGCGACGAGGCGATGGGAAGCGTATGGAACTATCTGGACGTGACACCGCTGGGACGGCAGGAAAATTGGGAGGACTCGCCCGAGGGCTATCCGCAGACGCCACGCTACAAGTGGTGGCGCTGGCACGACGCCTACGGCAAAGAGGATGCGAAGTGGTCGAACGTTGTTGACAACGCAATGGTCACGCTGAACCTGTAACTCAACCGCATGACCCGCATCTGGCAGCGCGCCGCCAGGTGCGGGCCCGGCTCAATACCTCTTCGCACGTTGGAACGAAAGTGACCTCTGCCTGCGAATCCATTGCACTCGAGCAGAGATCTCCACCTGTCCGGCCCCTTTGCTCACACCCACGCACAAACCACCCGCCCCGCAGTCCCCAGCACCCTCAAACCATCCGCGCGCCCCGCAAAGTACCGCGCATTGATCTCCTGCGCGCCGAGATCCTCCACTGCAGAAAACCCGTGAAGCTCCCGCCTCATCTCCTCCGGCGTAAAGAAAAGCCGAAACGGCTCCCCGGCCTGCGCCACCCGCGACGCCAGAGAATCACGCTCCAGCTGCTCCAGCAAGGGCAGAGCCGCCCGCGGCTGTCCATAATCGAACACCACACCCGACCCGCGCCCCTGCTTCGCAATCAACCCCACGGTCGAACGAAACGCCTCTACCGTCAGATAAGGCACCACCCCGAGCCACGCAAAAAACGCCGGCTCCCCCGCATCGAATCCCGCAGCCCGCAGCCGCTCCTCCACCGAATGACACTCAAAGTCCACCGGAACATACGCCATCCCCTCCGGCGCCTCCAGCCCTCCTGCGGCGAGCAGATCGCGCTTCCACGCCTGCGTCGCCGGATGATCCACCTCAAACACCCGCAGCCCCGCAAACCGGTTGCGATACGCAAAAGTATCCAGCCCCGCCCCCAGCAGCACATACTGCCTCACCCCACCCGCCACCGCCCGAGCCAGCATGTCTTCCGCATACCGGCTCCGCGCCACCAGAAACGCCCGCAGGGAAACCGAAGCCGGACGATCCCGACGCACCGGGGTCTTTCGCAACTCCTCCGCATACGCCTCCCCCAGCACACGCACCGCAAACGGGTCGTCGAGCACACGCGGCTCCGCGTCATACATCTGGTGCGCCGCACGCCGCAGCGCCACCCGAAGAGCCGTCCGTGAAGGTATGGCCGATTCCATCAGAATCAAGTCTAGCCGCGCCGAGTGAAGGCCGGCAACGAAGATCCCCGCTCGCGACCAACGGGAGCGCCAACCGAAGGGGTATACCCGTCACGAAGTGACCGCCCCACGCGCAGTGGGCCCGCGCGGCAGCGCCTTCTTACTCCGCCACCATCCAACTCAGCGCCTGCGCAAGGTACGCCTTCATCTCTTTCCGCCCCACAATCGCATCCAGAAACCCATGCTCCAGCAGAAACTCCGACCTTTGAAATCCCGCCGGCAGCTTCTGCCGAATCGTCTGCTCGATCACCCTCGGCCCCGCAAACCCGATCAGCGCCCCCGGCTCCGCGATATTCAAATCCCCCAGCATCGCAAAGCTCGCCGTCACCCCACCCGTCGTCGGGTCCGTCATCACCGAGATATACGGAATCCCCGCATCATCCATCCGCCCCAGCCCCGCCGACACCTTCGCCAGCTGCATCAGGCTCGCAATCCCCTCCATCATCCGCGCCCCACCCGAAGCCGAAACAATAATCAGCGGCCGGCGGCCCGCCAGCGCCCGATCCACCGCACGTGCAATCGTCTCCCCCACCACCGCGCCCATGCTGCCGCCGATAAACCCATACTCCATCACACTCAGCACCACCTCATGCGGCCCCAGCCTCCCCACCGCATTGAGGATCGCGTCGTTCAGCCCCGTCTTTTTTTGCGCCTCCACCAGGCGTTTCTTGTACGGCTTCAAATCCGTAAACTGCAGCGGATCGGTCGAACGCAGCTCCAGGTCCACAAGCTCATACCCCGGCTCCAGCAGATTCTCAATCCGAGCCCGCGCATCGATCTTGAAGTGATGGCCGCACTGCGGACACACTTGGCTGTTCGCCTCCAGCTCCGCCTTGAACAGGATCTTCGCGCACTCCGGACACCGGATCCAAAGCCCTTCGGTCCGTACCGTCTTCTCCGGATCGTTGACGATCTCGTTCTCTTCGCGTCTGAACCAACTCATCGTGCCAAGCGTCCTCTCGCGCGCAAACAGCTCTTGCGCCCGCATCATCCAGCCTGCTCCCCATTGTATCGGTTAGCCCAAATCGCGAAGCAATCCACACCGGCCCGGCACCCGCCTCCGGTGCCACACCCCGGGGTGCCCCATATCTCGATTTTGAGATGTGGGCCTCGAGCGCCAGCGAGACCGCCTTCTCCCACCCGCCAACCCATCCAACGCCAAACCCACACCCCGGGGTGCCCCATATCTCGATTTTGAGATGTGGGCCTCGAGCGCCAGCGAGACCGCCTTCTCCCACCCCGCCAGCCCACCCCGCCAACGCCAAACACCCACCACCACCCACCCGCTCCCCACCCAACCCTCCCCCGTGTATCGTTTGACAAGCCGCGGAGAACCTCATTGCCCTACCTCTACATCGACAAGCTCTTCCACGAACTCCGTCCCGAGCTCCTCTCCGCCCTCCACGCCGCCGTCGAGCGCGAAGTACGCAAGGGACCCGTCGACGTCGACCGCCTCTACCGCGCGTTCTCCCGAGCCGCCGCCGGCAAATGCGCTACCCCCCAGCGCGTCTCCGACAAATGCATCGCCGAAGTCACCAGCTCCAAACCCCGGAAAGCCAAAGACGCACGCATCGACGAATAAACCGACGAATAACCCGCCCGAGTAACCCGACGAATAACCCACCTCCCCAAAACCGGGGGTGCCCCATCTTCGCCGCGCCATATGCGCCTAAGGTAGGTTCCCCAACCCTCCGCCATCCCCACCCGCTTCCTCCCCGTCAGCAAAGCGCAACGGGGAACCTAACCCCCACAAACGGAGAACCAACCCCCACATTCAATGCCCCGAATGGTAAGGATGCCCCGCCAGAATCGTCAGCCCCCGATACACCTGCTCCGCCAGCACCACCCGCGCCAACTGATGCGGCAGCGTCACCCTCCCCAGCGACAGCACCAGGTCCCCCCGCCTCCGCGCCGCCTCCGACCACCCATCCGCCGGCCCCACCCCAAACACCACACGTTGCACCCCATCATCCCGCATCCGCCCCAGATGCCCGGCAAACTCCTCGGAACTCACCATCTGCCCCCGGCTATCCAGCAGCACCACCACCGCCTTCGTCCTCCCCGGCTGCCGATCCTGCCGCCCCACCCACTCCAGAAACGCCGCTTCACTCTCAAACCCCTGCCCCTCACAAGGCACATACCGCGCAGCCCGTTCCACATACTCCCCAAACATCCGCTCCGCAGCCTCCCCTTTCACCCGCCCCCGCCCCGCCGCCACCCACGCCAACATAATCTTGATCGCATCACCGCCTACCGAATAATAAATCCAGACCTGTAACAATATTGTTTTCCATAGATCCGGTTCAGGGTTACCTTGGTTAGTTGCCCGTTGGTGAATATCTCCAGACGTATGCGAAATGGAACTAAACGTGCAAGCCACAAATTGCTTGTAGTTCAGAGAAGCGGAAGCGTCCGCTTGCACACGAAGATCGGTCACAACGTTTCGGGGGTATTCATGCGTTTCAAATCGCTGCTTTCTGCCTTGGTTCTCTTCTTCCTCTCCGCGACTCTGCTTCACGCTCAGACCGGAAGCATCACCGGACAGGTGCTCGACCCGGCAGGCGCCGCAATCACCAACGCCCAGGTCACCGCGACCTCCGAGGCCACAGGCATCACTCGCACCGTCTCATCCAGCTCTGCCGGTGTCTACAACTTCGCCGCCCTGACCCCATCCGTGTACACGGTGAGTGTGAGCTCCCCGGGCTTTCAGACTGCGACTCGCAAAGCAGTCACCCTCACCGTAGCCGCAACCCTGCCGGTCAATTTCACCCTTTCCGTCGCTGGCGCTACCAGCACGGTCGAGGTGCAGGACGTCGCCACCGCGCCGATCGAAACCGACAGCTTTCAACTCTCTACAGTTATCAACGCCAAGCAGATGAATGACATGCCGCTGATTTTGCGCGACCCCTACCAGCTCGTCCTGCTCTCCCCCGGAGTTGTCACTGCGAGCAACAATATCGGCGGCTTCTCAGTCAACGGCCAGCGCGACCGCAACAACAACTTCATGCTCGACGGCGCTGATAACAATGATAGTTCGGTTCCCGGAGGCCAGGGTGGCGTTTCTTCTGCCAATCCGGACTCGGCTCAGGAGTTTCGCATCATCACCAACAACTTCGACGCCGAGTTCGGCCGTAACACTGGGGCGATCATCGATGTGGTCACCCGAGGCGGTTCCAACAGCTTTCACGGGGATGCCTACGAATTCGGCCGCTACAGCGCCCTCGGAGCACGCGACTTCTTCAATCAGAAAGGGAATAAGCAGGATCCATACGTCCGCAACGACTTCGGAGCCTCCGTCGGCGGCCCTGTTTGGAAAGATCACACCTTCTTCTTCCTCAATGGCGAGGTCCAGCGCTTCCGTACCACGCGTACTAACCAACAGACAACACCCACTGCGGACTTCAAAACAGGAAAGTTCACCTTCATCGACCCTGTTGACGGCAGCCAGACACCGGTCGACCTGACGGATCCGTCCAATCCCAACAACATCTCCGGGTTCCTCCAGGACCCCACAATTGCTAAGATCCTCGCCGCAACACCCGTGGGCCAGCTCGACAACGGGGACGGCGTCAGCACCACCTACCAGTACGCTTCCCCCGATCCTTTGAACTCCTACACCCTCACCGGCCGCTTTGACCAGAAGCTCTCTGACAGGCACCAGCTCACGGTTCGCTACGTCTACGGTCACTCCGCTGATGGCAATCCCTTCCATGACGAGACTCTTCCCGGATTGGGTCAGACCGCCGTTATCGGTACCAATCACAACGGGGCCATTTCGCTCGCGTCGGCACTCTCCTCCACCTCCACCAACCTCTTCCGCGCCGGATTCAACCTCAACAAAGCAGGCTTCTTCTGCAATCACGCGGGTTTCGATGCCCTGCTCGGAACCGACAACTTTGGCAACGGCCGCGACATCAATGTCCCCTACTTCTTCAACGGGAACGCTTTCGGCTGCTACGATCTTGGAGATAGCAACGCTCAGGCCCGTCTCAGCTCCACGCTGCTCCTGGCGGACACCTTTTCCGTGACTCGCGGCCGCCACTCCGTCAAATTCGGTGGCGAATTCCGAAGCGTCAAGGACAACGACTACAACAACTTCTCCTCACGCAACACGCTTTCGCTCAATAACAACTACGACTTCGGCTCCTCCTCGTGGAACTTTGCCGGCGACCCCAACTCCCCCAGCGTTCAGCCCTTCGAAGACCTTGTCTGGGGAGCACAGGGCGTCGTCGCGAATACACACGAAAATCAGTTCTTCAATCGTCAGGGAGTTCGTCGAGGCTCCGACTACTCGCGCTTCCGTCAGCACGAATGGGCGGCTTTCGGCCAGGACACCTGGAAAGCAAGCAGTCGCTTCACCGTCATCGCCGGGCTGCGCTACGCCTTCAACGGCGTTCCGTACGAGAAGGACGGAAACTTCTCCAACTTCTATGGCGACGCCTCTGCGGCCCTGCCGTCCAGCGGCTACTTTACCTTCACTCCCGTTGGCCCCGGCACTGGACACCAGCTCTATGCCGATAGCTGGAAGCTCGTCGAGCCGCGTATCGGCTTCGCCTACGATCTCCATGGCGACGGCAGGACCGCCATTCGCGGCGGTTACGGCATCTTCCACGACCGCGTCTTCGATAACCTTTTCGGGAATGGACGTTCCAATCCGCCATTCCAGGCGACGTTGAACAATTACATCTTCGACGGAACCCCGACCACGCCTACGGTCACCAACATCGGTTTCCCGGGGTCGCTCACGCCCGCTCCCGGCTACACGAACGGTGATCTCGTCGGTCCTGTCGTCATCGACCCTCACCTCAAAATGCCTACCAGCCAGAGCTACAATATCGGCATTCAGCACCAGTTGACCCGTCAATTCACCATCGAAGTCAACTACGTTGGTAGTCACTCCACTCATTCCCTGCGAGAGATCGACGGTGCGCCGCCACAACCCGCACTGGTCCGGGCCGCGCTCGCCTCAGGCATTCTTCCTGCGGCGCTGCAGCGCACCGCTCTTTATACCGGCGGCACCGACGCCCACGGCAACAGCTTTGGGCCCATGGTAAACAACACCGCCTTCGATCACGAGCTGTTTCAGACCTCGATCGTCAACGGCAACTACAACGCACTCCAGACCAGGTTGCAGGGCCAGCTCGGCGGTTTGACAATGACCGCCAGCTACACCTACGGACATTCCCTCGACAATGGAGGCGACTCGCTCGCCCCTGGCGCAGGAGACAATGGCCTGCCCCGCAATACCTTCGACCTCGGGCCCGAATACGGCAACTCGCCGTTCGACGTCCGTAATCGTGGCACGGTCGGGGCCAGCTATGGCGTCCCCGTGGGAATTGGAAGCGCCCATCTCAACCACGGTCTGTTCGGTCACGTCTTAGAAGGTATCCAGGTGTCCGGCATTCAACAGGTGCAGAGCGGCCTGCCCTTCGACCTGCGCGGCACCCGCGACAACCTTCATACCGGCCTCTCCGACCGCCCGCAGCTTGTCGGTGCCCCTTATCCATCAGGACGCGGCAAGATCTTCTCGGGAGGCGGCAAGATCGTCGGCCCTTCCCGCGCCGCCTTCGCCAATGCTCCGTTCGGGCAGAGCTTCGCCATACACCGCAACAAATTCTATGGCCCCAGCTTTTTCAACACCGACGTCGTGCTGCAGAAAACCCAGACTCTTTACGAACAGGTCAAACTTGTCTTCCGTGCAGAGAGCTACAACGTCCTCAACCACCCGAACCTCGCTTCGCCGGCTGGGTCCTCACTTTCCATCGCTTCACCCACGTTCGGGGTATCTCAATCCCAAATCGGACAAAACGATGCCACCACCGGCGCTCGCCAGATCCAGGGAGCCATCAAGCTCATCTTCTAGCCTGAACTTGCAAACAACGATGCCCGCCTGTACGCAGGCGGGCATTGTGTTATGCGAGCAGGTCAAATCGTCAGGCGATCCATCTTGTGAGGAACTCGGGGTCGAGGTTCTGTTTTGCTACCAGCCCTTCTAAATTCGGATCTACCACCAAATGGGGACAATCGCTCCCGGAGGGAGCTGGACCATAGGGGCAGGCGCAATGATCGTTGTTGTCGTCCGGGGGACTGCAGTATGGACGGTTGACTGTCGCGAGGTCCCGGAAAGTTAGGGAGTTTGAAAGCGCGTTGGGCTTGGGGTGGGGCGACGAAAGAAGTAGAGCTACGGCGAGAGTGCTCAGCATTATATCCTCCATGACTTACTTCAAAACAACTGACCGGATTATACGCATGGCGTGGCGGCTTAGCTGCACTGGAGCAAGAACACAGCGGTAACAGTCTCCATCTCGAGCGCGGCAAGATCATCCTCCGCGCCGAGGTCAACGACATCGGTAACCACAACGATGTCGGTATTCTCGACACCAACACGCTCGACATCGGCACCCCCAACTACCTCAACCGCTCGAACGCCCGAGTCCAGACCCCGAACAACTCGCCCGCACTCGTCGCTGGCCGAAGCATCGTCCTCTGGGGCAAGTTCACCTTCTAACCTTCACCTGCAAAAAGCAATGCGGAGAGCCAAGGCTCTCCGCATTGCTTTTTGCCGTCCATCCGTCCAGGGGAGCAACAGCACCAAGTGGCATTATGCCCACCTGCTGCGCTGGTAAAAATAAAGTTGGGAGGAGTCGCGTAATCTTCAGAGCCCAAAATAGGGCGCTGTTTTGGTGGCGTTTTGCGCGCATTTTGACGCAAATACACCCTTTAAAGTGGTCGAAAAAGAGCACATTTTCCGCCGACCCCCTCCAAAAAGCCCAGTATTTACTTGTTTCCAGCCTTCTTCGGCGTGCCAGACTTTTTCCCCACTATTTTCTTCCCCGCCCCCGCAGAAACAGCTTTGCTTGCCACCTTTTTCGCGGCAACCTTCTTGGCCGGCACAGCCTTCTTGTCCGGCACAGCCTTCTTGTCCGGCACAGCCTTCTTGGCCGGCACAGCCTTCGCAGGAGCCTTCTTCGCCGCAGCCTTCTTCACCGCCTTCAAACGAGTCGCCGCCACGCGTGCGCTCACCTCCGCATTCAGCTCATCCACGCTGATCGTCGTGGCCGACTTGCGCAGGCGCTCAAGCCCGTAAAACGCCCGCTTTTCCGCGGAAAACACGTGAACGATGAAGTCCACATAGTCCATCAGGATCCACTCGCCCTGCCTGCGCCCCTCGACCGAATTCGGGTACACGCCAAAGTCGCGCTTCAACCGGATCTCTATTTCGTCCGTGATCGCGACGTTCTGCCGTTCGTTGGTCCCGTTGCAGATCAGGAAGTAATCGGTCAGCCCGCTTTCCGCCGGATCGAGCGCGAGAATGCGGATATCTTCGGCTTTCTTGTCCTCGCACGCGGCCGCCGCGGCGAGCAGAAGCTGGTTGCTCTCAAGTGTTGCCATTGTTCTCCTTGCCCCTCCATCGTAGCTCGTTGCGGTCCCGGAAGCCAGCACCTCCGGAGCAATGGCACATTCGCAACGTCAGTGCCGTTGGTACAAACCGTGGCTCTCAATGTACTCCGCCACCCTCTCCGGCAGAACGTCCGTGCAGCACACTCCAGTCTCCAGCCGCTCGCGCAGCCCTGTCGCCGACACATCCTCATGCACGCCGTTCAACAGGTGAACCCGGCCCCGCTGTTCCGAGGTCAATTCCAGGGCATCAAGGCTCTCGAGCGGAAATCCCGGCCGACTCACCACAATCCAATCGGCAAGTTCGAGCAGGCGCTCCGGCTCCCTCCAACGCCGTAGATCCAGGAAGCTGTCTGCGCCCACCAGGTTGAAGAGCCTGTTCCCCTGCGGCAACGCACGTCGCAATGTCTGGAGCGCATCCACCGTGTAGTTTGGCGATCCATCAGTATGAGGCGCGTCGACCTCTGACACCGCAAACCGCGCATCCAACGCGCACGTCAGCTCCACCATCGCGAGACGGTCTGCAAACGGAGACGCTCCCCCCCCCAGCTTCAACGGCTGCCGTCCCGCGGGCGCGAACAGTACTTTGTCCAGGCGAAACGCATCTGCCGCAGCCTCTGCGATCGCCAGGTGACCGCGATGGGGAGGGTCGAACGTTCCGCCAAATAAAGCTACGTTCATATGCAACCGCTCACAGGACTGTAAGGACGCAAGATTGGTACCGACGCCAGCGCAGCGGACTCCGCACGATTCCCGCATGCGCCGCCGCCTTCACCGGCATTTGTCCGGCTTCAGTGTTGCCACTCAAAGTCAATCAGCCATTACGAAGCAGATCCCTTTCGCCAAGGCCAGCAAAGAGCACAAAGAAACATCTGGCGTAACAGCACGCGCTTAGAAAGGCAGGTGGAAGACGAAGCCCATGCTGACCGACCTGATCGGATAGTTATGGCTGTTTGTGCCGAACGGATCGAGACCGCCATAGCCCAGCTCAGCCACGCGGTAGTCCATGATCGGAAGCAGCTTAATGTCAAGTCCCGCCAAAGCCTGGTACTCGAAATTCGAAGTAATCCCGTTGGCTGATGTGCCGTTGTTGTTGTACAAGCCATAGTCGCTTCGTCCCAGCCCCGCCAAGCCCTCAACGTACGGCTTCAGAGCTCTCAGTGGTGTATGGAACTCTCCGCGCACGCCACCCAGAACGGAGTAAATACGCGCTCCCGGGCCGTTGAAGTTCACATACGCACCACGCTTGGTGGTCAGGATGCTGCCGCGCAGGTCGGCCCCAAGCTTTACCGGGCCGAGCTTCCAATGGTCGTAGTAAACACCACCAGTTCCACCGAGCGGATCCACCGTGTCTTTTCGAGCATTCGGACCGGTCGAGTCCCCCGGCAGCGGTGACGAGGCAATGCCGCTCAGCCGGTTGACGGTGAATTGCCCGTACACGCCCACCTGGGCGTGTGCGGTTGCAGATGCAGCGAATGCGACAGCGATGGCGGAAAGAAGGAGAACTGCTTTGCGAAAACTCATGTTTGGTTAGTTTACAAGCTCCCGCCGGTCCCACGCGCGCGCACCGGTGAATTGTGCGCCGCCGCCCGGGCCTCCTGCGCGGAGAGCGCCCACTTCATGGGGGGTATAACGCTTCGCCCGGGCCTTTCGTTGGTCGGCAACGAAGTTCACTCGCGAGCAACGGGAGCGCCAACCGAAGGGGATATAGGTCACGAAGTGAACGCGCGTATCGGGTTCGCGCAAACAGCTCTTACTTTGTGGGGTGACGAAGCGAAGCGGGCCCCGCCGGCAGGCCATCCCCCACCCGCATCCTTCGCACCTCATCCAGAATCCGCCCAGCCATCTCCTGCTTTCGCATGACCGGCAGATCCACCTCTGCGCCCCGGGTTAGAAAGCAGCCCGCATTTTCCTCCGCATCGAAGCCCAACCCGTCTCGCGATACATCGTTCACGACCACCGCATCGACACCCTTCCGCTTCAGCTTCTCCCGTCCATTTGCCAGGATGTTTTCGGTCTCTGCCGCAAACCCCACCACCAGCGTTGCCTTCTTGCGCCGCGCCACCACCTCGCGCAGAATATCTTCGGTCGCCTCCAGCTGCAGCATCAGCGAAGGAGAGCTTTCGCGTTTCATCTTCTGCTTCGCGGCTTGCACCACACGGAAGTCGCTCACAGCAGCGGCCATCACCACAACAGTCGCATCGCCTAGTTTTTCAAGTACCGCAGTGCGCATCTCGTCTGCACTCACGACCGCAACCATCTCGACCCCCGAGGGGCAGGGAAGCCCGGTCGGCGCGCTCACCAGAATCACGCGTGCTCCACGTCTCACCGCCGCCGCCGCCACCGCATACCCCATCCGTCCACTCGAGCGGTTGCCGATAAACCGCACCGGATCGATCGCCTCCCGCGTGCCCCCGGCGGTGACCAGCACCGTCTCGCCTTCGAAATCCAATGCCCGTCCCGTGTCCGCGCTCAGAACCCTTTGCACGGCGGTCACAATCTCCGCTGGCTCTGCTAACCGTCCCCCTCCCACCATTCCGCAAGCGAGATAGCCGCTCCCCGGTTCCACGACCATCACCCCACGCCCCCGCAGCAATTCCACATTCGCCTGCGTCGCTGCATGGTGCCACATATTCACATTCATTGCGGGAGCAATCAGCACAGGCGCCGTCGTCGCCAGATACATCGTCGAAAGAAAATCATCCGCCAGTCCATGCGCAAGTTTTGCCACCATATCGGCCGTCGCAGGAGCCACCACCAGAAGCTTCGTTGTCTGCGCCTCCTGAATGTGCTCCACGCTGCTTGCCCGCAAGCCATCGCCGTCCATGGCGGCCTCGGGTTCGATGGACGTGCCCGTGCCCGCTTCCTCGCCCCACAACGTCGTGATCACTTTATGGCCGGAGATGGCGGCAAAGGTAAGCGGCCGCACAAACTCCTCCGCGGCCCGCGTCATCACCACGTGCGGATCGTACCCCGCCTCCTGCAGCAGGCGCACCAGCTCCACGGCCTTATACGCCGCAATCCCGCCGCAAACCCCGACCGTCACTTTCGTACGCGCGCCTGTCATCTCGACCTCCGCCATACAGCGTATCGATCTTCCGACTCGCGGCACTCCCGATGCTCTCACATCCGCCCCACGCTGCAGCCCGTTCGAACGTACAACACCGCGCACGCCACGTACAACCCCGCACACCGCGCAGACACTCACATGCAACGTACAAAGAATATGTGCGGTGTACGCCGCCCCCAGGAGTTTTTCACGATGAAGATGATGAAGATCAAGATGTGGAATAAAGTCATGTTCTGTGCAGTCCTTTCCGTCGGTGCCGCAGCCCTGCTCGCCCCTGCCCGCGCCCACGCCCAGTCCGACGACGATAAGAAGTTCCTCGCCACAGCCTCGCAATCCGACGTCAACGAAATCAAGCTCAGCGAGCTGGCCGAGCAGAAGGCCACCGACCCCGCCGTCAAGGCCTTCGCTGCCCGGATGGTCAAAGAGCACACCAAAATGAGCGCCAGCATGAAGCCCTTCGCCGAGTCATGGAGCGTGAACCCCGCGACCAATCTCGACGACGATCACCAGAAGGCCTACGACAAGCTCAACGGGCTCTCTGGCGCCGACTTCGACAAAGAGTACATGTCGCAGATGGTGACCGACCACACCAAGGCACTCAGCGCCTTCACCTCCGAAGGGAAGGACACCAAGGACGCGAAGTTCCGCGCCGCCGTGCTGAAAGGAAAAACCGCCGTTGCTGCCCACAAGAATATGGCCTACGACCTGAAGAAAAAACTCTAAGCGCAACTCCACATGGCAAGCAGCGCAAATGACTCCCCAACCCGTTGCGAACTCATCCGCGAAGGGTGGGGAGCTTTTTTGCCGCAAGCTACAATCAGCCAAGTATGATCGCTCACCTCCGAGGACGGCTCCTCTCAAAATCGCCCAATCAGGCTTTGCTCGAGTGCGCCGGCGTGGGGTACGACGTGACCATCAGCGTGGCGACTTTTTCCGCGCTCCCGGCCGAACTTGCCGAAGCCGCACTCCACATCCACACCCACGTCCGCGAAGATCAGATCGCGCTGTTCGGCTTTTCCGAGCGGCAAGAGAAGCGTCTCTTTGAAAAGCTGCTGACCATCTCCGGCATCGGCCCAAAGCTGGCCATTACTGTTCTCAGCGGCATCGCCTCCGATCGTCTGGTCACGGCCATCCGCTCGGGCGATCACGCTACCCTGACTCGCATCCCGGGCATCGGGAAAAAAACAGCGGAGCGCGTCGTGCTGGAGCTCAAGGACAAGCTGGACGACCTCCCTGCCGCAATTCCCACGCCCTCCGGCGCAGCGCCGCATCATGGGATCGCCGGTGACGATGCACTTTCCGCCCTGGTCAATCTCGGTTATCCGCGCGCAGTCGCTCAGAAAGCAATCGAAACGGCGGTCGGCAAAGATGCGGACGCGGCGCGCGACTTCGAAACACTTTTCCGTGCCGCTATGGCAGCCATTCGCTGAAATGATGGTGTCCTGCCGGCCGGGCCCGCTACGCGCGGCGCGACCACTTCGTGGTGAGTGATCCCTTCGGTTGGCCTTCCCTTTGGTCAGGATCAAATCTCACGCCGACCAACCGAAGGCCCCTAGCCCTCCACCCGCCAGAAAAAGGTACACTCGCCACGAAGTGGCTGCACCGCGCACAGCGGGCCCGTCCGGCAGGACAGCCTCTAAAAAGGCGGCCCCAAATCGCGTTCAGCGATTCAGGGCCGTAAGGTTTGCAGACGGCCCGTAAGCCGAATTCTGTTTTAGACGATCATTCCTCTACGCGACGCATTACTGCGGCGCTTTAGCAACCTACCCGCAGGTTTCGGCTCCAACCTTGAACTTTCGTTCTCCGCCGGTCTCTCCGCCTGGGCGCACCGGGCCGGTACGCTCGAGAGCCGCCTGGAGAGAAGCGGCCCAATCCCTGCCTATTTGGTCTTGCTCCGTGTGGGGTTTACCCTGCCGTGGCCATTACTGTCCACGCGGTGCGCTCTTACCGCACCTTTTCACCCTTACCTCAGGATCGTGCAGATTCGCCGAAGCAAATCAATCCCTGGGGCGGTTCATTCTCTGTTGCACTTGCCGTCCAGCCGCCTTGAAGCGACCGTCCCGGACGTTATCCGGCACACTGCCCTGCGGAGTTCGGACTTTCCTCCCCCGCCCAACACCTTGCGGCCTAAGCCTCGCAGTGAAGGCGGCAGCGATCATCCAGCCGCCTGCAGGTACAGTGTATCCCAGCATTTTGAAAGGGACGCGTGACACCGTTTTCACCGGCCGAAACCATAAATCTCGCCAATCGAATCGCCGTTCAATCAGCGTTTCTGCGAAAATTCATCGCCGGCCTTTCTGATCGGGAGCAGACCGGCGGCAGGTCCCTTCCGTCGGCAATCGCGCCCGAAAGTGTGAACGAAACCCACGCCGCTTGCGTACAAGCTCACACCTCGAGTCTCGCTTTGGCGGGCTCCGGCTGGTAATCTCAGCATATTCGGCAAGCAGCACCAGGGAAGCTCGAATCTATGGAATTCAAAGAGGCCGTCAGAATCGCGCTGCAGTCGCTCTGGGCCAACAAACTGCGTTCCGTGCTGACGCTGCTCGGCGTGGTCATCGGCGTGGCCAGCGTGATCGCCGTCGTCACTTTGGTCAACGGCGCAAACACCTTCGTGCAGACGAAGTTTACCAGCTACGGCGCGGACGTCTTCACCGTCTCGAAGATGCCTCAGATGATCACCAGCTCAGAAGATTACCAGCGCTACCAGAAGCGCAAAAACATCCTCTTTCCCGACTACCTCTACATCAAAGACAACTGCAAGCGCTGCACCGGCATCGGCGCCCAACAGGCCACCACAGGCAAAATCGTGCGCGGCACCGAGTCGGTGACCGACACCCAGATCCGAGGCTACACCGCGCAGATGCCCATCCTGCAGAACCTCAACATCGAGCAGGGGCGCGGCTTTACCGACTTCGATGAAGAGCACGCCTCACGCGTCGCCATCATCGGAACAGATATCGAGGAACATCTCTTCACCGGCATCAACCCCCTCGGGCAGGAGCTTCGCGTCGACGGCACGCCCTACACCGTCATCGGCGTCAGCGAAAAGCAGGGCAGCACCTTTGGTGCGAGTCAGGATAACTGGGTAGGCGTGCCGTTGCCGGCCTTTCAAAAGAGCTACGGCACTTCAAAAACGTTGACTATCTACGTCAAAGCCGGCGAGGCGGGCGACGTGCTGCAGAACGCCGCCGACGAAGTACGGGTCATGGTGCGTTCCCGCCGCCACGACGCTCCCGGCGCGCCCGACTCCTTTGAGCTCGATACCAACAACACGCTCGTCGGCTTCTTCAGCACGGTCACACAGTCCTTCGGTGCCGTGGCCGGTGCCATTGCTCTCATCTCGCTTGTGGTCGGCGGCATCGTCATCATGAACATTATGCTGGTCAGCGTCACCGAACGCACGCGCGAGATCGGCATCCGTAAAGCACTGGGCGCGCGGCCTCGCGACATCCTCATCCAGTTCCTCATCGAGTCGGGCACCATGGCGCTGGTCGGCGGAGTCTTCGGCGTCATCGGCGGAATCGTCGTCGCGCAGGTCGTGACAGTGCTGGTCGGATTTCCTTCGACCATCGCCCTGTGGAGCGTATTCGTAGGCCTTCTGATGGCCACCAGTACAGGAATCTTCTTCGGCGTGTACCCCGCGCGTAAGGCGGCGCAGCTCGATCCCATCGTGGCGCTTCGGGCTGATTAAAAATAAAGAACGGACACCGGGCAAGAGAGGGCATCATGCGAGTCAGCGATACAAAAGAGACAGTAGTCATGGCGCTCGACACGCTGCGGACCAACAAACTGCGCAGCGGCCTCACCATTCTCGGCATCGTCATCGGCGTCATGACGGTGATCATCATCTCATCGGTGGTCAACGGCCTCAACAACAACATCTCGAGCTTCGTGGAATCGCTGGGCTCGAACGTTCTCTTCGTCTTCCGCTTTCCCGTCTTCGGCCAGCGCCCCACCACCGAGATGCTCACGCGCAAGCAGTTGACCTACGACGATGCCATGGCAATGGCAAATCTTCCTCATGTCGTCGCCGTCGCCCCTGCCCTGCAATACACGGACAACAGCGCACCCGGCCGCGGCGGCAACACGGCCATCAAGGCCGGCGGCAGGAAGATGCAGAACACGATGCTCGAAGGCGATACCCCGGCTGCCAAAGACGTCAACACCCAGGAACTTCGTGAAGGGCGCTTCTTCGAAGATTTCGACCAGACCCGCTTCGCCCGCGTCACGGTGCTTGGAAGTGACACAGCCGACCAACTCTTTCCCGGCGTAAGTCCCCTCGGCCAGGAGGTCGAGGTCTCGGGAATGGTCTTCAACGTGATCGGGGTCCTCGCCCCGCAGAAGCAGCCCTTCGGCGGAGGAAAAAACCCGCAGGACAACAAGGCAATGTTCCCCATCACCACCTTTCACCGGATGCATCCGGAGCAGCTGGATTACTGGATCACGCTGAAGTATGACGATCCGAAAAATCGTCCCCTCGTAGAAGATGAACTGACCGAACTGCTTCGCCGGCGGCGCAAGGTGGCCAATGCCGCGCCCGACAACTTCGCCATCTTCGGCACCGACTCGCTCACGCGGCTTTGGAACCAGATCACGGGCGGGCTGTTTCTTTTACTCTTCGCACTTTCAAGCGTAGCGCTTCTGGTGGGCGGCGTCGGCGTCATGAACATCATGCTGGTCAGCGTCACCGAACGCACCCGCGAAATCGGAGTGCGCAAAGCCATCGGCGCGACCAAGCAAACCATCCTCTCGCAGTTCACGCTGGAGGCAATTACGCTCTGCGCCGTAGGAGGTCTCGTCGGCGTGCTGGCCGGCAGCGGAGTCGCGCTCATTCTGCACTTCCTCCTCCCCTCGCTGCTTTCGCCCATATGGATCGCCGCCGCATTTGCCAGTTCATGCGGCATCGGTCTGTTGTTTGGAATCTACCCAGCCTGGAAGGCAGCGAACCTCAACCCTATCGAGGCGCTGCGATACGAGTAAATCGCGCAGCCCTACGAATAAGAACTGAACCCCGATTCGCGCCGCCGCCATCGATTCGAATGCAAGGACGATCCACTCCGGATTGACGCGGAGTAATGAAGGGTACTTCCATCATCATTTGTAAGTGGGAGTCCGTTGCCTTCTGGTTGTCATCCCCGAAGGGGATCTGCTGTTCGCTCTTGCCTCCGTGTTGATCGGTGGCAATGTTTTCTGAAACCGTTGCGATCGGTACCCATCGATGTCAGGCCGTTCTCCTCGCCGCGACCGAATCATTCGCACGGTTGGTAAGCTAAACCTATGGCCACAGCGATCGAGGCGATCACCACTTTGTTGACCCTCGCCGGACTGGCGTATCTGCTGCTTGCCCTCATGGGGGCACGGGAGTTCTCCCACTACTGGCGATCCCGGCAGCACAGCACAGCCTTTGCGCCCCAGGTCACCATCCTCAAGCCGGTCAAAGGCGTCGACCCCAGAATGTACGCAGGCCTCGTGAGTCATTGCCGGCAGAAATATGCAGGCAGCTTCGAGATCGTCTTCGGCGTAAGCGCACTCGACGACCCCGCAGTGGCAGAGATCAAGCGGCTACAAGCGGAGTTTCCCAGCTGCACCATCCGGCTCGTGGAGTGCCGCGAACGGCTGGGCACCTCGGGCAAGGTAAGCAACCTTGTCCAGATGCTGCGCGAAGCGCGTTACGAGCACGTCATCATCAACGACAGCGACATCCGCGTCTCTCCCCTCTACCTCACCCGCGTGATGGAGTGCTTCGCAGACCCCAACGTAGGCATGGTCACGGTTCCCTACATCGGCCGAACAGCGGACCTCCGGCGGAACGATGACACACCCGCGACAACAGTCTGGGCGCGGCTGGAGGCACTCGGCATCTCGACCGACTTCATGCCCGGAGTTCTCACCGCTCGGCGCCTCGAGCGCGGCATCCGCTTCGGGCTCGGGTCGACACTCGCCACCACCAAAACAGTGCTGGCAAAGGCAGGGGGCCTCGAACCTCTCACCGAGTACCTCGCCGACGACTACGAAATGGGAGCACGCATCGCCGCTGCCGGATATCGCGTCGAGCTGTCCTCCGAAGTAGTCGAGACCTCTGTTCCCGCTTACGCTTTCCACGGCTTTCGAGAACACCAGATGCGTTGGGCGCGCTCCACCCGGGATTCGCGTCGTTGGGGATATCTCGGTCTCGGCATCACCTACGCCTTGCCCTGGGCCGTGATGACGTGCATCGCGAGCGGCCTTGCGCTGTGGAGCTTTTCCCTCTTGAGCGTGGTGATCCTGGCGCGCGTAGCTGTCGCGCTCTCGGTCGGCGTCGGCGTGCTGCACGACGATCAGGTCCTCCGCGACCTCTGGCTACTTCCGCTGCGCGACTTCTTCGGCCTCGGCTTCTGGGCGTGGAGCTTCGCCGGAGACACCGTAGTCTGGCGTGGAGAACTGTTCGCGCTTCGCGACGGCCGCCTGACCAAACTCGCCGACCGTTAGCAAGCCCACCACCGCTCCACACAAGGTGTGGACCGAGCCTAAGCCTCTGCGGTCGCGCGCCGCTCAGGATCCGCCGCACCGGCAGCCCGTCCGCCCCGCCCATGCAGCAGCGCAAACACCGCAGGCACAAACACCAGCGTCGCCAACGTCGCCAGAAGCAAGCCGCCAATCACCGCACGGCCCAGCGGAGCGTTCTGCTCTCCGCCCTCGCCCAGCCCAAGCGCCATCGGAACCATCCCGATAATCATCGCCAGCGCCGTCATGCACACCGGCCGAAATCGCGTCGCCCCCGCCTCGACCGCCGACCGGACCGCGTCATGGGTCTCCTCCAGACGCTCTTTCGCAAACGACACCACCAGAATGCTGTTCGCCGTCGCCACGCCCATGCACATGATCGCCCCCATCAGCGCCGGCACGCTCAACGTCGTCCGCGTCACAAACAGGAACAGCACAATGCCCGTAAGCGCGGCCGGCAGCGCCGTAATGATAATGAACGGATCCAGCCACGACTGAAAGTTCACCACCACCAGCAGGTACACCAGCACAATCGCAAAGCCCAGCCCCGCGATCAGCCCGAAGTACGACGTATTCATCGTCTCGATCTGCCCGCGGATATGCACAAACGTTCCACGCGGCAGCGCACCCTTATTCTCCGCCACGATCCTGTCGATCTGCTTGCTCACCGCTCCAAGGTCCGTGTCCTGCACCGAGCCATAAATATCCAGCGTCCGCCGCAGGTTGTAGTGGTTGATCGTCTGCATCTCCGTGCTGCGCGTAATATTAGCCACGTCTGCCAGGATCTCCGGCTGCCGCGCGGTCGGCGCCGACAAGGGCACATTTTCGAGATCGTCCAGCGTCTGAATGTCGTACTGCGGCGCCTCTGCCACCATGCTGTAGTTCACGCCATTCTTGTAGTTCAAAAAAAACATCGGCGTCAGCTGCGAGCTTCCACTCAGTAGATTCTGCAGGCTGCCGCCCACGTCCCGCAGCGTGTACCCGCCCTGCACCGCCTTAGTGCGATCCACATTCACCGTCAACACCGGATAGTCGTCCGGCTGCTGAATTCTTAGGTCCACCAGCCCCGGCACATGTCGCAGCTCGTCCAGAACCTTGTCCGCCACCTTCCGATTCCCCGCAATATCCGCGCCTTCAAACTGCACATCGATGGGCGCGGGCAAACCGAAGTTCAAAATCTGCGTCACGATGTCCGACGGCAAAAAGTAAAACGTCACCCCCGGAAAACTCCGCGCCAAACCCTTCCGCAGCTCGGCAACATACTCGGCCGTCGGGCGGTGCTTCTTCTGCAGCGAAACCAGGATGTCCGCATCCCCCGGTCCAATCAACCCGGAATTCGAATGCTGCAGGTTCAGCGGACTGTACGGAAGCCCGATATTGTCCAGGATGTTGTCCATCTCCCCGGCCGGCACGGTCTTGCGGATGTCCTGTTCCACCAGGTCGCAAAGCTTCGCCGTCTCTTCAATCCGTGTGCCGCTCTTTGCACGCAGATGCAGAATGAACGATCCGGTATCGCTGCTCGGAAAAAAATTCCTCCCAAGAAAAGGCACCAGCAGAAACGCGCATGTACACACCAGCAGGAACACAGGCACAAAGACGTTGCGCACCGACACCAGGCGCTCCAGCAGGTCCTCATACCCGCTCCGGACTTTCTCGAAGTAGTACTCGAACCTGCGCTGAAATCTCGTGAACGGATTGCGCGACACATCATGCTGCTCGTGTTCATGCGCCTTCAGCAGATACATCGCAAGCGTCGGCACCAGTGTGCGCGACAGCAGATACGACGCCAGCATCGCAAACACGACCGCCTCCGCCAGCGGCACAAACAGGTACCGCGACACCCCCGAAAGAAAGAACATCGGCAGGAACACGATGCAGATGCAAAGCGTAGACACCAGCGCCGGCACCGCGATCTGCTGCGCGCCATCGAGAATCGCCTCCCGCAGCTCCTTCCCCATCTCCAGATTCCGATTGACGTTCTCGATCTCCACCGTCGCATCGTCCACCAGAATGCCCACCGCCAGCGCCAGTCCACCCAGCGTCATGATGTTGATCGTCTGCCCGATCAGCCCAAGCACAATCACCGACGTCAGGATCGACAGCGGGATTGAAACCGCGATGATGATCGTGCTGCGCCAGCTCCCCAGGAACAGCAGGATCATCAGACCCGTCAGCACCGCCGCAATCACCGCCTCGCGCACCACCCCTGCAATCGAGGCCCGCACAAAAATCGACTGGTCGCCGATCGGCGTAATCTTCAACGCCGGCGGTACCGTCTGCGCAATCGTCGGCAGCAGCCTGCGAATCCCGCTCACCACGCTCAGCGTCGAGGCGCGTCCAGACTTCAGCACCGTAATCAACACTCCGCGGCGCCCGTTCTGCCGCACAATGTTGGTCTGCGGAATGCTCCCATCGCTCACCGTCGCCACATCGTGCACGTAGATCGTCGTGCCGTTTACCTGCCGCAGCGGAATGTTGCTGATTCCTTCCAACGTCAGCGGGGACGCGTTGATATGGATGTCGTATTCATCGTGCCCAATCTTCGCCGTACCACCCGGAAGCACCACGTTCTGCGAAGCCATCGCGCTCAGCACATCGTTCGGCGCCAGCCCTGTGGCCTGCAGCCGCTTCGGATCCAGAAACAACATCACCGAACGCTGCTTGCCGCCATACACATTCGGCACGACCGCGCCCGAAACCGTCACCAGTTGCGCCCGGATAAAGTTCAGTCCAAAATCGTTCAACTGCTGTTCCGAAAGCCCCTCGCCCGAAAGCCCAAGCTGAATAATCGGAACCGAAGACGCGCTGAAATCCACAATCTCCGGAGGCAGCGTGCCCGGCGGAAGGTTCTTCAGCATGAACTCCGACACCGCACTCACCTGCGCATTTGCCGTGTCCAGGCTGGCTCCAGGCTGCAGATACACCTTGACGATCGCCACACCCGAAATGGTCGTCGACTCAACGTGTTCAATGTTGTCCACCAGCGTCGTGAGCGATCTCTCAAACGGCGTCGTCAGTCGCCCTTCCATCTCCTCCGGGTTCAGCCCCGTATACGCCCACGCCATCGAAATGACCGGAATATCGACACTGGGAAAGATGTCGGTCGGCGTGCTCAGAATCACCACCGGCGCCCCGATCAGAATCAGGATCGCCAGCACGATGAACGTATACGGCCGGCTCAGCGCTATCTTGACAATCCACATGCGACTCAGGCCTCGGCGACGGGAAAACTCTTTCTATAGAGTAAGACATTCCCGCTCAGGCCTCGTCAGTGGTCTAATGTCAGCATGATCAGACCCTGCTTCATTGTTGGCGACCGGGAGTTCCCAGGCAGCATCTCCACCCGAAAACTCGTCATCGAAACCGCCAAGTTCAACGTCATCACCGCATACAGCGGACACGAAGCCGTTGAGACCCTGGCACGGTTTCCCGCCGCCAACGGAGTCGTCCTCGACAGCGGCCTCGAAGACGTCGATTGCGCAGAAATCGTCCGCAAGATCAAACAACTTCAACCCAGCATTCCTGTCATCCTCATCGCCGCGCCCGGCTTCGGAGGCTGCCCGCAGGCAGACTTTATCCTCGAGTCCTTCGACCCCGGCAAACTCCTCGAAACCCTTCGCAGTCTCAAGCCCGAGGATGCCGCCGCAATCGACCGGCACGACGAGCAGCTCAGCCACGAAAAACTGCGCTAGCCGCGACCGCAAACTCCCTGCCCTCCCGCACCCTCGCAGGAAAGCAGGGCGCCTGGCCTCTGCCTTACTTGTCCGCTTCCACGTCGATCGTGAACGGAACTTCATCGCCCACGATCGGCTCTCCATACTTTTG
>JALYVA010000081.1 GCA_030853485.1 Acidobacteriota bacterium
GAGGTCGGGGGGTGCCCCGAGGAGGTGGGTGTGGCGTGCTTCGCGGGAGCCTGGCTGGCGGGGCAGGATGGTGGTGAGGGGGCCGGTGGCGAGTTCGCCTGGCGCGGCAGGTGCGGCGGGTTCGGCGGGGCGCGAGGCGAGGCGGTCGAGGGTGGATTGGACGGCGGCGAGGTCGTCGAAAGCGAAGAGGCGGTCGGCGCGGCTGCGGAGTTCGCCCGGGGTTTGGGGGCCGCGGAGCATGAGAAGGCAAAGCACGGCGGTTTCGTCGCGGCGCAGGTTGAGGACGGTGCGGATGCGGTGCTCGTATTTGGGGACGCGGGCGTCGCGGACGGGGGTGACCAGGGCGAGGTCTTCGAGGAGGTGGATGGCTTGGCGGACGTCCTCTTCGGTGAGGTCGAGGACGGGGTCTCGGCTGGAACGCTGATTGCAGGCGTTGACCAGGGCGTTGAGGGAGAGGGGGTAGTTTTCCGGGGTGGCGATCTCCTTTTCGATGAGAGAGCCTAGGACGCGGAGCTGGATGGGGTCTAGTTGCTGCATGGATTGAGCATATCGAAGGTGGGCGGGGTGTGTGGTGGGGCGCCGGTGGCGGATGCGCTAAGTGGCCGCGAGGTGGGATTTACGGATGTGGAGTTTCAGAGGGGGTGGGGAGGAGTCGGATATGACACTAAAGTTACATAGCGGAGTCGAAGTTTAGGGACTAGGTTGGGTAGACTTATCGTAGCGAATGGGGAATGCCAAGTCGCATTTGGGGTTTCGATTTGCAATCAGAGTATTGGGAGATTGAATGAAGAGGATGCAGAGATTGGGTGTCGCGGTGGCGGCGATCGGTTTGATGGTGGGGGCGAGCGGGACCTCGTGGGCGGCGGGGGTGCGGGCGGGGGTGCGAGGCCGGATGCATGCGGGGCTTCATGCGGGGTTGCGGAGCCCGGTGCATCTGCGGGCGCGCCGGGGTGTGGCGGCGGCGACGATGGTGGGGGGCGAGCAGGTGGTTCCGGGCGTGATGCCGGAGGATTCGGTGGCTGCGGTTTCGGCTGCTGCGATGTCGGCGGATGGGATTTCGTCGGGTATGGTTTCGGGCGAGGTGGCGGAGACGGGGAAACCGTACAAGCTGCGACTTTCGAACCTGCATACGGGGGAGAGCCTGGAGATTGTGTATCGGGTGGGCGAGGTGTATGTGCCGGAAGCGCTGGAGAAGCTGAATTATTTTCTGCGCGACCATAATACGCAGGACGTGGTGCGGTATGAGCCGAAGGAGTTCGACGTGCTGCATGCGCTGTTGTCGCGGCTGGGGCGCAGCGGCGGGCTGATCGACGTGGTGTGCGGGTACAGGACGCCGGAGACGAATGCGGCATTGCGGAATGCTTCGCCGCGTACGGGGGTGGCGGAGCACAGCCAGCATATGGAAGGGCATGCGATCGATCTGCGGGTTCCGGGGGTTTCGACGGTGCGGCTGCGGAATGCGGCGCTTTCGCTGCGTGCGGGCGGGGTGGGGTACTACCCGGTGTCGCAGTTTGTGCATGTGGATGTGGGGCCGGTGCGGGAATGGGCGTTTGGGGCGTCACCGCGGCGGGCGGGGCGTCGGGGCAGGCGGGTGAGTACAGGGATGTAGGTGGGCGCTTTTTGCGGAGTTGTGCGGAGTTGTGCGAAGTATTTGATGGTTGCGGTAAGGGTTGGACCTGGGGTGGGTTTCCGGGGTTGGTTTCTGGGATGGGAAAAGGCTCGGCGATGTTGCCGGGTCTTTTCTTTTGCTTGGAATTGTCTGCTCGGAATTCTCAAGACGGGCGGCTTATACTTCGGGCCATGGCGGTGGCTGGGGGAGGGTTGCGCGAGGGGGTTTGGGGGCTGGCGCGGGCACGTGCGGTGGCGGCTGCGATGGCGGGGGACCGGAGGGCGGTGCGGGGGTTGGTGCGGGATCTTTTTGGGGAGGATGCCGAGGTTCGGAAGCGGGCGGCGGATGTGGCTCGGCGAATGACGGATGGGGACGGCGGGCTGCTGGAGCGGTATGCGGATGAGCTGGCGGGGTTGCTGGAAGGGCTTCCGGTGGGGGAGTCGCGGACGCGGTGGCACCTGGGGCTGGTGGTGGCACGGGTTGCGCATACCCGGGTGCAGCGTCTGCGGGCGGCGAGGACGATGTCGTTGCTGGCCGGGGATGCGAGCAATGTGGTGCGGTGCTCGGCGATGGAAGGGCTTGGTGTGCTTGCGTTGCGGGAGCCGTGCCTGCGCGGGGAGGCGGAGGAGATGGTGGAGAGATTTTTGCGGGAAGGCACGAAGGCGATGAAGTGCAGGGCGCGACATGCGAAGAAGCGGCTGGAAGTGCAGGGTGGCCTGTCGGCCGGGCCCACTTCGCTCAGCCACCCCACAAACGAAGACCTGTTTGTGAGGACCCCGGTACGGGCGGTCACTTCGTGACTGGTGTACTCCTCCGGTTGGCGCTCCCGTTGGTGGCGAGCTTGAATTCTGCTTCGCGGGGTTGCCTTCTTTCGGGCGCTTGTGCGCCGTTGGTGCGAATGTGATTTGGGCAGAGCGAAGGAACGCCACATAATCTCGCCAGCAATCTCACACTTCGCTTTCAAGCTGCGGAGATTCGCCGCGATGTTCCACAGAAATCTTCCGGCACCAGAATTCCGCCCAATACAAACAACGGAGCTGCATGTAGCGTCCCAGGGCCGGCGGTGTTCCAGATTCATCAAGAGACAGTATTTGCATAGAGTCTCTTTTCTACATCACAGGGCTACTCGAAACGGGGGACGCTCGGTCTATTCGCTCATCTCTCGCAGTGACACTTTGTCAGCGCTCCACATATCAGATTGCAGACGTTTCATGCACTTTGCAGAAGTTTCATGCACTCGATCCTTGCAGTTATCTATGCGATGTTCCTCATGGCGATGTTCCTCATGCAGATGAAGTGGAAACCGGCACGACGCTCCGCACCGGGAGATTTTGACACTCGATCCCTTGTAGGGTCCGCGTTCGAGGTACAAAAGGTTTCGGGTGGGACATTGCACACAATATCCGCCGCGCGTTTCCGCCTGGGACCTTTATCTTTTCATCCGGAAAGGCTCTGAAATGGCATGGATGCGAGGGTCCGATGGCGGCCAATGATCTTGGAATTGAGGAACGGCTTCGGCGAAAAATCGGTCGCGAGGCACGGACTCCGAGCGTGGCAACGCGTTTCACTGAAGCAGAGGAAGCGGAGCTGCTGAAAGGCGGCCGAGAGAAGGAAAAGACACCTCGCGAGTGGACGCGGGAGAGCCTTCTTAGAGAAGCGCGACGGCCCGAAGATGACCCTCTGTTCACCGAAACCGTTGCGATCAGAAGCCTTCTTAAGACGGCTCTCAACACACTTCTGCTGGGCGATAAATTGACGGCCGATGAGTTCAGCAGCCTGCTGACGATGGTGCGCACTGGAAAGCGAAAAGCGGCCAAAGAGGTCATGCAACAGTACATACAGCCGGGGAAACCATAGGGGTCCGACGCTTTTTAGGGCACCATTTGGCGAGTGACGGGCTGGTCGGACAGCGATCTCCGATCGACCTGTCAGCAGGTGGAACAGGTGACGGTCGAAGGCAGCGATCCGCACTCCTCGCGCGCGTACTGCTCATCTCTGGAGTGTCCGGAGCAGCCACCCATGCTGAGTCATTCGCGCAAAGGCTCTTTAGGGAGTGAAGAAATTCGCCTTGTGCGAAGCGGGTGTGCCGTGATTTGATCTGGAAGCAGAACCCGCAAATAAAAATGAGTTCGCGCTGGAGCAAGCGCCCGGAGTGTGCAGGATGACGTATGAGGTTTCGCGCAATGGAGAGATGTATGGGCCGTATACGCCGGAAGATCTGCGGCGCTATGTGGAGTCTGGCAATGTGCTGCCGACGGATATGGCGCGGAGCGACGAGAATGCGGAGTGGGTTCCGGTGGCGCAGGTTCTGGGGTTGGAGGGGGCGCCGGGCTCTGCGGGGATGCCGCCTTACGGAGGGGCGGGAGCGGGGTATGGTGGGGCTGCTGCTCCTGTGTATGGTGCGGGTCCTGTGTATGGTGCGGTGCCGGCATATGGCGGGGCTCCGGCGTATGGTGGGGCGCAGGGTGGGGGGTATCCTGATCCGCCGAATCTGAACTGGGGACTGGAGCTGCTGCTGGGAGCCCTGACGTGCGGGCTGTTTGTGGTGGTGTGGAACATGGTGATTGCGGCGTGGGCAAAAAAGGTGGAGCCCACGAGCAAGGCGCTGATGTACTACATCGTCGCGACGGTGCTTGTGGTGTTGAACTTCGGCAGTTCGTGGGGAACGTTTCTGGCGTTGTCGCACAACGGGGTGCATCACCGCAACGTGACGGGCGGAATTATCTCGCTGGTGTGCTGGGTGGTGCGGCTGATTGCGCGCTTCACGCTGCGGGAAGATATTGAACGGCACTATAACGGGCCGGAGCCGATCGGTCTGCGATTGCAGCCGGTGCTGGTGTATTTTTTCGGCGGCATTTATATCCAGTACAAGCTGAATGAGGCGAACGGGATTCGGCAGGCGGCGCGGTACCGGGCGATGGGGAGGTGAGGGCAGGGGCGGGGTGGATGGCGGGTGGGGCGGCCGGGTGGGTGCTGCGGCGTTTTCCGCCTGAGCGGTATGGGTTCTATCCGCAATGTCCGGTGTATGCGTCGCTGCATGTGAAGTGTCCGGGGTGTGGGGCGACTCGGGCGCTGGCTGCGTTGCTGCATGGCCGGGTGTTGGAGGCGCTGCATTGGAATGCGCTGTTTACGGTGGGGCTGGGGTTGTGCGCGTTGTATGGGGTGGGGTGGAGGCGATGGGGGGCGCCGGGGCCGGTTGTGGTGTGTGGGGGGATGGTGGCGGCGGTGGGGTTTATGGTGCTTCGCAATCTTGAGGGTGGGTTTTAGGGTGGTGGGAGCGGGGTTGCCTGGGTACAGAACGAGCGCGTCGGGGTCTTGGTTCGCCTCGGTGTGCGGATCTTGGAATCGAGAGATGGGGTGGGGTGGGTGGGGTGGCGTTGGGTGGTGTGAGATTGGGTTTGTCACGCGGTTTGGTGTGATGTTGGGTGACGCTTCATCGTGGGGTGGGGAAAGCGGTCTCACTTCGCGAGATGCCCACATCTCAGAATCGAGATATGGGGCACCCGGTACCTTGAGGAATGGGGTGCTCGGGTGATTGGGAGGTCGTGCACCCCGGTTGTTGAGAGATGGGGCACCCCGGTTGGGGGGGTACGGGGAAGTCAGGTTGAAGAGCACCCATCTGGGGTTTGTGCGGGTGACTGGGCGGTTTGGTGCAGTGGCTGGGCGCGTTAGTGACTGGGTGGGTCAGTCTGGTGGTGCGGGCGCTTGGTAGGGATTGGTGCAGGGTGGGGAGAGACGAAGCGGCCCCGTCCGTGTGGATCGGGGCCGCCGGTCAGTCTGGGTGGTGCGGGTTATGCTGCGTGCTGGTGGTGCGGGTTATGCTTCGACGGTTACGGGTTCGGCGGTGGGGGTGGCGGTGCCGCCCTTGAGGTCGGTGCCGCCGGGCTTGCGGATGTCGATGCCGCCTTTGAAGAAGGCTCCGTCTTCAATGGAGATGCGGGCTGCGATGACGTCGCCGGTGAGCGAGCCTTCGCTCCGGATGTCGACGCGATCGGTGGCCTGGCAGTTGCCGCGGACCTTGCCGAGGACGACGATCTCGCGTGCGACGATGTTGGCTGCGACCTGTCCGTTGCGTCCCACGGTGACGCGGTTGCCGGGGAGATTGATGGAGCCTTCGACTTTGCCGTCGACGTAGAGGGATTCGGAGCCGGTGAGTTCGCCTTTGAGGATGAGGGACTTGCCGATGGTGGCCTGTTCGCCGGTGGGCACGGCGGAGGCGGCGGTGCCGGAGCCGACGGTGGCGGGACGGGTGGGGCTGGCCTCAAAATTGGTCGCGGGCGCCGCTGGACGCACCGGTTCAGGAGTCGAGGGCGTGTTGCTTCCAGTCTGGTTCGGTTTCCACATGTTCGTTTGGTCCTTTCGCACTGCTTGGGAGATAGTTCCGCCGTGGTATATCGCACGCCACCACGTCGGCAGCACGCATTCTTCCACGATACTACTCCGCGCCGGTATGCGAAATGGCCTGTATTCACAATCTATTCCACAGCCCTTGTACCTTTGTGAGCACCTCGGAACATCTTTCCGGGTGCCCTGAGCTTTCTTCCGCGGAGATTTGAACGGACGGGCATTTTTTCCATGCAACGTGTTGCAGGTCAGGTAGCATGACTGCATTTGAAAATTCACTTTGCGAGTTGTGCTCTTTGCGTCGGAACCTTTGCCCTATGCGTTTGATTTCGAGCTTGCGCGGGTTACGCGGCCTGCCGTTCGGCTTTTTCTATCTGCTTCTGGCGGGGGCTGGGTGTGCCTGGGCCGCGGCGGTGCCGAAGGTCCACACGGTGACGCTGGGGGCGTACCGCAAGGTGCCGTACACGCCTCCGGACGCTACGGCGGAGACGAAGGTGGAGGAGAGCTCGAGCCTGAAGGTGCGGCCGCTGTTTGTGGACGATCGGCAGAAGGAGTGGACGGTGGGAGAGGTGCATGATGTGACCGACCGCACGTTTACGGTTCGGCGCGCGCTGCGGGTGAACGATGCGTTGCCGTCGGAGGCGGTTCCGCGTTGGATCTGGCAGCCGGGGCCTTGGCTTTCGGTGGACCGGGTGACGGGGCATATTACGGCGCTGCGGCTGCCGGATTTCGACTCGGCGGTTTCCGATGTGGTGTGGTTTCGCGACTATGCGGCGTACTGTGGGACGGGCAGCACGGCCAAGGGTGGACTGTATGCGGTGGTGGTGCAGATGGGAGCGCGCCGGCCGGCGGTTTTGAAGCAGATTGGGAAGTGGCCGCAGACCGACCATTTCCTTCCGGTGTGCCAGCCTGCGCAGTGGCTTCGGCTGCCGATGCGGGTGACTCTGAAGCCTACGGGGGGCGAGGCGGCGACGTATGACGTGGTGGGGAGCGCGTCGATTGTGGAGGAGGGAGATGGTGCGGAGGAGAATTGACGGCTGCGCTGCCGCGCGGGCGCCCTACGCGGGCCGCGGTCACTTCGCGACTTGTATACCCCTTCGGTTGGCGCTCCCGTTGGTCGCGAGCGAAGATCTTGGTTGCCGACCAACGGGAGGCCCGGGCGAAGCCGGTATACCCGTCACGAAGTGACCGCGCGCCGCGCAGGCGGCCCGGCCGGCAGGCCATGTTTTTATTTGTCGATTTGAGAGAGGGACGATTTGCTGAAATTGTTTCAAGGCATACTGCCGGTAAAGCGGGCGGGGGCGGTGCGCGATGCGCTGGCCGGGGTGGCGCTGGCGGCGATGAATATTCCGCAGGCGCTTGGCTACACGCGGATTGCCGGGATGCCGGTGATTACGGGGTTGTACACGCTTCTGCTTCCGATGCTGGCGTTTGCGGTGTTCGGTTCGTCGCGATACCTGGTGGTGGCGGCGGACTCGGCGACAGCGGCGATTCTTGCGGGCGGACTGGGCAGCATGGCACAGGCGGCGAGTGCGCGGTATGTGGCGCTGGCGGGGATGGTGGCGCTGCTGACGGCGGGTTTTCTGCTGGTGGGGAGGCTTTGCAAGCTGGGCTTTATTGCGGATTTTCTGTCGCAGACGGTGCTTGCGGGATTTTTGACCGGGGTGGGATTTCAGGTGGGCATCGCGGTGCTGGGGGAGATGCTTGGGGTGCAGACGCACTCGCGCCGGTCGGTGGTGCAGCTGATCGAGATTGGCCGCAGCCTGGGGGAGGTGCGTGGGGCGACGGTGGCGCTTTCGGGTGCAGTGATTGGCGGGGTGCTGTTGCTGCGGCGGTTTGTGCCGAAGCTGCCGGGAGCGTTGCTGGTGGTGGTGGGGGCGACGGCGGCGAGCGCGGTGTGGGACTTTGCCGGGCACGGGATTGCGACGATCGGACCAGTGGCTGGAGGGCTGCCGCACCTGGGATGGCCGGCGGTGCATTGGACCGACGTGCCTTCGCTGCTGGGGGTGGCGGGATCGTGTGCGCTGATGATTTTGACGCAGAGCGCGGCGACCTCGCGGGTGTATGCTGCGCGGCATCATCAGCATCTCGACGCAGACCAGGACCTGATGGGGTTGTCTGCGGCGAATGCGGCGGCGGCGCTGAGCGGGGCGTTTGTGGTGAACGGAAGCCCGACGCAGACGGCGATGGTGGAGAGTGTGGGAGGGAGCAGTCAGCTGGCGCAGGTGTCGACGGCGGCGGTGGTGGCGCTGGTGCTTGTGTTTCTGACACGGCCTTTGCAGTATCTTCCGCAGTGCGTGCTGGGGGCGCTGGTGTTCCTGGTGGCGCTCCGGCTGATCGATCTGCGAAGCCTGGGGGAGATTCGCCGGGAGAGTCCGGGAGAGTTCTGGCTTGCGGCGATGACGGCGGTGGTGGTGTTGGCGCTTGGGGTGGAGCAGGGAATTGTGCTGGCGATGGTGATGTCTCTGCTGCGGATCGTGCAGCACAGCTACCATCCGCGCAATGGTGTGATGGTGGCGAATGCGACGGGAACGTGGGACCTGATTGCACCGAAGGCGGGCGCGATGACGGAGCCTGGGCTGGTGCTGTATCACTTCGGGGCGTCGCTGTTTTATGCGAATGCGGGAAGGTTTGCCAATGACGTTCTGGGGTTGGTGGGGACGTCGCCGTCGGAGGTGCGGTGGCTGATTGTCGATGCCGAGGCGATGACCGATGTGGACTACAGTGCGGCGCGGGTGGTGCTGGAGCTGAGCAGGAATCTTCTGGACGCGGGGGTGACGCTGGGATTTGCGAGGCTGGGATGGAACGCGCGGGCGGACTTCGAACGTCACCATCTGACGGAGGCGGTGGGGGCGGGGAATCTGTTTTCTCGGCTGCACGATGCGGTGGATGCGTATGCGAAGCTGCCGGCGAGGGATCAGGTGGTGGCGGTGCCGCAGATGTAGGCTTCGAGCTGGCGGATGGTGCGCTCCTGCTCGGTGATGACCCAGTTGACGAGGTCGCCGATGGAGACGAGGCCGACGAGGGCGTTGTGCTCCATGACGGGAAGATGGCGGATGCGGCTTTGGGTGATGATGTGCATGCACTCGCCGACGGTGTGGCGGGGAGAGACGAAGAGGACGGGGCTGCTCATGATTTCCGAGACCGGCGTGTCTTTGGAGGAGCGGCCCTGCAGGATGATTTTGCGGGCGTAGTCGCGCTCTGAAATGATGCCGAGCAGAAGGCCGTGTTCGAGGACAAGCAGGGCGCCCACCTGCTTTTCGGCCATAAGCTCGATGGCCTGGAAGACGGAGGCGTCGGGCGGGATGGAGACGATTTGTCCGTTTTTCTGCCGGAGAAGCATGCTGACGGTCGCTGCGAATTCGCTCATCGAACACCTCGGGGATGGAATAGTATGCCCGGTGCGGAGGATGGTCAATCCGAACGAAAATGGCCGCGTGCGGGGCAGCCGTATGATGACGGTATGCAGACGTTCGAGGAGTTGCTTCACGAGGCTGAAGTGGCACATGGGCATCTGTGCGCGGGGCAGATTCTTGGCGTGCGCATGGCGTTGCTGGGCTGCCGGTTGCTGGGGGTGGGGGACCCGAAGGGAGAGGATCGCAAGCGCCTGGTGACCTTTGTCGAGATCGATCGCTGTGCGACGGATGCGATCGGGGTGGTGACGGGATGCAGGCTGGGGAAACGTGCGATCAAGTTCAGGGACTGGGGCAAGATGGCGGCGACGTTTGTGGACCTGCGGTCTCCGCTCGAGGCTGAGGGAGAGGACGCGGTGTACAAGGCGGTGCGGGTTGCTGCGCTGGAATCGTCGAAGGGGCGGGCGCGCGAACTGTATCCCACGTTGGAGAACAAGAACGAGCAGCAGATGAGGGCGTATCGCGAGATGGGGGAGCAGGAGCTGTTCCGCCACGAGTGGGTACGGGTCGCCCTTGCCGCGCGTGAGATGCCGGGGTACAAGTCGGCGCGGATTCGATGTGACGTGTGCGGGGAAGGCATCAACTACGACCGCGAGATGGTGCAGGAAGGCAGAACGCTGTGCGCGGGCTGCGCGTGGCCGGAGCGCCGCTACTATCAAGCGTTGGCGGGGGGAGCAGAGTAGAGGCTCGCCTTCTTGCAGACGTTGGGCGCCGGGGGTGGGATCTGCTGTACGGCTCAGTGCTGGTTTAGCAGGGCAAGTACTTCTTCGGCGTGGCCTTGGGGTTTGACGTCTTCGAAGATGTGGATGAGGCGCTGGCCTTTTTCGGTGCCGGTGCCGGTCTCGGGGCCGATGAGGTAGGTGGTGCGTTTGACGCCTTTGACCAGCTTGCCGTACATGTTTTTCGGTTGGACGAGGTCGTAGCGGTTGATGAGCTCCATGTCGGGGTCGGCGAGGAGGTCGTAGGGCAGGTTGAACTTGGTTTGGAATTTTTTCTGGTCTTTGACGGTGTCGCGCGAGATGCCTAAGACGACGATGCCCTGCTGCTGGAATTTTTCGAAGGCGTCGCGGAAGCCGCAGGACTCGATGGTGCAGCCCGGGGTGTCGGCGCGGGGATAGAAGAAGAGGACGACGGGGGAGGCCTTGAAGTCGGTGAGGTTGACGGTCTTGCCGTCCTGATTCTGGAGGGTGAAGTTTTCTACGGGGTCGTTGATCTGCATGGTGTCCTCGGTTTCCTCGCGGGGGTTTCTTTGGGGTGTGGGTGCCCAGCTTCGAAGGTACCGGAAAATGTCGGTGGGGAGAATAAGGGGGGTGGGCGGCGGTGGGTCTGCGGTATGGGTTGGATCGGGGGAGTAGGGGTTGTCGGTGTGGGGGTGGGAACGGTTTCGTTTTCCTAAGCTGATGGAAGGCGGTCTCGCTTCGCTCGATGCCCACATCTCAGAATCGAGATATGGGGCACCCGGTGTGTTGGTTTCTGAAGGGAAAGTCAAAGTGCAGCGGTGTTGTGTCGGCGTGTGCAGGCGAGACAGCCCGCTACCGCTTGTTTACGGCGAGCCACGGTACGCCACGGTAGGAATCCGCCAGTGTCCAGGCGGCGGCCGTTAATGCCGCAGAGATGATGGTCTCGCTCCATTGGAAGGCGCTTTTGGTGCCTGCCGCCGCCACAATCGGCACCCACACCAGCAGTACGAACAGGCCAATCTGAAACGTCGATAGCGCAGCTGCCAACCGCGCATACACTCCGACGAGAATTGCCAAGCCCGCTGCGATGAAGGCATAGCCGGTAAAGTAGGCCCAGGCTACATGGCAAGGCAACCAGGCAGGCACGTCGGAAGCTGTCTCTTTGAGAAAGACGACATGGCCCATGCCAAAGTAAATCAAAGCCAATCCAAAGAGCACCCGCCCAATACGCACACCGTTGGCCCCGGTGGCGAAACGGATGTGGCGCCGATCCCAGTCAGAGGCGAAGGATGCATACAGTGTCCAGGCGGCGGCCACCATGACCGCGGTCTCAGCGAGGGTGTACCAGGAACCTAATGCAGCGTGGGCGCTGAAAATGCCTGGGAGACTTGCCAGCGACGACCAAATGACGAGATAGGCGAGCAACACGCGGGCAGCGACTGCGGCTGCGCGCTGCCAGAGCAGCCCTATGCCACAGGCCAGCGAGAGAAGGGCGCAGCAATAGCCCAGCGCCTGGTGTGCGGGCACGGCGCTCGATACCGGATGCCATACGGCGGCATAATCATGATTGATCAGGCCCAGGATTCCGAGGACGATCATGGTTGCCGCAAAGAGCGCATGACCCAGACTTGCGATCCGCATCACCGTACCCTCCAGTCGTGTTCCAGTGATCGCCCATTACTTTCGAGAAGCAGCTTCGAACAGCATAACTTCAAATCTGCCGACCCTCCGCGCAATAAGTCAGCATCAACAGCGTGGTCAGTCTTGTCGTTATAGGAGTGTGAGTCGCGGGCGGCGGTTTTGTAACAGCCTCGAATGGGTCCCGCCTCGCCACTCTGACGAGCGAAGGCGGTCTCGCTTCGCTCGATGCCCACATCTCAGAATCGAGATATAGGCCATCCAAACTTACGGATTGCGTGATGCGGGACCAAGCGAAGAGTAGCGTGCTGCAAACCGGCGCGGTAGCATTGTGAGCGAATCGTGCGGTCGGTTGCGAATCATGATGGAGCTTCGATGCGTCGCTTGCTTTGCGTTGTTGCGATGTTCGCTTTCGCGGGTAGCAGTGGGTATGGGCAGGGCATGGCACAAGCATCTTCGGGCGCTGTGTCGGGGCATCTGTACTGTGCGGACACGCATGCACCTTGCCGCTTCGGCACGGTTTCGATTCAGAGCGCGCCGCCTGCCAAGGCTGACAGCGGACCGCCTGTACACGGAGATGGACGTTCCTATTCCGCGGCGACCGATATGGATGGCGCCTTTCAAATCGGCGATGTTCCCCCGGGAGACTACTACATTCTGGGACGCTTTGCCGGGTACATCTCGCCCTATGACGTACTGGTGAATGAGTCCAAGGATACGGTTTCGTTGAACTCGCCCGGGCTGGGGTATGCGTTGAACAGGATTACGGTGGATGCGGGACGGACCACCGTGTCGGATTTGACGATGAACCGGGGAGGCACGTTGGAAGGGGTCGTGGTCTACGACGATGGCAGCCCGGCGGTAAATCTTCCCACTCACCTGTTTCGCAAAGATGCGGAGGGTCATTGGAAGTTTTACACGAACAGTTCGGGGAATAGTTCGTTGGCGACATTGGGAATGTCAGACGCGCAGACGGACGATCGTGGACGGTTCTACTACCCGGGACTTCCGCCTGGCACGTATACGGTGGAGGCGAGCCTGCGCGAGTATACGTTTCTGCCGGGGACAATTGTGGGCAGACAGTCGCTCGAAGTGAAAGTGACAAAAGGCGACGCGCTGGGGGTCTACTTCGGAAATAAATACAGGCAGCGCGAGGCGGCAGCGATTGAGTTGCGTGGCAGCGAAGACCACTCTGGAGTAGACATCACCATGGCCGTGGTTGGTTTGCATACTGTGCGTGGAACGGTTACGGCAAAGGCGGATGGAAGCAGCATCAAGCATGGGACGGTGCGGCTGCTCGATCCGGAGGATAAGACAAAACTGCGGGAGACGGAAATCCAGAGTGGTTCGTTTTTGCTTCACTATGTGGCGAGCGGCTCTTACCTGGTGGAGGTGAATGCGGCCGGGAGCAAAGATGCGGGCGCCTATGAAGGGATGACGGCGGCGCTCCTGGTAGACGGCGACGTTGACGACCTTGCGTATGCCCTGCCTGCGACGCCACATTGAGAGGTGTGGGCGGGGGAATGATTTCGCTTCCTAAGCTGATGGGGGAAAGCGGTCTCGCTTCCCTACCCCAACGAGCAAAAGCGCTCGTCGGGGACCCCGGTTCCGCGAGATGCCCACATCTCAGAATCGAGATACGGGGCACCCGGTGTGTGGGCTACCTGGAGGACGTTCATGTGGTGTTGTGGTGGGGTTTGGGTTTGACATATTCTTATATAAGCATATACGTTGTTGCTTGCAGGGCTATGTCATACCACTCAAGGAGAATCTTCATGTCGATTGCGCAGGAACTACTCGCGGAGTTTGAACAGCAGGCACCGGTTACGCGCAGGTTTTTGGAACGGCTGCCGGAGGAGCGGCTTACCTGGAAGCCTCACGCTAAATCCATGACTGCGGGGCAGCTGGCGTATCACCTTGCCACGATTCCGGGTGGGGTGGTGCGCGGGGCGCAGAGCAGCCAGATCGCGCCGCCGGGCTTCAAGTTTCCGCAGCCGGAATCCCTGGCGCAGGTTCTGAAGACCTTCGATGAGAGCGCAGCGGCTGTTCGCGAGGTGATGCCGACGTTTGACGACGCTGCGATGAATGCGCTCTGGCGGATCGTTGCGGGGGAGCAGGAGCTTCTTGCGATTCCACGGCGTGAGTTTCTGCGCGCGATCATGCTGAATCACTGGTATCAGCATCGCGGCCAGTTCAGCGTGTATCTGCGGATGCTCGACGTTGCTGTGCCCAGCAGCTGGGGTCCAAGTGCGGACGAGACGGCACCTTCGTTCCAGCTCGAAGAACAGATGGCCTAGGCTGGCTTAGGTCGAACGTAAGGGTTTGGTGCTGCTGGTGTCAGGGGTCAGACTGCGGTGAGTGCGGCTAGAGTCTTTTCAAGCGAGGCTGAGTCTTCGACGTTGAGGGACTTTTGGTTGCGGTCGATCTGGCGCATGAGGCCGGAGAGGACTTTGCCTGGGCCTACTTCGATGAAGTGGGTTGCGCCCTGGGCGATGAGGAGCTGGATGCACTCGACCCAGCGGACGGGGGCGGTGACCTGGCGGATGAGGGCGTCGCGGGATTCGGGGCCGCGGGTGAGGAGGCGTGCGTCGACGTTTGAGGCGATGGGAAGGGCGGGGTCGGCGAAGGGGATGGCTTCGAGATCGGTGGCGAGAGCGTCCTGGGCGGGCTTCATGAGGGCGCAGTGGAAGGGTGCGCTGACCTGGAGCATGACGGTGCGTTTGGCGCCGGCCTGTTTGCAGAGGTCTGCCGCCTTTTCGACGGCTTGGGTGGCACCGGAGATGACGGTCTGGTCGGGGGAGTTGAGATTGGCGGGGGAGACGACGGCGCTTGACGGCGAGAAGGCCTGGGCGATGGTGTCGGCGACGTTGCCGGTGGGGAGTGGGGTGAGGTCGTCGGAGACCTGGGCGCAGATGTCGTTGATGAGGTCGGCGGAGAGGCCGAGGATGGCGGCCATGGCTCCTTGGCCGGGTGGGACGGCTTGCTGCATGTACTGTCCGCGAGAACGCACGGTGCGGACGGCGTCGGCGAAGCTGAAGGTGCCGGCGGCGACGTGCGCGGAGTATTCCCCGAGCGAGTGGCCTGCGCTGAGGGCTGGGGTGATGCCTTTTTCGGCGAGCACGCGGGCGGCGGCGACGGAGACGGTGAGGATGGCGGGCTGGGTGTGTTCGGTGAGCTTGAGCTGGTCTTCGGGGCCTTCGAAGATGAGTTTTGAGAGGGGGAAGCCGAGGGCGTCGTCGGCTTCTTCAAAGACGGCGCGTGCGGAGGGGAAGATGTCGTAGAGGTCGCGGCCCATGCCTACGGTTTGCGAGCCCTGGCCGGGGAAGAGGAAGGCTAATTTAGTCATCGAGGTTGATGGTAAATGACCACTTCGTGGTGCGTATACCGCTTCGCCTGGCCCTCCCGATGGTCTGGATCAGACTCTATGCCGACCATCGGAAGGCCCACCCGAAGGAGTGACACACCACGAAGTGGTCGCGCCGCGCGTAGCGGGCCCGTCCGGCAGGACACTATCTTTTTGTGGGTCTTATAGCTGATTGCGTGTTGGTGTGGGGGGTGAAGGAGAGCGGTCTCGCTGGCGCTCAATGCCCACATCTCAAAATCGAGATATGGGGCACCCAACTGCTTTATGCCATTCGCTAATTTGCTTTAAATGCCGAGGCCGAAGTCGAAGTCGACGTCCGGCTCGTCGCCGGAGTGGGCGTAGAAATCGTATGGTGTGCGGCGATTGAACTTGTAGCGCTGACGGAGTTCGCGGCCGATGAACAGGCCCAATGCTACTGCGCCGAGGCCGGCGGAGATCCAGCCTATGGTCTTGACCAGGGTGGATTCTTCTTCGCCTTCGAACAGATTCAGGTCACGGACGTCTGGAGTTTGGGTGTACCCCGGATCGGATTTGGTGCGAAACATCATGTTTTGCATGATAGCGCAGGTTCGCTGGAGAGGGGAGTAAGACTGTTGTTCGCCGGCATGGTGCTTTGGTGGCATCGCAGGTTGGACGCGAAGTGGCGGGGAAGGTTGCCGGGGCTTTGTGGATAGCTGGTAGAGGTTAGAGCGGGTACGGTTGGGGTTGGGCGATAGCTGAGCGGGTTGGGTGTGGAGGGGGTTAAAGCGGTCTTCGCTTCGCTCGATGCCCAGATCTCAAGATCGAGATATGGGGCACCCATGTCCTGGAGACCATGTGCTCTGTCGTTTCGAAATGGCGAAGGTGACGACGACGGGGTGCCGGGAGTGTTTATGGGGTTGGGGTGGGTTGTTGGAAAAGCTGGAACTCGCGGATGTGTGCGGCGGAGGTGCTGGAGAGGATGTGCAGGCGGACTCGGTCGGTGGTGATTGGGGTGAAGTGATCGATCTTTTCGTGTCCGATGGCGTAGCCGCTGGTGAGGGCAACCCAGGCGTTGTGCTGCCAGGCTTCGATGCGGTAGCGCTGGATGGCCTGGCCCTGGTTGAGCCACTCCATGGTGAGGGCGGTGTTGAAGGTGATGGGGTGGGTGAGGGTGACTTCGAGGGTGGAAGAGGTGGAGTTGGGGGGCGCGCTCCAGAAGGTCGCGTCGTCGCCGTCGAGGGCGTTGGCGATGTTTTGATCTGTGGTGTTCTGGCCTAGGGTGTTTTTACGCGGGGTTTTTCGATCTGTGGTGTTTCGATCCGGGACGGCTTGGGGGTGAAGCAGGTTGCCGGCGTAACGGGCCTGGAGGGCTTGGCCGAGTTGACGGAGGCGTTGGACGTCGGCGTCGGGGAGGAGGCCGCGGTCGTCGGGTGCGACGCCGAGCATCCACTGGCCGCCTCGGCCTACGGAGTTTTCGTAGCTGTCGATAAGTTCGTCGAGGGACTTGAGCGAGGCTTCGTCGTTGGGGTGCCAGAACCAGTGGAGCTTGCGGAGCGGGGTGTCGACCTCCACGGGGCGCCAGCGAAGATAGCCGTGGCGGTCGATGACGTTCCAGTTTTCGTAGTCGATTTTGCCGGTCTCGGAGCCGGCCCAGCGGATGTCGGCGTATTCAAAGAGCGCGGTGTCGGCGAAGACCAGGGTGTTGGGTTGATAGGTGCGGAGGGTTTCGACGATCTTGGCGAAGTTGTAGGTGCGGCCCGCGCTGCCTGCGCCGTCGAGCCAGAATTCGACCAGATCGCCGTAGCGGGTGGCGAGTTCTTCAAGCTGGGCGAGGTAGAACTTGTCGTATGCGGCGGAGTCGGCGTATTTGGGTTCGTGACGGTCCCAGGGCGAGAGATAGATGCCGAACTTGAGGCCGTGGCGATGGGCGGCGGCGGCGACTTCGGCAACCATGTCGCCTTTGCCTTGCTTCCAGGGGCTTTGCTTGATGCTGTAGGCGGTCTGATCGGTGGGCCAGAGGCAGAAGCCGTCGTGATGTTTGGCGACAAGGACGACGTAGCGTGCGCCTGAGGCGGCGATGGCGGACATCCACTGGTCGGGATCGAAGTGAGAGGGGTTGAAGATGTTTGGGTTGGCGGTGCCGTCACCCCACTCGCGATTGAGGAAGGTGTTGGTGCTGAAGTGGAGGATGACGCCGAATTCGAGGTCCTGCCACTCTGTCTGCTGGGGTGAGGGCTTGAGGTCGGGGAAGCTTTGCGCGGGAGAGGCAAACGCGAGGCAGCAGAGGAGCGCGGCAAGCAGGGTGCGGGTGGCGGAGGGTGGCTTTGGTCTCACGGATTTGCCTGCGCGCCTGGGGTATTGAGGTGTGGGGTGAGGGAAGGCTCGCCGTTGCGTGCGCGCCAGAGTGCGCCGAGGATGGGGTCGACGACGCCGGGAAGGATGTGGAGGGTGGGGAGGTCGCGGTGGAGGGCTTCGACTAGGGCGGCGCGGACGGGCGGGATGTGTTCGAGGATGCTGCCGGTAAAGGCGAGGGAGGGGAGCCAGTTGGGGGTGGTGTCTTGGGTCTTGGCCGGGGTTTCGGCTTGGGGTTGGGCGTTGGCTTCGGCGTGGTCCAGGCGGTCATTGAGTTGATGGCCGGTGGCCTGCTGGTTGGTGGGCTGCTGGTCGGTAACGAGGCGGTCGTTGACAAGGCGGTCGTTGACGAGGCGGTCGATGACCAGGCGGCCGAGGTGGGCGAGGTCTTCGGCTTCGCGGCGGAGGACGTTTTGTGCGGCGGTGTCGCCTCCCTGTGCGCATTCGACGACGAGGGGGGTGAGGCGGGTGAAGTCGGGTGGCGGGATTTGATTGCCGTAGGCTACCAGAGCGTGGGCATCGGGGAGCTGCCAGAGGTGGAGGATGGCGGGCATGAGGGTGGAGGGGCGGTTTTCGTCGAGGGCGAGGAAGGCTTCGCGCAGGGCCTGGTGGCCGATGCGATTTCCGGAGCCCTGGTCGGCGAGAGCGGGACCCCAGCCGCCTGCGGTGGTGAGCTGTCCTGCGCGGGTGCGTCCGGCGACGTTCGAGCCTGTGCCTGCCATGACGAGTACGCCAGGGCCTCCGAAGAAAGCTGCGTCGAGGGCGATCTCGACATCGCCGACGAGGATGAGAGTGCCGGAGACGCTGCGGGCGAAGGCTTCGCGGATCCAGTCGGAGACCAGCGGAACGGTAATGCCTGCGGTGCCGACGCAGCTTCGGGTGATGGAGGTCATCGCGATGCCGGTCTTATGGGTGAGCTCGGCGAGGGCGTCGGCGAAGTTGCGGGCCGCGGTGTCGGCGTCGGTGCGCATGCGCTTGATGGTGCCGCCACGGACGCGGGCGAGCTCGTGGGTGTCGTTGGCGAGGACGTATTCGGTTTTGGTGCCGCCGGCGTCGAGGGCGAGATAGAACGCCACGCTGGGTCCTTGTTGATCGAGGGTAGGTGCTTTGGGTTGATGGTAAAGGATTGTGCGCTGCCGCGCGGGCCTCCTGCGCGGAGGGCGCCCACTTCGTGGGGGGTATACCGCTTCGCCGGGGCCTCCCGTTGGTCGGCAACGAAGATCTTCGCTCGCGACCAACGGGAGCGCCCAGCCGAAGGGGTATACCCGTCACGAAGTGACCGCGCCCCGCGCAGGGGGCCCGGCCGGCAGGCCATGTCTCCTAAAAGCTGTATCTTGCGCTGAGCTGGATGTGGCGTTCCTGGGAGCGGACGCCGATAGCCTGGCCGAAGTTGGAGTCGTTGATGCCAGTGTCGGGGTTGGTATAGCTGGGGTGGTTGAAGACGTTGAAGGCGTCGAAGCGGACATCGAACACGTGTTCGGAGAAGAGGTGGAAGTCCTTGAAGGCGGAGGCGTCGGCGGTCCAGTAGCCGGGGCCGCGGACGCTTCCGTTGGAGGAGGTGCCGAAGCTGTTGGAGGCGGGAGCTCCGAAAGCGCAGACTCCGTTGTCGACGCCGGGCGTGGTGCAGGGGATAGCCGAGGGGTCGGTGCCGAACCAGTTGCCGATGCTGCGGTGGACGATCTTGAGCGCGCGGTACTGGTTCGCGCGAGAGACTCCATAGCTGTTGGAGTTGTTGCCCTGGGCCGTGATGCTCTGCGGAAGGCCGGTGTAGAAGAAGCCGGAGGAAGAGATCTTCCAGCCTCCGATGACCCCATCGACGATGCGGTTGGCGCCGGACAGGAACTGTCTTCCGCGGCCGAAAGGCAGGGCGTAGTTGGCGAGACCGGAGATGTTGTGGGTGACGTCGGTTCCGGCTGGGCCGTAGTCGGCGTGACCGTCGTAGTAGTTCTGGAAGGCTCCGCTGTAGCCGTTGACGTTGAGGGCGTAGTTGCCAAGGCTGTTGGTCATGGCCTTGCTGTAGGTGTAATTCAAGGTGAACTCGAGGCCGTGGCTGGTGCGCTGGCGGAGGGTGGTCTGGAACGCGTTGTAGTTCATCATGCCACGCGCTTCCGTGATGAGGAGGGTGCCGGAGCCGATGCCGAGAGTGGTGTTGTTGAAGTAGGGGGCGGTGGTGGGGTCACCGTTGACGGTGTACTGGTTGACGTTGCCGTAGTCTTCGATGTGCTGGCCCTGCTCGCCGATGTAGCCGACCTGGAGGGAGGTGGACCGGGTGAGGGCGTACTCGGTGGTGAGGCTCCACTCCTGCACATAGGCGGGCCGGATGTTCTGCGGGTAGACGTTGTAGGAGGAGCCGTTGAAGTTGATATCTCCGGGGTTGGAGGGGGTGAAGCCCTGCTGGGCGGTTCGCGGTGCGCCTCCGCTGGGAGGTGTCGAAGCGTCGCCTGCGGTGGGAGCGAGCGGTTTGATGTCGACGGACTGGACGAAGGGTGTGATGGAGGTGAGGCGCTGGTTGCCTGCATCGCCTTCAAAGAAGCTGGTGGCGCCGTAGCCGCCGCGGAGGACGAAGCGGTCGGTGGCCTGGAAGGAGAAGCCGAGGCGGGGCATGAACTGGGTGTAGTTGGGCTGGTAGCAGGCGCGGTTGCTGCATATGCCCGAGCCTGCGGGCGCGCCGGCGGGAACTGCGCCCGCGTAGACGGTCTGACCGGTGCCGAGGAGGATGTTTCCGGTCTTGTTGTGCTGCTCGTACCAGGGCTGATCGTATTCGTAGCGAAGGCCGATGTTGAGGGTGAGAGTGGGCATGACTTTCCAGTCATCCTGGACGAAGCCGGCGGCGCGCCATTGACGCTGCCCGACGCGGATGCCCTGCGAGGTGACGGCGGCTTCCTTGACGCGGTTGAGCAGGAAGTCGGCGCCGCCGTAGCCGGTGTTGTCGACCGCCCCGGGGAGCGGGTTGGAGGTGAAATCGCCGCTATAGGTCAAGGTGCCGAGGAAGCCGGCGTTGTTGTTGGTGGTGTAGTTGTACTGGTACCGGATGGCCTGCACGCCGGTGCTGATGAGGTGACGGCCCAGCTGCCAGGTGAGGTTGTCGGTGTAGGTGAAGGTATTGTCGATGATGTTGGCGTCGAAGGCTGGAGCGCCTCCTCCTGTGATGCCGCCGCCGATGCTCTGGAAGGAGTAGCCGGGATCGGATTGGGCTCCGAAGGCGATGCCAACCGCGGCGTTACCGGTGAGCCCGAACAGGCCGGTGGGGTCGGTCGGGTTGGACTGCTGATAGATGACGCGGGTGAAGCCGATGCGGGCGGAGTTGACGATGGATGGCGAGAGGATGTGGACCCAGTTCATGCCGCCGAGCTTGGTGGGGTATTGATTGACGGAAGGAAAGCTGATGGCGAGGACAGCTTTGGCTCCATCGTTGGCGCTGGACATGCTGTAGAACGCGGTGATCTTGTCGGAGGCGCGGGGATCGAACTCGATCTTGGCATCTCCCTGGTTGTTGGTGGTGAAGGTGCGGGTGGTGCCCTGGTAATTGTTGGCAGCGACTCCATCGGTGGGCGTTGCGTTGGGCAGAGGGTAGAGGGCGGGATGCGCGAAGAGGAATTTCGCGACTGGATTGATGATTGGGATCTGATTGTTTTTGTAGGGGGCGAAGTTGGCCTGCATCGTCACCGGGTCTTTGCTTTGGGAGTCGTAGAGCTGGATGGGGGTGTTCTGCTGGCCGTTCGAGCCGGGGGGCGGGTTGAGGAGAATGGAGAAGTCGCCGGTGCGCATGGCGGAAGTGAAGACGGAAGCCTGCCCTATGCCGCCGGTGTGATAACGCGAGCCGATATAGTCCACGAAGAAAAACAGCTTGTCGCGTTTGATGGGACCGCCGAAGGTTCCGCCGAACTGGGCCTGGGTGAAGGGGTTGATGGGGATGACGGGTGTGGCATTGTCGTTGTTCCAGGTGTTGGCGTTGATCTTGTCGTTCTGCAGGTAGCCGTAGGCTGAGCCGTGGAAGCGGTTGGTGCCGCTCTTGAGCACGCTGACCACGCCGCCGCCATTGACGTTGCCGTATTCGGCGGGGGAGTTGGCGGTGAGCACCTTGACCTCCTGGAGAGCGTCGGGTGCGGGGTTGTAGGCGATGAGGTTGTTCGAGGGCTCGTTCATGTCGATGCCTTCGAGCGTGTAGTTGTTGGCCTGGGACCGGTTTCCGTTGATGCTGGGAATGTCGGAGTAGTATGTATCGCGTTCGATGGCGTTGTTGCCGGACTGGCCGGAGTTTCCGTTGGTGTTGACCGCGCCCGGGATGAATTGGGTCAGGGTAGAGAAGTTGAGACCGTTGAGTGGGACGTTCTCGATCTCGGTGGTGCTGAAGGTGACCCCAAGGGTGGCGTCGTTGGTGTTGAGGATGGGCGCGGCGGCGGTGACATCGACGGTCTGGGCTTCGGCGCCGGGCTTCAACTGCACGTTGAAGTTTGCGGTCTGCTGGATCTCGAGCGTGAAGGGCGGAATGGTCTGCAGGCCGAATCCGGAGGCTTGCACGGTGACCTGGTAGCGGCCGATGGGAAGGAACTGAATGCGGTAGAGGCCGGCGGAGTTGGTGACGGCGGGCGAGTCGACGCCTGTGTCGAGATTGTGCGCGACGGCCTTTGCTCCCGAAACGGTGGCGCCGGAGGAGTCGGTGACGGTTCCGGTGATGTTGCCGGTGACGGTTTGTGCGCGCAGGGCGGGTGCGCCGAGGAGGAGGGCAAGCGCAAGCGCGATTCCGGAGAAGAGCTTCGGAAGACGGGGGATTTCCAATGTTTCGAACATGGTGGACTCCGAGAAGTGCAGCAGACTTGGGAATTCCGCACGAGGGGCAGGGCGGGCGGGCGGGGACGACGCTGCGGTCAGCCGTTCGTGACGGTGAAAGAAATCGAATTGTGGGTAGAGCATAGAAAGTCGAATGATGGTTGTCAATCGAAGTTTGCATAATTGTGAAAGAAAGTGGTTCATATGCTCAAACAGCGATACAGTCAACAGATCGTCTGCTGGGTTTTGAGCATTCTGTGGTGGAGTAGTAAGGGATAACGACATGGCAGGGAAAAACCAGGACCGGGCAAGCCAGATTCTTCATCTGCTGTTGCAGAAGGGGCAAAGCTGCGTGGAAGATCTGGCGGCCACGGTGGATGCCTCGCCGGCGAGCGTGCGGCGCGACCTGATCAAGCTGGCGCAGCGTGGGCTGGTGCATCGCACGCACGGGAGCGTGGAGCTGGCGGGCAAGATGACGTACGAGCCGTTCCGGTTCGACGCTGCGTTTCCTTTGCGCGAAGAACGTTTTGCCGATGAGAAGAGGCGGATTGCAATTGCGGCGGCGCAGATGGTGAATGAAGGCGACACGATTGCGCTGTCACCGGGAACGACGACGACGCAGGTGGCGCGCAGCCTGCGGCATCGCGAGGGCATTCACATTGTGACCAACGCGGTGAATATCGGCATGGAATTTTCGAGTCTGCCGAATGCGCGTGTGACGCTGACGGGAGGGTCGATCCGGTGGCCGGGGGCGTTTTCGATGGTGGGGGCTACGGCGTTCGAGTCGCTGCAGCGGCTGTTCTTCGATAAGGCGTTTCTTGGCGCGTGCGGGATTCACCCGGAGCATGGGTTGTCGGTGATCGAGTCGGACGAGGCGTTGATTCTGGATCAGATGGTGAAGCATTCGAGACAGGTGATTGCGGTTGCGGATGCGAGCAAGCTGGGGACGTTCAGCTCGAACAAAGTCTGCTCGACGAGCCAGCTGCACACGATCATTACCGATGACAGCGTGGACGCGGAGCTGGTGGCGGCGTTCCAGCGGCAGAAGGTCCAGATGGTGATCGTCTAGACGGCGTGTCGTGCTGGGCGTGTCTACCTGACGGGCGCGGGGCAGTGGGGCGCCTGGTTCCGCGTATGCCATTCTTGCTGCTGCGAGCGGTGTCGGTGCTCCCGTTTATTTCGTTTCGCAGTGCGAATCCGGGTCGGCATGCTGTGCGGTCATCCAGCGATCCATGAAGGTGCCTGCGCAGCGCGCTCCACATAGATGCTTGACGCCGGCGGAGTGCGCGTGGTGGGGCTGCCAGCGGGTTAATTTGATCAGAGGCTGGTCGTCGCCGGGCTTCTCTCCTTCGAAACAATCGACCCAGGCCAGCCACCAATCGCCGCCTTCGCCCTTCTGATCGCCGCACACGTCACACTGGTAACTCTGGATGTAGGACATTGTTTCCCCTGCCGCTGAAGCTATCACATCCGAGGTGGCTGCCTGTGGGGAGAGGAGGTGGACTGCCGGCCGGGCCCACTTCGCGTGGGCCGGTCACTTCGTGACTTGTATACCCCTTTGGTGGGCGCTCCCGTTGGTCGCGAACGAAGATCTCTGTTGCCGACCATCGGAGGCCCGTGGCGAAGCCGGTATACACCCCACGAAGTGGGCGCGGTCCGCGCAGGACGCCCGCGCGGCAGCGCACTCAGGCGGCGGGCTCGGCTTCGAAGTAGAGATATTTGCGCCAGGCGGCGTCGGCGCTTCCGATCATGCGCATGATGTGCCGGGAGGTGTGCAACGAGAACGGACGGGGCTCCTTGAGCAGCTTCATGTCGGTCAGTTCGTGGAGCATCTGGTTGCCTTTTCTCCGGTTGCAGTCATGGCAGCAGGCGACGAGGTTTTCCCATGTGGAAAGGCCTCCACGGGAGCGCGGGACGACGTGGTCGAGGGTCAGATCGCCGGCGGTCAAGGTGATGCTGCAGTACTGGCACGAGTTTCGATCGCGCAGCAGGATATTTTTGCGGCTGAGGGCGCGCGTCTGATGCGGGATTCTGCGGTATTCCAGAAGCCGGATGACGCTGGGCATGGCGACCCGCATACGGGCGGCGTGGAGGACGGCTCCCTGTTCCTCTTCGGTGCGGGCGACGCCTTTGAGCACCAGGACGAGGGCACGTCGCGCACCGCAGATGTTGATGGGCTCGTAGGACGCGTTGAGCACAAGCACCGGCGTCTGCATGGCTGGTTGGCGAAAGACGCCAGCACGCACGTCTCGCTCTGCGACGGCACGTCCTGAGCCGTGTCCGCCGGTGTGCCCCGCGTGACGTTTTCCATTCAGCCCCTGCTTGCGCATCTTCCCCGATTGCATCTCAAAGCCCTCCGGTTCCAGCTACTGTGAGCGAACTTGCGAAGCTTTCTGCTGCTGCTACCCGTGGATCTCGTGGATCTGGTTATCCTGCGTCCCACACTGCGGTGTTCGATGTGTCTGACCATGAGGCGACCATCTCCGGCTGTGCTCGCGAAGCGGTTGCTACCCAGACCCTGGTTGCTCCGGCGCGACGTAGTACCTGAGCACAGGCCCTGGCGGTGGCGCCTGAGGTGTAGATGTCGTCGATCAGCAATACTTCGCGTCCCTGGAGTGCGGAGGCGTTTGGCGCGACGAATGCGCCTTCGAGATTGGTGCGGCGAGCCCTCGCGCTCAGTTCGAACTGGCTGCGCGTATCTTTGACGCGACGGAGAAGCGTATGGGCGGGGCGCAGGTTCCAGGACGGACGGCTCCTGCGCAATTCGGCGAGTGCGGCATCGGCAAGGAGGACGGCCTGGTTGTAGCCGCGTTGGCGCTCTTTGGAAGGGAACAGAGGTACGGCGATGACGAGCAGGTCGTTGCCTGGTTCGGGCTCGAGGGACTCGATGGCGCGGGCAAGCAGAACGCCGAGAGGCTTTGCGACGGCGGGCAAGCGCTCGTACTTGAGTAGATGGATCATCTCGCGCAGCTCGTCCTGGTACACCGCGTAGGCCATGGCTTTTTCGAATGCGGGAGGCACCATGCGGCATGGGGCACACAGAAGACCTTCAGCCGGAAACTGTGCCGCAAAGCGAACGCCTTCCATATCCAATGCCTCACCGCAACGGCGGCAGAGTGTCATGGTCTGGGGCGAGATGCGTTGGATGCAGGGATCACAGATGGGCGAGGAAACCGCTCGAACCAGCGGACCCCCGCAGGTCCTGCAGTCGGCGGGAAAGATGGTTGTGATGCAATCATCGAAGACGGCCCGGGCCACCCGCCCTGGGATTTGCCGCCACGTTTCGATGGCGCGTCCGAAGCCTTGCCCGCCAGAGGTTGGCGGTGCTCCGGGTGGACTGCCGGAGTCGATCCCAAGCGCATTGTCCTTCGAGCATTCGCTGAAGACTCACCTCACTGGGCGGTGCAGGCGTATCTGCACCTTTTCCCGCAGTATAGTCCTGCGGGTCTACGGGGCGTCAATCATTGTGCACCAAAACAGATGCGCTTGTGCTACATCTAGGCCATGCTGAAAGTTGCCACCTGGTGCGCGAAGTGCCTGTTTCTTTACTTCCTGGTCGCTGCTGCGGCGATCCGGTATTCGTGGATTTTTACCACGCCGGTATGGCGGACCGCCAGCCGCATGCATGGGACGCAGTTGAACCAGGTGGCGTTTGTGCTGAGCTACTTTCTTCCGATCTTCGCGGTGGCGGGATTTCTGATTGGCCTGGTGCCGTTCGGCAGGCTGGGCAAGGCATTGGGCGATCTGTCCCGGACGCTTGCTCCTTCCGCTGCCGGGGAGCTTCCGCCGGAACCAGATCCGGTGCCGCCGATTTTGTGGGCATGGCTGCCGGTGACGCTGGCGTTTCTGATTCGGTTTGTTACATGGCATTCGAGCAGCACGAGTGTGTTTGCGGCGGCACCGTCGACGGGGCGGGTTGAGCGCTTCTTCGGGGTGCTGCACGCTCAGAGTCCCGGCCTGCTGGACGATCGTTGGATCATGGATCGCTTTCTGTTCACGGGACCGATGCTGTTTCTGATGGCGTGCGCGCTGGCGGTGTTGCTGCGGCGTAGGCTTAGCCGATAGGGTCGGCGCGGCAGCGTACGCCGCTGGTACACTCCCTTGCAGGCTGAAGGCACTTCCGCAGGCGAATGAGAGAAACCCAACGATATGGCAGCTTCGGCAGGCTTGAAACCATTTGTTTCCGCGACCGAGACGCGGCCAGAACTGACTGTGCGGGCCTTGTTGCTGGGCTCATTATTCGGTGTTCTCTTCGGCGCTGTCACGGTCTATGTCGGGTTGCGCGCGGGACTCACGGTCGCGGCTTCGATTCCCATCTCGGTGCTTTCGATTTCGATTCTGCGCGCGTTTGGCAAATCAAGCATTCTCGAAAACAACATTGTCCAGAGCACAGGAAATGCGGGCCAGTCGATCGCTTCGGGCGTCATCTTTACCCTGCCTGCGCTGATCTTTCTTGGCTTCGATCTTGAGTCGTCGCGCATTTTTGCGCTGGCGTTGTTCGGCGGATGGCTTGGCGTGCTGTTCATGATTCCGCTGCGGCGACAACTGATTGTTGCGGAGCACGAAACGCTGGTCTACCCGGAAGGTACGGCATGCGCGGATGTTTTGATGGCGGGCGAGCGCGGCGGTTCGTTCGCGTCGCGGGTCTTCCTGGGATTAGGTCTGGGCAGCCTGTATACGCTTTTTCAGAACGACAATCTTTTTGCACTGTGGCCGAGTGAGCCGGATTACCAGCCGGATTTCGGTGTGCAGCGACTGATGAAAGGTGCGGCCATTCGCGCCGACTGTACACCGGAGTACCTGGGAGTGGGCTACATCATCGGGATGCGGGTGGCGGCGATTATGCTTGCCGGCGGCGTGTTTTCCTGGTTGGTGTTGATGCCCGCGATCTACTTTTTCGGGTCGCATCTCGGTTCGCCGTTGTATCCGGGCACGGTGCTGGTGAAGGATATGTCGCCGTCCGATCTTTGGCGTACGTATGTTCGTCCGATGGGAGCGGGCGCCGTGGCTGCGTCCGGGTTGATTACGCTCCTGCGTACGGCGCCGACCATTGTGGGGGCGCTGGCCGAGGGGCTTCGCAGCGTAGGGAAAAAGAACGGGGTGGAGAAGGCGAATCCTTCGCGGACGGAGCACGATCTTCCTCCGGCGGTGGTGTTCGGCGGCTCTCTGCTGCTGATCCTGCTGATGTTTCTGTTCCTCGAGTTCAAGCCTGTTCCGGGGGCGCAGGTTGGAGCGCTGGCGAATCTTGCGGCGGCGCTGCTGGTGGTGGTGTTTGGATTTTTGTTCGTTACGGTGAGCGCGCGGATTGTCGGGATCGTCGGCAGCTCGGCGTCTCCGGTATCGGGTATGACGATTGCGACGCTGATGGCGACAGCTGCGATCTTCCTGGTGAAGGGCTGGACGGCTCCGGCCTTTGGAGCGCTTGCGATCACGATCGGCGGGGTGGTCTGCATCGCCGCATCGAACGCGGGGGATACGTCGCAGGACCTGAAGACCGGCTATCTGATCGGGGCGACGCCGTGGAAGCAGCAGCTTGCGATCATGGTGGGGGTGATCGTCTCGATCTTCTCGATTGGCGCGACGCTGAATGCGATGAACAACGGGCTGGAGCAGTTCCAGAAGATGCAGCGGCCGGTTGTGTTCTCGCTCGATCATCTGCCCGACGGCGTCGAAAACAAGGGACCGTTTCTGCGCGACCGGATTACGTTGACGTCGCACAATGTGGACAGCCCGGGGAGGCAGGAGGTCTCCGGGGCGAGCCGCCTGGTGCTGCTCAATGCGATCGGTTCGACGTCGATCGACGATGGGAAATACCTTTACAACCCCGCGACCGGCGAGATTGAAATTCAATGGATCCAGGGAATCGGAAGTGAGAAGGCGGCGGCTCCTCAAGGCCGTTTGATGGCCACGGTGATTAACGGCATCCTGAGCCGGAAGCTGCCGTGGGCGCTGGTTCTGCTTGGGGTTGCGCTGGTGATTGTGGTGGAGCTGCTTGGAATTCGTTCGCTTACGTTTGCCGTGGGAGCTTACCTGAGTATTGCGACGACGCTGGCGATCTTTGCCGGCGGGGTGATGCGCTGGATGGTGGACCGGGCGATGGCGAAGGGCCGGAGTCCGGAGCTGGTGGCGCTGGAGTCGGAGATCAGCCCGGGCAGTTTGTATGCTTCGGGGCTGATTGCGGCGGGCGGCATCGTTGGGCTGCTTGGGGTGTGCGTGCGGCTGCTGGAGGGGATTTCCGAGCAGCGCGGGGGACACTGGCAGTTGTTCCGGTTCAGCGAGCACAACCCGTTGCACCATGACCTGGTGAGCGTGGGGATGTTTGCGCTGCTGGCGTTTTCGCTGTATTACTTCGCGCGGAAGCCTCTGAAGAGCTAGAAGGACACGCTCGCGGGAGGACCTCGTTTCGGCCTTGCCAATTATTGCGAACCCGGGCTTTTTTTCCTCATTCATAGGAAACCTCGCCGACCCGGCAGAATCTCATTTGGATTCCCGGAGAAAACACGGGCAGTCCCTTTTGAGTGCGAGCCGGAGTGACTGGGACGACCGGTGTCGGATGCGGGGCGCGGGGGAGACAAGCAGAGGGCGAGGGCAAGAGCGCCTCCCATGCTCTCTTTGGAGATTTATTCTCACAATTGTGATTATTTGAGGACGGTTTATTCACTTGCTGCATTTTTGCTGTATACCAGTAGGTGTTCTTTGGGCGTCCGAACGCGGACCAGACCGGAAGCTCACGATGGTTTCTCTGTCCTATGCGCACGATTGTTTTTGAGCTTTGTGTCGAAAGTATCCAGGCCTGTCTGGCGGCGCGCCAAGGCGGGGCTGACCGGATTGAGCTTTGCACGGCCTTGAGCGAAGGCGGCCTGACCCCAAGCCACGGGCTGATCCGCGAAGCCATCGAGCGCAGCGGCCTTCCTGTGCATGTTCTGCTTCGGCCACGCTCGGGGGATTTTCTTTACACGGGGGACGAGTTTGGGTTGATGTGTGACGATCTGGTGCATGCGCGTTCGCTGGGTGCGAGCGGGTTTGTGCTGGGACTGCTGCGGGAGGACCTGAGGGTGGACCTTGAGCGCACACGCACGCTGGTTGAGTTGGCTGCTCCGCTCGAGATCACGTTTCATCGCGCGTTCGACTACACTGTCTCGCTTGAAGGGGCGCTGGAAGACGTGATTGCAACGGGTTGCCGGCGCCTGCTGACCTCGGGCGGGGCACGCGATGTGCTGGCTGGAGCCGGGATGCTGGCTCGTCTGGTAAAGCTTGCTGCCGGGAGGATTGAGATTGCGGTTGGCGGCGGGCTGCGCCTTCACGATGCGGCTGCCATTGCCCGGGCCACGCATGCAAGCCACTTCCACGGCTCGCTGCGGCGCACCGATGCGAGCAGAGTACAGGCCGAGCGGCCTTGGGTTCTAGAGGATACCGACTCGTTCGAGGGGGCTTCGCGCTTTGTTGTCGATGCCGAAGATGTTCGGGCGATGGTTGGCAATCTTCGCAGCTCGTTGAGTTTTGCTTGAACGTGCCAGGCGAGCCTCGGCCGACCGGGGGACGCTTTGGAAAAGCGAAAATGCAAGGCAATTTTGTAGAACGGCACGCAAGGAAGCGAACGCACGATGTAAATCCCAAAGGAGTTCCCTATGTTGCTCAACGTCTTGTCGCCTGGTCGCAACCGGATGATGTTTTCGGCTGCAGCTCTTCTCGCCTTCAGTTCGGCTGCCGCGCTCGCACAGGTGGTGGTTGTGCCCTCCACTCCGCAGGTGGGCTCTTCCAACCCGGCGACGGCTGACCCTCTGGTGCCGCGTCCTCCGACCCAGCCGTGCATCGTTCCTCTGCTGCAGGAGCAGGCCTTTGCGGATTTCAGCGCGAAGCCGATAAGCTACACGCCGCCTGCAGCGTGCCCGGGCCCGTGGGCCAAGGTGGTCTTTACCGCTGACTTTACGGTGACCGCAGGCCGGCAGTTTGACCGGACCGCGTCCTTCTACCTCGATCACGCGAATATCTACTACGGGACTACGGCGGAGCCACGCGCGAAGCTGAGTCCGTCGTGGCATGTGGAGCGGGATGTGACCGATCTGACGGCGATCTTTGAGGCTCCGCAGACGGGGCAGGCGGATCTGGGCAACTTTGTGGGCGTATCGGGCGGTGTGACGTACAACGGCATCATCTACGCCAATGCGGCGCTGGAGTTTTATCCTGCGTCGTGGCGGGCTCCTGCTCCGCGGACTCCGGATGTTGTGGTGCCGGTCGAAGGTTCGGGCGGCGATGCGGGCACACTCAATACGACGGGCGACCGAATTACGCAGGTGTTGAATCTGCCTAGAAACGTGGAGCGCGTGGTCCTCGATGTGATTGCGCAGAGCCAGTCCAACGATGAGCAGTGGTTTCTGTGTGCGCCCAGCGATCATGCCGGCAACCTGCAAACGTGCGGCAATACGGCGTTTCGCGAGACGGAGGTCTTCATCGACGGGCAGCCGGCGGGTGTGGCCCCGGTGTATCCGTGGATCTACACGGGCGGCATCGACCCGTACCTGTGGGAGCCGATTCCGGGCGTGCAGACGCTGAATTTCAAACCCTATCGCGTGGATCTGACGCCGTTCGCGGGCGTTCTGGCGGATGGAGGAACGCATACGGTAAGTGTCGGCGTGTTCAATGCAAACAGCTACTTCCTGGCCACGGCAAACTTGCTGGCGTACACCGACCATGGGAGGCAGCAGGTGACAGGCGGCTTGCTGAGCAATACGCTTTCGGCGGAGCCCGCGCCTGTGGTCACGGAGAACATTGCCGTGGATGCGAAGGGCACAACGTATACCGGGACGGCGTCGGTCACGTCGAACCGCAGGTTTGCGATTCGCGGCTACGTGGATACCTCGCACGGCCGGGTCGAGACGACGGTGGAGCAGAGGGTCGACTTCGCCAACAACCAGCAGTTCAACGTAGGCCCTGCGACCGATGTGCAGAACGCGCAGCAAACCTCTACGGTGGACTCGCGGGTCAGCACGCAGGACGGCTTCCTGGTGAACACGGTGGAACAACACTTCAGTTATCCGATCACGGTCGACTACGCGTACCTTCTGAAGCCAGACGGGAGCGCGAGCCAGGCGGTGACGGTAGATCAGAAGTACCGGGTGAACGAATCGAAGAACCTGAACGGCTTTACGTACTTCAAGAGCAAGGTGAGCAACGTGGTGAACGCGGCCGATACCTTGAACTTCACCGCAAGCGGCAGCTATAGCCCGAGCGACAGCAAAACGACGCAGACGTATCGCGCGACGAACTCGCTGGGCTATTGCTATAGCCGTACGCTGAAGGCTGCGGCCAAGGTGCTGACGTCGGTGACGGATGGTCAGGGCTGTGAACGCGAAGACGAAGGTGGTGAAGGGCAACGCTGAGCCGGAGCGGTTGGCTTGATGGAAGACAACATGCGGGACCTTCGTGCGGTCAGGCAGTGCCGGGGGTCTTGCATGTTGTTGCGTTGTCCGGCGCGTGGCTGTTGCTCTCGGCCTCGGAGGGAGGCATTCTGTTTCTATGACCAAACCGGCAGGATCGACCACGATTCCCAGTCTTCGTTACCGCGATGCCCATGCCGCTATCGAATGGCTCGTCCGTGCGTTCGGCTTTGAAAGGCAGGCCGTCTATCCCGGCCCGGACAACACGGTCGCCCACGCCCAACTTACCCTCGGCGGTACCGGTATGATCATGCTCGGCCCGGTCGATAACGAGGGTGAATTTGGCAGGCTTATGGTTGAGCCTAGCGCAATTGGCAATCGCGAAACGAAGGGGGTCTACCTCGTTGTGTCGGACGCCGATCAGGTGCACGCGACTGCGCTCGCGGCGGGAGCCGAGATGGTGCTCGAGATCCGCGACATGGACTACGGGGGGCGCGGCTTTACGTGTCGCGATCTCGAAGGTCACCTCTGGAGTGTGGGCACCTACAATCCCTGGCACACCGAAGGGTCATGACGCGGGCTTGGGCTTCCTTGCAGCCTGGTCTTCGACAGAGGCGATTGGCTGGTGCGACGTCTTACTAAGACGGCGGGGTGTGCATGAGATGGCGATTTGGCTGGCCTTTGGCTTCCGAAGCTGCATGTCTTGTGCGTGGGAAAGGCATGGCGGCGGCAGGAAAGAGCTGCGCCGGTGGCGGGCGCGTTGGTGCGGCGAAAGCGGCTTTGCTTCGTCGAATGAAGGAACCTGTTTTGTGCGGGTTGGCGCGCGGCGTGTACGTTCAGATCTACCGCACGAACTCGCTAACCTGTGGCCTCTCCCATATAATCGAATCTTCGCTCAGTATGCTGGCGGAGTGTCATTTTTAGAGCAGTGAGGGTGTGCGTATCTTTACCGTGAATCGAGAGAGCGGAAGCTCCCTGAAAAGCAAGACCAAGCCTGTGTGCACGCGCTCCAGACGCTCCCGCATCGTTTTTGCTGCGTACCTTTTCGCCTTTGCGCTGGTGTGCGCGGGGAGCCCGCTTCCGGGTCAGCAGACGCCCGGGGCCGTCACGACGGGCACGAACACGGCATCGCAGGGTACAGAGACGCTTTGCCAGCCGGAGGTGATCGGCAACCGGCGCATTCCGAAGGAGTCGGTGCTGGCACGCCTGTTCAGCCGGCAGAACGATCTGTATGACCCGCAGGTGGTGGAGCGGGACTTCAATTCGCTTTGGAATACGGGCTACTTCGAAGATGTGCAGATTGAGCGGGTGGACACGCCCAAATGCGTGCAGCTGGTCATCTATGTGCGCGAGAAGCCGACCATTCGCGAGATTAATTACAAGGGCCTGAATGCGGTCACGCAGTCGGACGTTCTGGAGCGGTTCAAGAAGGCGAAGGTCCCGATTTCGGTCGAGAGTCAGTATGACGCGACCAAGATCAAGCGCGCGGAGGTCGTCCTGAAGGACCTGCTGGCGGAGCACGGACACCAGTTCGCCACCATTCGGACGGAGGTCAAGAAGATTCCTCCGGCAGCGGTCGCGATCACCTTCAACATCAAGGAAGGCCCGACGGTGAAGGTGGGCAAGATCGAGTTTGAAGGCAACAACAGCCTGAATGCCCGGACGCTGCGCGGCGCGATGAAGAACCTGAAGCCGATCGGCATACCGCATTCGGTCATCTTGGAAAATCTTTTTGCCCGAACATTTGACGCGAGCAAGCTCGATGAAGACACCGAACGTGTGCGGCAGGCTTACCGCGATCGTGGATACTTCAAAGCGCTGACGAGCGAACCGACGACGCATGTACGCGATGCGGGTGGGTTGAATCCGTTCACTCTGCGGCCCTCGAAGGGCAAGCGCATCGACATCCTGATGCCGGTCGAAGAAGGGGAGCGTTACCGGCTGGGCGGCATTACGTTTACGGGCAATGTGCATGTGCCGAACACAAAGGTGCTGCGCGCGCAATTCGCCCAGAAGGATGGCGATTACTTCAACGCTACGATGTTCAGCAAGGGGCTGGACCAGCTGCGGAAGGCGTACGGAGAGCTGGGGTACATCAACTTTGTCGGCACCCCGAGCCCGAAGATCGACGAAGCCAAGAAGACCATTTCGCTGAACATCGATATCGACGAAGGTAAGCCGTTCTATGTTTCGCGTATCGAGTTCACGGGCAACAGCATCACACGCGACAAGGTGATTCGGCGCGAACTGCTGCTTGAAGAAGGCCAGGTGTACAACAGCCGGCTTTGGGATCTGTCGATCCTGCGCCTGAACCAGCTGAACTACTTCGAACCTCTGAAGGTAGAGCAGGACTCCGAGAGCCGCCAGAACACGGACGACGGCACGGTGGACCTGTTATTGAAGCTTAAGGAAAAGGGCAAGAACTCGATTGGACTGAACGGCGGCATCAGCGGATTGTCGGGCACCTTTATCGGACTGAACTACGAGACCAACAACTTCCTTGGTCTGGGCGAGACGCTTTCCGTGCAGGCCAATGTGGGCGATCTGTCGCGCAACCTGAGCCTTGGATTCACGGAACCTTATCTCAGGGACAAGCCGGTCTCTGTCGGCGCGCAGGTGTTTTACAGCAAGTATGACTTCAACCCGGGGAAGAGCCAGTCGGTGGCGGGCGCTTCGGCAAATCTGAGCGCGGCGCAACAGTCGCTGCTGACCAACTACAACCAGTCGACGACGGGTTTGACGTTGTCGGCGAGCGAACCGCTGCGGCATCTATTTGCCCGGACCGGGGTGACGCGCGTTGGGCTCTCGTACTCGCTATCTCGCTCGACGGTGACCGCGTTCAACCAGAACACGACGAACGTGTTTCAGTCGCTCGCGTTCCGTTCGGGGGTGGCGGGGCAGAACCAGCTGAGCGGCATTATCACGTCGGTGGTCTCGCCGAGCTTCACCTTTTCGAGCCTGGACCGCGCGGTCGGCCCGCATAACGGCAAAGACTTCAACGCGTCGATTCAGTTTGCGGGTGTAGGCGGCAATATCAAGTATGTGGCGCCCACGGTCTCGTATCGGCAGTTTTTCCCGATGAAGGGGCTGCGGAAGAACCGCGAAGGGCATAACGTCCTCGGGTACCGCGTGCAGATCTCGCACATCAATGGATTTGGAGGAGAGGTTGCGCCGCCGACACGCCGTCTGTACGAAGGCGGAGAGTCGGACGTCCGCGGCTTCGATATCCGCTCGATTGGGCCGTACACGTTTATTCCGAACAAGGTGCAGTTCAACCTGAGCAACCCGGACGGAAGCACGGTGCCTCGCGATCCTTCGAATCCGGCGCTTGGCGCGGTCGAGATTCCGCTTCCGATCTACCGCATGGTGGCGATCGGCGGAGATACCAGCATCGTGTCGAACGTGGAGTATCGTATCCCGATCGTAAACCAGGTGACGTTCGCCTTCTTCACGGACTTTGGCATGACGTTCGATGCGCAGGCCGGCCAGCTGCGACAAAGTACGGCGGGCCAATCGCTGATCTCGGGCGCGCAGTATGGCTGCCCCACGGTGGTCAACGGCGCATGCTTCGGAGGCAAGTCGGTGGCGTTCCCCGATCTGCTGCAGATCGTGCCGGGAACGAACTACGTTCCGCGCATGTCGAGCGGCGGAGAGCTGCAGGTGATTCTGCCTGTGGTCAATGCTCCGTTCCGAATTTTCTACGCCTACAATCCGCTGCGGCTGTTCAAGGATGTTCCGCAGCAGCTGGCGGTGCCGAACTCCGGGCCGGACAATGTGAACACCTTCAAGAGCTACTTCCCGACCAACGGTGCGGGCCAGTTCAGCTACCAAGAGGCGTTGCAGTTCTACGGTGCGGACTACATTCTCCGCGAACCACGTAAGACGTTCCGCCTGACGGTCAGCACAACGTTCTAAGTGTCCTGTCGGACCGCTCGACTGCGCGTCGGGCGGTCGGTTCGGGCCTCTCTATGGCTTGGTGAGCTCGCCTGTTGGTTGTAAGGAGGACCGTCGTCTCCGCCCACGGCATCGCAGTCTGTTCCGCAACGCCCATTCCTTTGTTTTGAACGAACACGTCCGTACAGTTGATTGGGCTGGCTGATTGATTTGCGTGGGAAACGTGTCCGGCGACTCGCCTATTGGGTCGGCTTATGCGTCGTTCATCTTACCGATGGGATGTTCCTGGGACTGTTCATGGAACGAGGTGAGATGGTTTTACAGCGCGCGAAATGCGGGTCCATAGACTGCGTCTGTCGCGATGAGGCGACGACGGGCTTTCGTCAGGATGGCACCTTCCGTCAACCCTCGCTTGTGGACAACTCGCCTCTGGCGATATGACCCGAGCACAATCTTGACCAAAGCTCGGGGATGCCGGACGACATCTTCTCTGCGGAGCTCGCGTTAGTAGCTGCGCTGGTACATGCGTGAGATGCGGTCGTGCCATCCCAGGCCTTCTTCGTCCAGCCAGGCCCAGAGGAATCCGAGGCCGAGGGGGCAGGCAGCGAGCAGGACGGCAAAGACGCGGCGGCGCATGGCCGAGCGCGAGGGGTTGTCGTCGGAAAACGTGCAGAGAGCGATGCGGGCGTAGCGCATGCCGGGGGTGGCTTCGGAGAAGGTGAAGAAGAGGAGTTGGTAGAGCATGGCGAGAATGCCAAGCGTGACGACGGTGCCAAGGGCCGCGATCTGCAGTGCGGCGGGGTGGCTGGGAGCAGGGAACGTCTGGCCCGGATAGAGTCTTGCCGAGAACTTTGCCGCGGAAAGAGCAAAGGCAGCGGCGAACACGAGAAAGGTGGCAGTGACGATGCACGTATCGACGATGCCGGCCATCAGGCGCACGGTCAGCGGAGCGGTTTGAGGAGCGAATACCGGGGTAAAGGGGGCTTCTGCCGAGACAACGGGTTCGGAGACGGGATGCGCGGCGAGCAGGATGGAGGACCATTCGGGCGCGAGGGATTCGGTCGCGGGTGCGGCGGAGATGTGGGCGGCCTCCACCTCGAAGATGCGGAGCTGCGCGGGGTCGTGAGGCTGCGCGGCATCTTCACGCAAAGGGCCTTCGGCGAGGCGGGGACGAGCGCGGCGCGCGGCCACAAGCTGCCTGGGAAACTCGATCAGATTGGCGGGGATATCGACGGCCGAGATGCCGAAGTCGTCAAAGACGGGTGCACGGCGGAAGGCGATCTCGTCGTCGAGCGTCTCTTGGATGTCTTCGATCCCGTCGTCAAGATCCTGCGAGTGCATGTGGCTGAAGGAAGCAGGTGGCGCGGCTCGGACGACCTCATCGGCGAGCCTGACGGTGAATCCTGGACCGGACTGGGGAGGAGCCTGCGTCACTTCGAGCGAATCGGATGCGGCGTCTTTCGGTTGCAGCTCAGGCTCTGGAGGTGGTGTCAGGGTCCAGTGCTCGAGTTCGGCAAGCAGCTCGTACTGGGCATCAGCTACGGCTTTGGCGCTGCGGGCGGCGATTTCGGCTGCGGCTTCCGCTTCTCGGCTTGCCGCCTCCGCTTCTCGAATGGCCTTTTCGGCCTCGGCGGCCAGAAAGGCGCGATAGCTTTGCGAATGGGCGTAACGTTCAGCAACGGCAGCGGCAATCTGAGCTGAGCGCGCTTTGACCGGAGCGGTCCTGGCGATTGGAATGACGCCGGCTGGGGGCTGCTGGCGGCGGGCGCGATGGGCGGCAAGGCGCTCGGAGACCTGCTCCTTGAGCGCAAGACCAGCGGCCGCTTCGATTGCGCTTTCGGGCAGAGTGCCGGTCGGGGTCTCATCCCACGGAAGAAGGTCGTGCTGTGCGGAGCTCATTGTGCTCAATTCCAAACTCGCTTCGATAAAATCGTTTAGCCTCAAAGGGTGGCACGTCTGACGAGCTTGAAACCGAACGTACAAGGGAATAAGGGCGGACGGCAGCCCCGCTTGACCTTGCGTCTTCGGCTGCCCGGCGCGACGAGTGCATGCGAAAGAGTCTGCAGGGTGCGGAAGGCGTACACCGCCTGGACCTGCAAGGCTATTTACCTCTTGATAACTATCATGGTGACCGCAGCCTGTCATCCACATCTGCTGGCGCAGGAGGTGATTACTGAGGCACCACCCCAGGCGAGCACCTCTTCGAGCCTTGCTCAGGATACAAGCACGGTGCTTCCCGAGGCGCCGGGAGCCACAGATTACCCTGTGGCCGAGGTTGTGCCGGCCAAGGATGATACGACCGCGGTAGAGCTCGAGTCAGACACGCAATCGAAGACCGGAAGCGTGTATGTGCTGGACGGCGATGTGGTGATCAAGTTTCGCGATCGGGTGGTACAAGCGGACCACATCGAATACGACACCGAGACGGGCGAGCTGACGGCGACGGGCCATCTGCGCGCGACAGGAGGTCCCAACCAGGAGAACATTTCCGCGACCCACGGCACGTTGAATCTGGAAAAGGAGACTGGCCGGTTCTATGACGTCACCGGTTCAGTGGGGATGAAGGGCGCGGGGCGCGCGACAATGTATGCGAGCAGCAATCCGTTTCTCTTTACGGGACGGATGGTGGTGCGGACCGGGCCGAAGTCCTATGAGATTTATGGGGGGACGTTGACCTCGTGCCAGCTGCCGCGGCCGGACTGGATGCTGTACGCAGGCAAGTTCACGGTGGACAGCGAGAAGGCTCGGGCGCAGAACAGTACCTTTCGCGTGATGAATATTCCCGTGCTGTTCCTTCCGTATGTGACGCATCCGATCGACCCTGAAGGAAGGCAGAGCGGCATCCTGATTCCCGAGATCTCGAACTCGTCGACCAAAGGGCTTGTGCTTGGGGAGCAGTTCTACTGGGCCATCAACCGGAGCATCGACCTGACGGTCGGCGCGCAGTTCTACTCCCTGCGCGGGTGGGAGCAGTCCGGGACTTTTCGCTATCGGGGGTTGGGCCGGGACTTCGCCAAGGCGCATTACAGCGGACTGCTGGACCGTGGCATTGTTACGGGCGGCGGCGTATACCTGAACCAGGGAGGTCAGGACGCAATTTTCTCGGGCCGGCACGATGCTGGGCCGCATACGCGATTTGTTGGCGACGCCGAATACCTGAGCTCCTACGCCTATCGCCAAGCGTTCGCGGAAAACTTCAGCCTGGCAGTTTCAAGCGACATCCTGTCGATCCTGTACGGCATACACCAGGCGGACGGTTTTTCGGAGTCGATCCGCGCAGATCGCTACCAGGGTCTGAAGACGGCCGCCGTGTCCGCGATCCCTGGCACACCGGAGACGCCAGCCGTGCCTGCGATTCCCGAGCAGCAGGTGCGGATCTTCCACGCGCCGTCGCTTGATTTCAGCAGTACCGAACATGCGATTGCAGGCAGTCGGGTGCTGTGGAGCCTGTCGGCGTCCGAAGCTGGTCTGTCGCGTGTGCAGCCGAACTTTGCGACGGGCGGTTTGACGCAGCGTCTGGACATTCGCCCCGAGATCAGCTATCCGGTACGCTTTGCGGGATGGGACCTGCGGCCTTCGATGGCAGTGCGCGAGACCGCGTATAGTCGCAGCCGTCGAAGGCCCGACGCGCCCGGAGGGCCTCCCGTCGAGTTGCCGAACGCGATCAACCGCACGGACGCCGAGGCTGACGTCGACCTGCGCGCGCCGGTGATCGAGCGCACCTTCGATACGCCCCGGACTGAAAGGCTGCTGCATCGCGATCTGCGCCATACCATTGAGCCGGAGTTTACCTACCGGTATGTGGGCGGAGTGAATAATTTTCGCAACGTGCTGCGCTTTGACGACGTGGATATCCAAAGCGACACGGACGAGGTGGAGTATGGCGTGACGGAGAGGCTGTATCTGCGGCCCGTGAAGGCAACGCCCTGCGTTGAGACGGGGACCTCTGAACTCAAACGTAACGAGTCCGGAACCAGCGGGCGCGCCACAAGCGGCGACGATGCCGATCGTGAGGGCGAAGTCCATACTGTGCAGAGGCGGGACCCGGGCCACGGCGAGAACAGCACGGGGCCCGCCTGTGGATCTCACGAATGGATCAGCTGGCGGTTGTCGCAGAAGCATTTCTTCAATCAGGACTTCGGTGGCGCCATCCTCACCGGAAGACGCAACATCTTCGACACCACGCTGCAGTTTTCGGGGATCGCGTTTTTGACTGAACCGCGTGCGGTCTCGCCTCTGGTGTCCCGATTGCGTGTGCGCACCTCGGCACACCTTGACGCTGAGTGGGACTTCGATCTCGATACCGGAGCGAAGAAATTTACGTCTAACGACGTGTTTCTCGATGTGCACGAGAACAATCTGTTTGGTGGTTTGAGCTATGCGCGTCTTAATGCGCCGGGCAGATTTTATACCGAAGGCGTCTCCTCCGACGTGTCGAACTTCAACCAGCTTCGTCTGTTGCTCGGCTACGGGTCGCCGGTCAAGCCTGGGCTCGGCGTGGCGGCGAACGTTGGCCTGGACCTGAATGCCGTCAACTCAGGCTTTATCCAGTACGGTGCCATGCAGGCCTCCTATAACTGGGATTGCTGCGGGTTCAGCGTGGAGTATCGCAAGTATGAACTTGGAGCGGTCCGCAATGAGAGCGTGGAGCGGTTCAACTTCACGTTGTTGAATATCGGCACGGCGGGCAACCTGCGCCGGGCCGAAAGCCTGTTTTGAGCGGAGGCGGCGCGCAGGTGGAAGCGGGCTTGCAGCGCTGCCGGGAAGGGGCAAACTGCCGCCATTTGCCCTGGCTGCCACGCCATCGCGTGAGATAATCGAGGTATTGTGCTGACTGCCGTAAAGCCGTTCCGAAGGCTGATGTTTTCGTTCACCCTTGCGCTCTCGTTTGGTCTCACCGTAGCCGCCGTGGGGTGCCACGCGCAGGCTCCGCCCACCTCTGCTGCAAGCTCTGCCAAACTGTCACCTGAGCTTGCGCGGCGGGTCGAGGTGCTGATCCGTTCTCGGTCGAGTGTGCCTCCGCAATACGACGTGCATATCGGTCCGCGGAGCAAAAGCGGGATCGCTGGATTCGACCAGATCGAGGTCACCTTCAGCACCCAGGGCAATACCAGCAAGCCGGTTGAATTTCTTCTCTCGACGGACAACAAGACGCTGGCGCAGTTCAGCAAGTTCGATATCAGCAAAGATCCGAAGGACCTGGTCAGCGGCGCCGGGCGGCCTTCGCGTGGGGGCCCGGTCGACGCTCCCGTTCTGATCGTCGGCTTCGACGACCTGGAGTGCCCTTACTGCGCCAGGATGCACGAGCAGCTCTTTCCCGCCCTGATGGAACGCTACAAGAACCAGGTTCATATCGTGTACCGCGACTTTCCGATCGACCAGCATCCGTGGGCCATGCGCGCGGCGGTCGATACCAACTGCGTCGGGGCACAAAGCGCGACCGGCTACTGGAACCTGGTGGACTACATACATGCCCACGCGCCTGAGATCGGCGGGCAGGAGAAGAGTGTGGCGAAGGCGAACGAAAATCTCGATTCGCTGGCGCGTGACGAAGCCAAGCGCGACAAGCTGAATACAGGCGCGCTCGATGCTTGCCTGGCCAAACAGGACGATTCCGCGATCAAGGCTTCGGTGAAGCTGGGCGAGACGCTTGGCGTGGATGCTACGCCGGTGCTCTTCATCAATGGCGAGAAGATCGAAGGCGCGCAGCCTTTGCAGGATATCTATCGCGTGATCGATCAGGCGCTTGTGGCTTCGGGACAGACTCCTCCGCCCCCGCCTCCCGCGCCGGTGCCGCCGCCCGCACCGCAGACCGCGCCGGCCAATAAACCCGGTAACTAGCGACAAGAAGTCGGGACAGCACTCTCAACAGCAGTGCAAGGAGATGTGGATGCATCCAATGCCGACCCCGGTAAGCGGAACACGAACTGGAAACCGGAGTGGAACCAGCACCGGAACCAGACGCTGGTCCCCCACGGTCTCGCTTCATACCTGTTCCATCTCCGCCATTCTGGTGGTGGCCGGCCTTCTGCCGCTCGCCGGGTGCAAACATCCGCACAACACTGACGTGCTTGCCACGATCAACGGCCAGGCAATTATGCGGTCGGAACTGGACAAGAGGTATCAGACGCAGCTTGGGGAGTCTCCGCAGCAGCAGCCCTCGCCCGAGCAGGCCGATTCGCTTCGGCTGAACCTGTTGCGCGAATTGATCGATGAAGAGATTGTGCAGCAGCGCGCCGCAAAAATGAACCTGACGGCCACGAATGAAGAGGTCGACGCAAAGTTTGCCGAGATGAAGGCACCGTACACGGACGCGCAGTTTGACGAGCGATTGAAGGCCAACCACACTACGGTTGAGGACGCCAAGCACGACCTGCGGCGGTCCTTGACGATCAACAAGCTGTTGAACAAAGAGATCAACTCGAAGATCACGGTCACGGATGCCGACGTTACCAACTACTACAACCAACACAAATTTGAGTTCAACCTGACCGAGACGCAGTACCATCTGGCGCAGATCGTTGTCACCGACCAGCCGTCGGCGCAGCCGGGCAACCTCCAGGGAAGCAAGGCGACGAACGACTCCGACGCGAAGAAGAAGATCCAGGCGCTCAAGAACAGGCTGGACAGCGGCGAGGATTTCGGTGCGATCGCGATGAACTTTTCCGAGCAGCCGGATACCGCGCCCAACGGCGGCGACATGGGCTTTCATGGAGAGTCGCAGCTGGTGCATGCGGACCCGTCAACGTTTGGCACAATCGCAAAGCTTAAAGCCGGCCAGATCACCGATATCATTCCAATCGTTGACCCGGCAACGAAGAAGGCGGTCGGCTACGCCATCTACAAGCTGCTTGCGCGTGAGCCTGCGGGACAACGCAATCTCGATGATCCGCGGGTGCAGCAGGCGATCCGGCAGCAACTTCGCGAGGGACGTTCGCAACTGCTTAAGAACGCCTATCTCGAGATGCTGCACGATCAGGCCAAGGTCGAAAACTTCTTCGCGGAACAGATTTTCAAAAACGACGCACACTAACGCTTGAGGGAAATTTTCCCGCTGTGAACGCGGTTGCGACCGCGAAGTGATCCGCTCTTCCGTCTGAGCCGACGGGATTGTGCTCGGTCAGGCGTGTCTTGCTCCAGTTGTTCCAGGAACGGTTTTGTCAAACTCCCGCCTGGCGGCCTCTACCTCCTCCAGATTGCCCTCCGCCCACAGCCAGACGGTACAGAACGCAGCTCCGAGGCTGAAGCCCAGGGGGGTCAGCTTGTATTCGACCTTCGGCGGGACGACCGGATGCACGGTCCTGTGGACGAGACCTTCCCGTTGCATTTGGCGCAAGGTTTGAGTGAGCATTTTATAGCTGATTCCCGGAACCATTTCGCTCAATCGCGTAAAGCGAGTTTCCCCTCGTTCGGCAAGGACTTCGAGCACGATCATGGTCCACTTGCTGGCCACACGTCCGATGAGCTCGTGCACCAGAGTCTCGACGCGGGGATCGGTCGTGAGCGCTGCGTCGCAGGCGGGCGAGGGCTGGGCGGGCAGGGATTGCTGTTCGGAGATCGTCATCTATGGTTCACTCTCCTTTAGGTAAGTATTGCACGAATAAGTGCCTTATTCCGAAGAGAGAGTGACCCGCCTATACTCCATTACAGGTGAGTAAGTGGAGCCGCCGACCTGAGCGGTGTCCGTGGCTCTCACCGGGCGTGAGGCTCCTAACATTCACAGCCACGCCTTGCGGTAGCCGAATTTCCGACACTTCTCCGGGTGTCGCCTCCACCAACTGGTCTCGCCTTTCGCTTCGCGGCGAGGTCCACGCATCTGCACACCAGGGAGCTCGCATGAAGTTGAGTCATCGAACAATTCTGATCACCGGTGGAACCAGCGGCATTGGGCTGGAACTGGCAAAGCAGCTTTTGCAGCGAGGCAACACCGTGCTGATCACTGGGCGCGATGAGCAGAAGCTCCGTGCCGCCCAAGGCAGCCTGCCTGATGTCCACATTTTCCAAAGCGATGCGAGCAGTCCTTCTGAAATCGAAGCTCTCTACCGAGCGGTCGTGAGCGAATTTCCGGCACTCGATACTCTGATCAACAATGCGGGTATCATGCGCAACCTGGACCTGAATGGGAAGCGAGAACTGAAGGACGTCACGAGAGAGATCGACACTAACCTGAGTGGCCCTATTCAGATGATTCAGCAGTTCCTCCCTCATCTCAAGACGCAGAGCCGTGCGCTGATTGTCAACGTTTCTTCCGGCCTTGCCTTTGTTCCGTTTCCCTTGTCTCCCGTATACAGCGCGGCGAAGGCGGCGATTCACGCTTACACGCGATGCTTGCGCGTGCAGCTGCGTGGAACCGGTGTAACGGTCGTCGAACTCGCTCCGCCTGGAGTGGAAACGCCACTGTTTCGTGGCGAGTTCGCCGAAGCGATGAAAGGACAGAAAGCGATGCCACTGGATGTGTTCGCAAAGAAGGCGATTGCCGGAATCGAAGCCGACAAGGCGGAGGTGCGGCCCGGGCTGAGCAACGTGCTCCACCTGCTCAGCAGGCTCGCGCCTCAACTGCCTTTCAGTCAAATGGCCAAGATGTACAAGCCGCAAGGCCCGTTTAAGAACTCGAGCTATCCGCGCCCTTAGTGTTGCTGTCGTTCGTCAGGCGTTAGGAGCGCGTTGGTTGAGTGACGTCAGACGCCCTCAGGCTCAGCCCGTGTGATCCGGATAGAGACGCTCGATCACCTTTGGCAGATACTCTCGCACAAAGTTTCGGGAGTTCGCGTTTCGGAAGAAGTGAGCAGCTTTTTCTTCCAGCACCAGAGTAGCCAGACCGTGCAGTGTAGCCAAACTGCATAGCATATCGGCGGCATCTTCAAAGCTCTCGGGGTCAACGTGGGCCTTTCCGTGATACGCCAGAACCGCACGGCCCAGCCGCAGGCCCGGTTTTCTGCTTGCCGCAGCGAAACGTGGGTCGGTTCGATTCACGAGGTCATTGCGGAACATCAGACGAAATTGTCCGGGATGGTGAAGGACAAAAGTGATGAAGGCGAGACTTACCGCTCGCACATCTGCGACCGCGTCTGTGGTGTGACCGGCGCCCTCGATGTATCGATCAGCACGTTCGAAGGCGAGAAGAGCGACTTCGGTCAGAAGTCCCTTTGCGCTCCCAAAGTGGTGTGCCGGAGCAGACGGAGACACTCCCGCGCGCTGAGCGGCGGTGCGAAGGGAGAAAGCCTCGATGCCGTCCTTGGCGATCATCTCATCGGCAGCTTTGATGAGGGCAGCGCGCAAGTCTCCGTGATGATAGGTCGAACGTTTCTTCGTCATTTCTGTTCCAATGTTGACAGTGTTCAAATGTGCGGGTACTGTCTAGAGAAGCATAACGCAGCAGCCTTTCCCCATAAACTTTACGCTGTACAGATTCGCAAAGCTAGCTGCATACAGGAGAAATGGAATGAACAGTAAAGTATGGTTCGTCACCGGAGCGTCACGTGGTCTTGGTCGCATCTGGGCCGAAGCTGCTCTGGAACGGGGAGATAAAGTCACGGCAACGTCTCGCAACGTGGCGGATGTTGCGGACCTGCAGGAGCGTTTCGGAGATGCGGTTCTTCCGCTTGCGCTCGACGTGACCGATCCCGAACAAGTACCGCGGGTGGTTCAGCAGGCCTACGGGCATTTCGGCAAGCTGGATGTGCTTGTCAACAACGCCGGCAGCAGCTTGATCGCGACGGTGGAAGAGGCGACCGACGCAGAGATCCTCGATCTGTTTGAAGTGAATTACTTCGGGATGATTCGGGTGCTTCGTGCTGCTCTGCCACTGCTACGGCTGCAGGGAAGCGGGCACGTTCTGGGGGTTTCAAGTTCGCTGGCCATAACGCCGGTGCCGGTCATTGGGTTCTACGCCGCGACTAAAGCTGCTGTCGAGGTACTCTACGAAGGCCTGGCGCAAGAGGTCAAGCAGTTTGGCATCAAGGTCACGCTGGTCGAGCCCGGAGCCTACTCAACGGATTTCGGGAAATCAGCGAAAAGGACGGATGGTATCGAGGCGTATGCGGAGTTTCGGAAGCAGTTTATGGCGCGCTTGATACATCTGGAACGCGGTGATCCAAAGGCTACGGCCGGGGCCATCTTGAAGCTTGTGGATGCCGAAAATCCACCGCTGAGGCTGGCATTGGGCCGGTGGCTGCCGAGTGCACGTGCCACATACGCCGACCGGATCGCGACCTGGGAAGAGTGGGAAGAGGTCTCCAACGCAGCGCAGGCAAAGGCGTAGAAAGCCCCCTGCTTCTTAGAAGCGCCTTTCAGTACAGGCAGGGCCGGCGGGAGTGCAGGGCAGGAGATGCGCACTCCTATAGCCGGTCCGCTTGCTCGAAACGCGCTATGGATCACGAAAAATGTCGCGCCTGTTGGCGTTGCTGCGGTGCTCTGCACAACCGGTACGGGGTTGCAGGTGAACGTGACGTTCGTAGATCCGCAATGGCGCCCCTCGCAATTTCACTGGGACCACGCGGCGGCCTAGCGTTGAGATCCGAGCCCCAGCTGCTTTGCAATGAGGCGGTCGAGGACGCGTTTCGGGAGCTGCATCGGAAGTGTCCAGTTTTTGAATTTTTGTTTTACCACGGTGTAGACGACCCTGGGCTTACGGACTGTGAGGGCCTTGTGCACTGCGTCCCCTATCGCAGCGGGCGCGAGTCCCTTACGACCTTCCGCGACAAAGAACTTCGCGAACCGCTCAAGGATCGGCCCGTAGTCTGTCCCGGCATAGATGCCGAAGTCTTCGGCTTCTGCCTTGTCCAGAATCGGCGTGTTTACGTAACCGGGCTCGATGAGAATCACGTCAATTCCATAGAGCATCAATTCGCGCCGAAGAGATTCTGACATCCCTTCAAGACCATGTTTGGAGGCGGCATAGGCGCCGAGGAATGGAGCTCCCATTTTTCCTCCCACGGAACTGATGTTGATGATGCGGCCGGGCGCGCCTGCCCTGGTACGGTCGGTCCCGAGCATGTCCGCAAATGCCTGGGTGACCAGCAATGGCGCCGTAAGGTTCACTTCCAGTTGACGGCGGAACTCTGTCAAAGGCTGGTGTAGAAGAGGCCCGACCACCGCGATTCCGGCATTATTGACAAGGCCTGCGAGAGTGGACCCTCCCAGGGATCTGCGCACCTGATCTGCCGCCCGGAGCACGGCTGCCTGGTCGGTGACGTCCATCAGAAGCGGTGTGAATCCTGTACCGAGCTCAGACCGAAGGCGATCTGCATCGGCCTGCTTGCGAACAGTGCCGAAGACACTAAACTGCTTGTGCAGAAGCCCCTCTACGATACCTCGTCCTATTCCGGTGGACGCTCCCGTGACTACGACTGATTTTGCGGCCATGCCCTCACCCCTTACAGCAACATAAACACCGTACATCTTCAATGTGTACCCCGTACATCTACTGGGGGGGCGTGTCAAGATGTACAGTTTCTTTTATGCCGTACCCTTCGAAGACTGATCGACAGACGATTCTGGATACCGCCATGAACCAGGTTGCAGCAGCCGGCGTCGACAGGCTGGCGATCCGCAGCGTGGCTGCAGCCCTCGGGCTCGCGCCGAATGCCTTGTACCGCTATTTCGTGAATCTGGCAGCTCTCGAAGCTGCGCTCGCGGAGGAGAGCCGCCGCCGCCTGCTGGAGGCGCTCCAGAAGGCCGTTGGAAAGAAGTCTCCCAAAGAGGCTGTTCGGTCCATCGCGCAAGCGTACGTCCGTTTTGCGCGCGAGCAGCCCCATATTTTCTCCCTCACACTGTTGCCTTCCGACACCGATACGGAGGATGATGCAACGCATACGCGGTCATGGCAGTTTGTGCTGGAACATGTCGCCCGTATTTACGGGGACAGGCGTGCTCCCGAGGCGGCGGTGGCGTTGTGGGCGTTCCTACACGGTATGACAGCGCTTGAAGCGGCGCGAGTCTTCGGTGAAAGGAAGCCTGTCAGCAGCTTCGAGTTTGGATTGCGGATATGGTTTGCAGGGATGTGATGGCCAATGCTCCTGAACCAGGACGCTGACATAGAATTCGCTAAGTTGGCTGCTGACGAGAAGCGACCTGCTCGAAATTTGGATACATTCGCTTCCGCAGCCAGAACGCCACATTGACCAAGCCGATCAGTGCGGGGACTTCGATGAGCGGTCCAACGACACCGACAAAGGCTTCGCCAGAGTTCAATCCGAAGACAGCGACAGCCACGGCGATCGCAAGCTCGAAGTTGTTCCCGGCAGCAGTGAATGACAGGGTGGCAGACTGCGCGTAGTCGGCGCCTAGACGTTTTCCCATCCAGAAACTGACAAGGAACATGATGAGGAAATAGATGACCAGAGGAGCGGCGATCCTCACCACGTCCAAAGGCAGGCGAAGAATCAGGCCCCCCTTCAAAGAAAACATCACAAAGATGGTGAAGAGCAGCGCCACCAGCGTGAGCGGGCTGATACGGGATATGAAGTGCAGTCTGTACCATTCTTCGCCCCTGGCGCGGATGAGCACGTACCGGGTCAGGAAGCCAGCGGCGAAGGGTACCCCGAGGTAAAGGCATACGCTCTTTGCGATCTGACCGATACCGATTTGCACCGCGCTACCCTGCAGGCCAAACCACTTCGGCAGAACGGTAAGGAACGCCCAGGCATAGAAGCTGTAGAAGAACACCTGGAAGACGCTGTTGATGGCGACCAGCCCGGCGACGTAATCCGCATCACCTTCCGCAAGCTCGTTCCAGACCAGTACCATGGCGATGCAGCGTGCGATGCCGATCAAGATCAACCCACGCATGTAGGCCGGTTGATTCCGCAGGAAGAGGACAGCTAGCGCAAACATAAGCATGGGCCCGATGAGCCAGTTCTGCACCAGCGAAAGTCCCAGCACGCGCTTGTTGCGGAAGACCTCGCCCAGCTTCTCATAGCGAACTTTTGCCAAGGGCGGGAACATCATGACGATCAAGCCGATGGCAATAGGGATATTGGTCGTACCGCTTTGAAAGCGATTCACGAAGGTGGCGGAGTTGGGGAAGAAGTGCCCAACGCTCACGCCTGCCGCCATGGTGAGGAAAATCCAGACAGTCAGGTAGCGGTCGAGAAAAGACAGCTGCTTGCGTTCGGCTGGGGAGCAGATGCGGCCCGCGGTCACAGCGGAGCTCATCGGCAGGACTCGCGGCTCTGGTCCGGGATGGCAGCAGGAACCGGGGCTCCGTCCAGTGCATACTTCGCGGGCGAGCAGCAAGCCTTTGTCAGCCGTGCCCGGTCTACCAGCATTGTCCTGTCTTCCTTCAGCCAGTCCAGCGTCTGCCGAAGGATCTGATTAGCCCCGATATGCGGCGGCATGATGATGCGGTAGTGCATCCACTTCCCCTCGCGGCGGGCTGCAACAATGCCGGCGTTGCGCAGATAAGCGAGATGCCGGGAGATCTTTGGCTGGGGGCCGCCCAGGATTTCAACGAAGTAGCAGACGCAGACTTCCTGCTCTCCCATCAGGTTAAGCAGCCGGAGCCGGGTGTTATCTCCAAGGGCCTGGAAGAACAGTTGCATGTCGAACAGAGCTTGACGAGCCATGCATAAAATATATGCCTTGACGAATGCGACAGCAAGAAATATATTCACGTTGACATATATGAGGTGAAGGCGTGACGGAGATTCTTGAGTCGGTTCGGTCGAAGTATAGCGCGGTGGCAGAGTCCACCCTTTCGAGCAAGCACGCAGGCGTAAAGGCGGTGGCCGAGGCGTTTGGCTACTCGGCAGAAGAGCTGACGTCCATTCCGGCAGAGGCCAACATGGGGTTGTCATGCGGCAATCCAACGGCGACTGCTCACCTTCGTCCCGGGGAAGTTGTCGTAGACCTTGGCTCTGGCGGCGGCCTGGATGTGTTTCTCGCTTCGAAGAGGGTAGGGCCGGAGGGCCGGTCAATCGGGATCGACATGACTTCTGCCATGATCGAGCGATCGCGGTCGAACGCGGAAGCGGGCGCATACACCAACGTGGAGTTCTATGAGTCGACCATTGACCGGATTCCATTGCCAGATGGTTCGGTCGATTGTGTTATCTCGAATTGCGTTCTCAACCTCGCGCCGGATAAGCCTGCAGTGTTCCGTGAGATTGCCCGCGTGCTGAAGCCGGGCGGCCGCCTTGCGGTGAGTGATATCGCTCTGAAAAGGGAGTTGCCGGAGGCGATTGCACGCAGCATGGCGGCCTATGTTGGCTGCATTGGCGGGGCTATCCTGATCGACGACTACCGCGCAGGGCTCCTTGCTGCAGGATTCGAGCATGTGGAGATTGTGGACAGCCGGGCCGATCTTAACGCATATGCCAAGGTAGAAAATCAGTCCGGTTGCTGCTCCCCGGCCATGGCGGCGGGCTCGTGCTGTTCCCCTACGTCGAGTGCGCCCACGCTCCACGAAGAACTGTCCGAACTGCTGCGTACGTACGACGTGAACACGGCAGCGGCGAGCGTGAAGGTCTACGCCATCAAACCGCAGAGCAGAAAGTAGGAGACTGCATGCTCATGGTGATCTTCGCGTGCGTCCATAACGCGGGGCGGTCGCAGATGGCCGCGGCCTTTTTCAATCAACTTTCAGATCCCCGCAAAGCGCGGGCCTTCTCAGCGGGCACAGAACCGGGCGAACGCGTCCACCCCGAAGTACAGGCGGTGATGCAGGAGATTGGCATCGACCTCAGTCATGCGAAACCGCAGAAGCTGACCGAAGAGCTGGCAAAAGGCGCTCAGCTTCTGATCACCATGGGATGTGGAGATAAATGTCCCTTTGTTCCCGGACTGCGCCGTGACGACTGGCCTCTTCGCGACCCGAAAGGTCTTTCTCAGCAAGAGGTACGTGACATTCGCGATGAGGTGAGGGACCGGGTAAGAGAGCTCGTTGACGGTGCAGGTGTTTCGTCGGCTGTGCCATGCTGAGAAGTAAGCGAAGGCGGCCGACGAAATTTGGTGGGCGTGGGCAGACCTCGCAGTGAGGCTTACACTGGCTATTGTTGTCCTCTTCCTGTTGAAGAGAACCTGCTGTTCTAAACGGGCAAAAGGTGCCGACGAGTGCCAGCCTTGGAGGCTTTATGTCTTACCCGCCGGTGCGATTCGCGATCTTAGGCTTTGGCCATCACGCCGTACGCCGCCTGCTTCCGGCGTTTGCCCGCTGCCAGGATGCCGTACTGACCGGCATGTGGCGCCGCGACGGGAACGCCGCGCGGAAGAACTGCGAAGAGTTCGGCATTGCGCACTGTTTCGTCACGCGCGAGGAGCTTTGCGCGTCGCCGGAGGTGGATGCCGTCCTGATCACCTCGCCCGATGCCATGCACTTAGACGACACTTTGCTTGCGCTCGAGCATGGTAAGGCGGTGCTTTGCGAAAAGCCGCTGGCCATGCATGCTGATGAGGCCGAGCAGATGAATGCTGCTGCGCAGAGAGCAGGGAAGCTCTTCGGCGTGGCGCAGAACTTCCGCTATAACCGCAGTTTGGACTGGATGCGAGAGCAGATCGCCGCAGGCCACATAGGCCAGCCGCGGATTTCGCACGCGCAGTATGCGTATCCGGCCACTGCGGCTCCGCGCAAATGGATTGCCGACCCTGCGCTGGCCTGTGGCGGCCCGATAGGGGATGTGGGAGTGCATTGCATCGACGCCTTGCGCTACGTCCTCGATGAGGATGTCGTGTCGGTCAGCACGGTAGCCTCGCGCGACGAGTTCTCGGGGCAGGTGGAGGCAGCGGCCTCGCTGCAGCTTGTTATGTCCAGGGGAAGCTTCGCCAATGTGACCGTGAGCGCCAGAGCTCTCTATCGTTCGGCGTTGGAGGTTACGGGAAGCGAGGGCGTGCTGGTGGTTGAAAATGCCCTCACTGTGGACCGTCCGGTGGAGGTGGCGCTGCGGCGCGCGGGCGAGACGGTTGAAACGCTTGAGCTTGACAATGCAGACGGATACACCCGGATGCTCGACAGCTTCGCGTTGGCTACCCGTGGGCAGGGGAGCTTTCGTGCGACCGGAGCTGACGGTGTGTCCAATATGCGTGTGCTCGATGCCGCTTATCGAAGCTGGCGAAGCGGCGAGCGGGAGCTGATCGAGCCAGCCGGGATTGACCTGTACGGGCGTGCCGACACTTTGTCGCGTCCGTAACGAGACCAACATGGAGCAGGAGCAATCTAGCGTAGGTACGGGAGGCAATCGGCAGCGCTGTTCGCCTGGGCTTTGCCGGTGCTTCAGCCCAGATAGCGCTACCGCATGGCTGCAGCAAGGGTTGGCGTTCCCGCACGATGGGTAGCGACCTCGCGCTGCGGTGTATTAGCAGACGGCACATAGCGCTTATAGACGCTGATGTGGAAGCAGGACTGCTGAAACTCTTCCTCTACGTCGACCTTGCCCTCCTGCACCAGCGGCAGCAGGTATCCACGCAGCCACGCGATCTCGGTCAGCGACAAGCCGTGCTTGGCGATGTCAACTGCCTGCCCGGTCAAGTGTGGCGAGGCAGTGTCTCCTTCTGCAGGTGCGGCGTTGCCGTTGATGTGCACGAGGTGCTGTTGAAACTCGACGGTTCGAACTGCTGAGTTGACCTGCAGCGGCGTGCGGAAATGTGCATAATGGGCCCGGGCAAGCGTTTCCAGAAACTGCGCAGTCCACGGACGGCAGAAGCGCCGGTTTCCCGGCAAACGCTCGTCCACCTGCATGCCTACTCCGACTGGCACGGGGACAAGATAGCCGTGGCTTCGCATGCCGAGCAGATCGTCATCGTTCTGTATGCGTTGCAGCCCATCACGGTCGGCTACTTCGTTCTGGTGAACCAGGATCTCGTGCGAGCCCTTGAGTGGCGGAGGAACGATCAGGCGGCCACGTTTGTTGTAGAGCGTTGGAAGAATGACAGGCGTGGAGGCGACCTCTTCGACACTGGCCAGCCGTGGCTTCTGCGCCGTAGGCCGAATCACGCTGACCACGGCGACAGGACGCGAAACAGAGGAGGCTGAGTGCGCAGGACTCGGCTCGTCCGGCCGAGCCGTGCCGTGAATGGCGAGTGGCGCCGGGGTACCCGCGTGTGTGGGAATGTCGCTCTCTGCAACCGCATTCCTGGCCGCGGCATCTTCGGTGCGGCCGCCTGCTGCGTTTAGAAAGTCCTCCGATGTAGCTTTGCCCGAAGGAGCAGAGGAGGCGGCCAGCTCACGCTCGGGCGCTCTTCGGCGACCTCTCCGCCCGCGTACCTCATGGCGCAGCGCATGGCGATTCAGGGACACCCGTTGCTGTACTCGATGTGTCGAGCCTATGTGTTCCCGAAGCCTGCGGGGGGGAGTTCGTGCCGAGGTCCTCTCAACGCGCTGCGGGGAGCGGCGGCCCGAAACGCGTTCGCGTTGCACACGCTCGACGTGGGCTGTTCGACGGGAGGCCTGCTTCGCCGGCTTGTACGCAGGAACATGGTGGTGAGCTGTTTTTGCCAAGCCGCAGACAGAGGATAAAAACAAGGCTGCAAGCGCCAGAATGGCCGGGATGGGGGCGTTGGTACGCATCATGTTTTCGGAGGCGCGGAACGCCAGAGCATCTTCTACCTTAGAGACGAACCCGCAACCGTGTAAGTAACGAGGTGGGTTCCGTATACTTGTCGATTAACAGGCAGATGCACAACAGGAACGTGTAAGGGAGCAGGGATGAAGTGGTCGGCAGGGGGATGGAGTCTGGTGGCTGCGGCCTTGCTTGGATGCAGCTCACAACCACCGGCAGTCCGCGGTCCCCTGACCAATGATCCTGCCTCGACGCAGTTTTATCCGGATCGCGTGCAGCCCATCTTTCAGGAGCATTGTTTCCGGTGCCACGGAGGCTGGAATCGCAAGGGTGGGCTGAACTTCCAGACCCGCACCGGCCTGCTAAAAGGAGGTAACAGCGGTCCAGCGGTCGTGCCTGGCGACCCGGCAAAGAGCCTGCTGTTGCGGCTGATGCAGCACGAGGAAGCGCTCGACAAGCAGGGCAAACCGATGCCTATGCCGCCAAATAAACCAAAGCTCTCCGATGCAGACATCGACGCGGTCGCGCGCTGGATAGAGGCCGGAGCCCTGATGCCGCAGGCCGCGTACTGGTGAGTTGAAACCGGAACGCCTGACGAGAGGGACCGCAGTTGGGGCAACATTGTTATCGCCTCGTCGGAGTCTCCGTGTGCGCCTGCACGAGCCACTTTGACGCACCCGGTCGTCGCACCCAAATCGTTGTGGAGTTATCGTCGTAGTTCTTTGTTTCCGTCTTTTCGTTCATCTCACAGGCAAAGCTGCTCACGACGTTGTACGCCGTCATGACCGAATCCGGCGTAAGAACTCGGACTTGCAGATCGCGCAGCTCGTAGGACGTCAGCTTGCAATGTTTCAGATGGATCAGGAGCGCATCGGCGGCCTGGATGTGGTTGTCGACTTCAAGAAAGTCCGGCGTTAGCAAGACGCGCACCGCGCCGAAGCCGTCCTCCGCCATCGTAGTCCAGAGATTTTGTTCGAGCTTAACGACGTCGATTGGTGCAGGTGCAGATACGGAGGTCTGCGCAAAGGCGGATGTGGACACAGTCACTGCGAGGAGGAGGAGGGGAACGGCGCGCATGCAGATATGGTAGCGCTTGTCTCCTCCTCCGCCGCCGCTAATTCTGCTGCGCTGCTTTGGAGGAGGCCTTCGCGCCTAGGTGCCGCACCGAAGCGTCGACGATGGAAAAGAGCAACGCCTGACGGTCCGCTTTGGCCTTTATCTTGATGTAATTCCCGACGCGCTGGCCGGCGGCCGCATCGTTGGGCAAGGTAATATTGCGGTTTTGCGCTGAGATCGCCGCGAGCTGCTGGACGATGTCGAAGAACGTATCTTCGCTCTTTCCGGCCAGCTGCCAGCACTGCGAGACGGTGCAGGTAAGGATTTGCTCTTTCGTCCAATTGTGGGGCGCGTTTGTGTCTGCGTCCGGCTTAATGGTGGCGGGAGACTGGGCGGAGGCGGCGACTGCCGCGGCGGTCAAGGTGAGTCCGAGTGCGATACGTTGAATCATGCGCATGGGTCGATCCTTTTCGTTCTGGTCTGTCGTTAGCTGGAGCGCTAAAGGGAGAACCTCACCTTTGCGACGGCAAACGGCTGCGAGTGTCGGAAATTTTTCCTAGTAGGTGCGTTGATAACGATCGCGGCGCTTGTTTTGGGCCGACTTGCCTACTACTGCACCAATCCCGGCTCCGGCTGCGCCCCCGATCATTGTGCCTTTGAGGCCGCCGCCGAAGAGCGCGCCAAGTACCGCTCCGCCGGCGCCTCCAATCAGCGCTCCCTTGCCCGGTCCGATGCCGCCCTGATCGCGCCGATAGCCATCGTTCGAGTAGCGCCTGTCGTCGCGGTTGTTACCGTAACGTTGGTCTGTGCCGCCGTTCCCATAGCGTGAGTCGTCGCGGCCATTCGAGTAGCGCTGGTCGGTGCCACTGTTGTAGTAGTTCCCGCCCCGTCCGCCATCGCGCACCCCATTATTGAAGTTGCGATAATTATCGCCATTGGAATTGTTGTAGTTGTTGTTGTACTGCGCGTTCGCAGGCAAAAGGCTGGTAGCGAACAACAGAGGAGCGAGCACGACCGCTTTTCGTAATTTGGTCATAGCAGTTGGATGCCTGAGTAGGAGGTCAGATGTGACCTGGGCGAAATTTTTGGCAAGGATGAATGTTGATCCGCTCCGCGCTCTGAGCGTTGACGCTTGCATCCAACCACATAGAGGATTTACATATGAAAGCTCTTCCCTGGATTTTGGTTGGCGTGGGCGTCGGAATCGCCACTACCGTTCTTCTCTTTAACGGCTCTGGGCCGGAGTATTTTACCGGCTATGACGGCGTGGAAAGCGCGGCGCGGAAGTCTTTTGGATGGGGCGCAAAGCAGCAGGCGGAAGGCAAAGTGGGTTCGTTCGCCGGCGCGATCAAGCGAGGTGTGGGACAACTAACAGGCAATGAGGATTTAGCTAACGAGGGGACCGCTGATCGGGTGGCTGGGGGTGTCAAAGATGCCGCCGGACAGCTCGGGCAGGCGGTAGGGCAGACGATTCATGATCTGAACCGATAGGTAGCTTGCCCAAGGTGATCGGTGGGATCGGCGTCTGGCTTTCCAGGCGTCGCTTTCCTATTTAACTCCTTTCGCTGGATCCCACGAACCCTGCAGTTTTCGGATCAGGATGATCTGGCC